>JBFWWQ010000011.1:0-25599 GCA_050246095.1 Pseudorhodoplanes sp.
GGCAAGCTGATGACGGCGCGCGCGAATGTCGTGACCGTCTGCGAGCCTGACGCGCGACGGCTTTGCCCGGGCATGAAGGTGGGCGAAGGCAACGTGCTCGCCTGCCTGAACAAGGCGCAGAAGCTCGTCAGCGCCGGCTGCAACCAGGCCATCGTCGACGCCAAGCTGCGCTGATCGCGCTCTTGCGCTTGGTCCTCCCGGCCGCAAACATGGCGGAAAACCGGGAGGACGCGCGTGAATCTCTATTCCAAGCTTCTCGAGCGCGAGGCGGCGGGCCGCCCCGTGACGGTCGGGCTGATCGGCGCCGGCAAATTCGGCACCATGTTCCTGTCGCAGGCGCGGCTGACGCGCGGGATGCATGTCGTCGGCGTCGCCGATCTCGATGTCGCGCGCGCGAAGAGCCAGCTCAAGACCGCGGGCTGGCCGGATCAGTCCTACGATTCCGTCTCGCTCGGCGACGCCTTCAAAACCGGCCGCACGCATGTCACGAACGATGCGAACGCGCTGATCGCGCTGCCCGAGATCGACGTGATCGTGGAGGCGACCGGCGATCCCAGAAACGGCATCCGCTTCGCGCTGGCGGCGATCGCGGCCGGCAAGCACATCGTAATGGTGAATGTGGAGGCCGATGTGCTGGCGGGGCCGCTGCTCGCGCGCAAGGCGCGCGCGGCGAACGTGGTCTACAGCCTGGCCTGGGGCGACCAGCCGGCGCTGATCTGCGAACATGTCGACTGGGCGCGTGCCTGCGGCTTCAAGGTGATCTCCGCCGGCAAGGGGACGCGCTATCACCCGACCTATCACCGCTCCACGCCGGACACGGTGTGGGACATCCTCGACAAGTATCTGCGCATCGACGATCGCACGTCGATCAACCCGAAAATGTTCAATTCCTTCATCGACGGCACCAAATCCGGCATCGAGATGAGCGCGGTGTGCAATGCCACCGGTCTCGTGCCGCAGGCGGACGGCCTGTCGTTTCCGCCCGCCAGCCGCTTCGCGCTCGCCGATGTGTGCAAGCCGAAAAGCGAGGGCGGCGTGCTGGAAAAGGCGGGCGTGACCGAAGTGGTGTCCTCCGTGGACCGCGAGGAGCGCGACATCGCCTACAATCTGGCGATGGGCACCTATGTCGTGTTCGAGGGCGAGACCGACTACGCGCGACGCTGCTTCCGCGAATATCATCTGCTGCCGGACAAGAGCGGCAAGTTTGCCGCGCTCTACCGCCCCGTGCACATGATCGGGCTCGAACTCGGCATCTCGGTCGCCGCGGCGGCCTTGCGCGGCGAGCCGACCGGCGCGCCGGTGGCGTTCAATGCCGATGTGGTCGCGACCGCCAAGCGCGCGCTGCAGGCGGGCGAAATGCTCGACGGCGAGGGCGGCTTCTGCGTGTGGGGCAAGCAGCAGCCGGCGGACGTCTCGCT
This sequence comes from Pseudorhodoplanes sp., assembly GCA_050246095.1. Lineage (GTDB taxonomy): Bacteria > Pseudomonadota > Alphaproteobacteria > Rhizobiales > Xanthobacteraceae > Pseudorhodoplanes. The sequence continues at coordinate 1,419 of JBFWWQ010000011.1, forward strand.
TGCGCGCGGCTATCTCCCGCTCGGGCTGGCGCATCAGGTCAGGCTGAAGCGCGACATCGCGGAAGGCGAATGCCTGAAATGGAGCGACGTGGAGATCGACGAGAAGGATCTGGCGGTGAGCGTGCGGCGCGAGATGGAAGCGGCGTTTGGAAGGCGGAATGCGGGGACGGGGTGAGGCGTCGCGGCGATCGTTATGCTGCTCGCGGAGCATGAACCGCAGCTTCCGTTTCCCAATTCGTCGGGCGTCATCGGCTCGCGGCACGATCGCATGCGTGAGCTGCGCGTGCAGAGCGGCGGCAGCCCGCGGCGCGGCTTCTATGCCTTCGATCCGCGCCGCGCCGTCATTCTGCTCGTCGGTGGCGACAAGACCGGAGACGACCGCTTCTACGAAACGACGATCCCGATTGCGGACAGGCTTTACGACGAATATCTCGGCGGTCGCGAATATGGCGCCGGTGCAACGGCGCGTATTCTCTGGCTATCCGCTCAAACTTCCTTCCCGAGCTTCCGGTCGAGCGAATACGGGCCGCCGCCGCGCAGTACCATCGCCAGGAACACGATGCCCCAGAGCAGCGGATATTCGGCGCCGCGGTTGACCCACGACCAGCCGTTGCCGCGGTCGACCCAGAGGATGATGGCGAACTCGATCACCAGCAAGGCCGCGATCGGGCGCGTGAACAGACCCAGCATGATCAGGATCGCGCCGGCGGTTTCCAGGAAAATCACGATATAGGCGAGCAGGAGCGAGGGCTCGAGGCCGCGCCGGGCGAGGCTTCCGGCCGCGAAGGCCTGTGCGCCGGCCATCAGTTTCGGCCAGCCATGCGTAAAGAGCACCGCGCCGGCGGTGATGCGGATCAGCGGCCAGTAGAATTCGGCGATGTTCTCGTACAATCCGCGGACCGCCGGAACCATCGGTTTCGGATCGGCTCCCCTGTCGGCATAGGTCATTGCATCCCCCTGTCATGTCGCGCGTCGTTCCCGCCGCCTCTGTGGCGGCCCGGATAAGGTAACCCTGCGGGCGCGGGTTAAGTCCATTGCCGGGGCGCCGGGCGTGCTTTTTCACGCATCCGTGCCTGGAGCCTCCTGCCCGGCCGAAGCGGCTCCGCTACGGCGCGCGGCCGTAATCGATATGCGCCACCCATTCGATGAAAGCGCGCACGCCGAGCGGTTCGGCAAAAACGGTGACGACAAGCAGGAAACAGAACAGCGTAACAAAGATTGCCGCCATCGTGTCGACCGAGCGGCTGCCGGGCTGCGAGACCGCCGCGCGCTGCACCGGCACCTGGTCGGTGTAGAGCTTCGAAACCATGACCAGATAGAATGGTCGCACCAGCACGGCGGTCAGGGCGACCGCAATCAGGATCGGCACCGCCATCAGCAGGTAGAAGTTGTAGACCTCGTTGACCTTGTCGAATCCGGGGTGCCGCATCAGGTAGGCGAGGGCGCCGAGATAGGTCGCAACGCCGATGATCCAGCAGATCAGGCTGTAGCCCATGCGGATGCCGATCGTGCGCGCGGGCTTTGCCGTCAGCAGCGCCACCGAGTCTTTCGCCGCCTCGGCATAGCCCTTGCCCGCGACCAGCGCGGGAACGATGCCGATGGTGCCGATTTTCCAGGCGTAATAGAGGAATTCGTCGAGCGCCGTGCGCCGGTTGCGCTTGCTCGGCAGCCGGTCGACGATCGCGGTGACCGTGACCCAGGCATCGATGGTCGTGAATACCCATAGCCGCCCGAGATGGCGCGTGGCGAGATCGAGACAGCCGGCCATGGTCGAACGCTCCCCCGCGCTGCGCAGGTAATGCGCCGCCGTGATCGCCGCATTGAGCAGGGAAATCGGATAGCTCGCCACGGCAACCACGAGGAAGCTCCAGGCCAGCAGCACGGTATTGAGCAAACCGAAGGTGATCTCGTTGTCGCTGTTGCTGACCTTCTCCCAGACATGATCCGGAATCCAGTCGAGCACCTGGATCCAGACCAGATAGGCGACGCCGATCACCGCCCATTGCAACGCGGCGAAAAACACGATCTCCTTTTCGTTGGCGACAAGCCTGATGGCGTAGCCGAATTCGCGCGCGAATGTGGACAGGTTGCCGGTCGACAGGATTTGCGGCGTGGTACCGGCGCGCTCGAACTGCGCGCGGACTTCTTCCTCGGCGGCGTTGAGCGCGGCGCGCTCAGCAGCGAAAATCAAATTTGCCTCCCACCGGTCCGTCGAAGTCCCGCTGGCCACCGTCCGGTGGCGGCAGCGTGCGCGAAGGGGCCGCGCGCGACAATGCCTGCCGGCGCGGGGGCGGCGACGCTGCAAAGGACGAACGGCCGAGGGACCGGCGGGGCAAGAGACATGGCGCGACCTTCCGTTTCTCGGTCGCGTGCCCGGCGCACCCGGTTCGAGCCGCATGGTAGCGGCGCACCGAACCCCGCCAAACTTCGCTATCCGACTACCGCCGGCGGCCGCTCTGTTCCCTTTCGCAGGCGAAGCGATTTGCTAGACTGCGCGCAGATGGGGCCTGGGGCAGTTCCGTGCGTTGGCGTATTGCGATTTCCGTGACCTGGCTCATTGCCGGCCTGTTCACTATGGGCGACCGCCTGGCACCGCTCTGGCAGCGTACCGCCGAATATCAGTTCGAACTCGAAAACGGCACCGTCCATTCGGTCAGCAATCGCCTGCCGGTGCGCGACGTGGAAGCGGTGGTGGCGGTCGCGCTGCTCGACGATATCGAGAAGCTGGTGCGGCAGGCGCGCTATGTCGACGCCGATCTGGCGCGGCTGTCGTTCCGCCGCTCGCAGAAGCAGATCGTCACCGCGCTGCAGGAGCATGATCGCGGCCGCATGCTGAATGCCGGCGTCGCAGCCGCGCTGATCGTCGGGCCTTCGCTGCTCATCCTGCTGTTCGGCCACCGCATCGCCTTCGCGCGTTTCGCCTATCGCCGCATTGCAGCGCGCTGGCGCCGCGATATTCCGTGAGTCGGCGCGGGCGGGCGCCAATCTCCGCTATCCCTCCGAGAGCCGCCGCGCTAACATGTTAGGGAACGGGCCAACAGAGCCCGGCATCCCCACGGGAGGACGTCACACCATGAATCGCAAATTTTCGCTGCTGGGCGCGGCGGTCGTCGGCCTTGCGCTGGCATGCACGCCGGCGGCCGCGCAGCAGGTCATCACGCTGAACGGCGCCGTGCAATTCAACGACGACCATGCCTTCACCAAGGCGCTGGTGAAGTTCGAAGAGCTGGTGAAGAAATATTACGGCAAGCCGATCAATTTCGTGCTGCACAAGAATTCTTCGCTCGGGCTGGAGAAGCAGTATTTCGAGTACATGGCCCAGGGCAAGGCGGTGGATTACGGCATCGTCTCGCCGGCGCACATGTCCACCTTCTCCAAGGCGGCGCCGTTCATCGATGCGCCCTTCCTGTTCTCCAATCTCACGCACTGGAACAAGGTGCTCGACGCCGACGTGCTGAAGCCGGTGGCCGACGAGATTTCCGAGAAGGCGGACGTGATGCTGATCGGCTATGCCGGCGGCGGTACGCGCAACATCTTCATCAACAAGCCGATGGGCTCGCTTGCCGACATCAAGGGCCTGAAGGTGCGCGTGCAGGGCGCGCCGATCTGGAGCAAGACTTTCGCCGCGGTCGGCATGGCGCCGACGGTGATCGCCTATAACGAAGTCTACAACGCCATCCAGAACGGCGTGATCTCGGCCGGCGAGAACGAGGCGGCGGGCGTGGAATCGATGAAGTTCTACGAAGTCGCCCCCAACCTGGCGATGACCGAGCACGCGATCACCATCCGGCCGATCTGCTTCTCCGGCAAGACGTTCAAGAGCCTGCCCAAGGACCTGCAGGAGGCGATCGTCAAGGCCGGCAAGGAAGCGGGCGCCTATGGCCGGCAGATCGAGTCCTCGGAAGACACCGCCAAGCTCGACACGCTGGAGAAGGCCGGCAAGCTGAAGCGCATCCCGTTCAAGGACCGCGCCGAGATGGAGAAGCTGGTTGCGCCGGTGATGGCCACCTATGCCAAGGAGATCGGCGCCGACAAGATCTACGAACAGATCAGCGCGATGAAGTTGCAGAACTGAGCGTTCAGCAGGGCGGCGGCCGGTTGCGGCCGCCGCCTCCCGCGCCGCTTTCCTCTCGCACCGAGACTGCCCCATGCCCGGACCCGGACCCGACGCCGGCTCGCGCGGAATTTTCCGTGCCTTCCTGGCCGGCTATAGCTGGCTCCTCTCGCAATTGCTGGTCGTGACGGTCGCCGTGCTGATCGTGCCGGTCAGCCTGCAGATTTTCTCGCGCTACACCGAACTCATCCCCTCCTATATCTGGACCGAGGAGATGGCGCGCTTCCTGTTCGTGTGGACGATCATGATCGGGGCCATGATCGGGGTGCGCGAGAGCACGCATTTCGAAGTCGATATCTGGCCGCGGCTGTCGGCGCGGCCGGCGGCGGCTTTGCGGCTGGTATCGCGCTTCGGCGTGCTGGTCATGGCGTTCGTCTTCCTGTGGGCCGGCTACGAGTTCACCCGCTTCGCCTGGCACCGCACGTCCGAACTCGCCGAACTGCCGCTCTGGACGATCCACATCGCCTGGCCGATCACCGGCCTGACGTGGCTGCTGTTTCTGGGCGAGCAGATGTGGGACGACATCGCGCTGCTGATGGGGCGCGGACCCGGCGCGCCGGATTCCGGCATCGCCGACATCGAGGCCAAATCCGGAGGGCACGAGTGATGGGCACCGTGCTTTCACCCGGCACCGCCGCGATCATCCTGTTCGGGATTTTCTTCTTCTGCCTGTTCTGGCGCATCCCGGTGGCGTTCGCGCTGGCGCTCGCCTGCCTGCCGATCCTGCTGATCGAGCCGCGGCTTTCGGTCATGACGCTCGCGCAGGAAACCTTCAACGCCTACAATTCCTTTATCCTGCTTGCGGTGCCGTTCTTCCTGCTCACCGCGAACCTGATGAATGTCGGCGGCACCACCGACCGTCTGGTGCGCCTGTCGCGCGCGATGGTCGGACATCTGCCCGGCGGGCTCGCGCAGATCAACGTGGTGCTGTCGATCTTCTTCGCCGGCATTTCCGGCTCTTCCACCGCGGACGCGGCGAGTCAGTCGAAAATCTTCATCGAGGCGCAGCGCAAGGAGGGCTACGACGATTCCTTCTCGGTCGCGATCACGGCGGTGTCGGCGGTGATCGCCGTCGTTATCCCGCCCTCGATCCTGATGATCGTGTGGGGCGGCATCCTGACCGTGTCGATCGGGGCGCTGTTCCTCGCCGGCATCATTCCCGGCCTGCTGATCGGTCTCGTGCAGATGGCGACCGTCCACACCTATGCCAAGGCACGCGGCTATCCGACCTATCCGCGCTCGACCTGGGTCGAACTCGGCAAGTCGCTGATCGTCTCGATCCCGGCCCTGATGACGCCCTTCATCATCGTCGGCGGAAAGATTTTCGGCTGGTTCACCGCGACCGAGTCCGCCTGTATCGCGGTGCTCTATGCCGGTGCGCTGTCGCTGTTCATCTATCGCGAGATGGACATGAAGGGGCTGCATTTCGCGCTGCTCGATACCGGCAAGTTCGCCGCCATCGCGCTGTTCTGTGTCGGCACCGCCAGCGCCTTCGGCTGGCTGCTCGCCTATTACGAAATCCCCAAGGCGATCCTTTCGGGCGTCTCGTCCTGGCAGCTCGGCCCGATCGGGACCGGCTTCTTCATCGCCTTCGCATTCCTGGTGGTCGGCTGCTTTCTCGACGCCATCCCGGCCATCATCATCGTCGGCACGATCCTCGAACCGCTGGCGAAATCGGTCGGCATGGACCCGGTGCATTTCGCGATCGTGGGCATCGTTTCGCTCGCCTTCGGGCTGGTGACGCCGCCCTACGGCCTGTGCCTGATGATCGCCTGCTCGATCGCCGGTATGCGCATGATCGACGTGCTCAAGGACACCTGCATCATGCTGCTGCCGATGCTGGCCGTGCTCGCGCTCATCATCGTGTGGCCTGACGTGGCGCTGTTCCTGCCGAAGCTGATTTCGCCCGAGTTCCTGCGGTGAGGTCGCCGCCGAGCCCGCCCTTGCCGCGAGACCGGGCGCTACTGCAGCTCGATCGTTCCCTCGATCTCGAGCGAAAGATCGACGCCGCCGACTTTCAGGGTGACGGTTGCCGGCAAGGCCTCGGCGCCCTTGAGCTTGCCCTTGGCGATCGCGTCGCGCACCGCGACCTCGATCGCGCGCTGGGAATTCACGCCGACCTGCTTGAGGAACTTGCGGATCGTCGTGTTGAAGACGTCTTCGTTCATCGCAAGCGTCCGCTCAGCGGATCGGCGGCGCGTACTGGATGCCGCCATTGGTCCAAAGCTGGTTCAATCCGCGCGGGATGTTGAGCTTGGATTCCGCGCCGATATTGCGCTCGTAGACTTCGCCGTAATTGCCGACATGGCGGATGATGCGCGCCGCCCAGTCCTTGGTCAGGCCGAGCTGCTCGCCGTAGCTGCCTTCGGTGCCGACGAGACGCATCACGTCCGGCTTCTTCGATTGCAGCGCCTGGTCGATATTCCGTGAATCGACGCCGAGCTCCTCGGCATTCAGCATGGCGTAGAGCGTCCATTTCACGATCAGCAGCCAGTCCTCGTCGCGCTGGCGCACGACCGGTGCCAGCGGTTCCTTGGAAATGACGTCGGCGAGGATGACGTGCTCGTCCGGCTTCTGCAGCCGCGCCCGCAGGGCATAGAGCTGCGAGATATCCGCCGTCAGCACGTCGCAGCGGCCATCGCTGTAGGCCTTCAGCGCCTCGTCGGTGCGCGGAAGCCGGACCACCTCCAGCTTCATGTTGTTGGCGCGGAAATAGTCGGTGAGATTGAGCTCGGTGGTGGTTCCGCTCTGCACGCAGACCTTCGAGCCGTCGAGCTCGAGCGCGGATTCCTTGTTCTTGTCCTTGCGCAGCATGAAGCCGCCGCCGTCGTAGTAATTAACGCCGGCAAATTGCAGGCCGAATTCGACCTCGCGCGACATGCTCCAGGTCGAATTGCGGGCGAGGATGTCGACGCGCCGCTTCTGCAATTCGCGGAAGCGCTCGTTAGCGTCGAGCGGCACGAAAATGACCTTCTTGGGATCGTCGAAAATGGCGGCCGCGACCGCGCGGCAGAAATCGGCGTCAAAGCCCGACCAGTTGCCCTTGTCGTCCTGCGCCGAGAATCCGGGCAGGCCCTGGTTCACGCCGCACAGCACCGCGTCGCGGTTCTTGGTGCGCTTGAGCGTCTGCGTGTCGTAGCGCTCGTAGGTGATGGCGGCAGCGGCAACGGCGATTGCAATCGCCGCGCCCACCATGAGGCCGGTACGGAACGTCCACATCTTTCGGTCTCGCAATCAATACGGAATGAGATGACGGTCGGCTCGGTCGGATCAGATTTCCGGCCGTTGTTTCACAATGACCTTGGTGCCCACCGGAATGCGCTCGTAGAGATCCATGATGTCGTTGTTGACCAGCCGGAAGCAGCCCGACGACACCGCGCTGCCGATCGTGTGCGGCTGGTTGGTGCCGTGGATGCGATAGACGGTATGGCCCAGATAGAGCGCGCGCGCGCCCATCGGATTGCCCGGCCCGCCGGCCATGAAGCGCGGCAGATACGGCTGGCGTTCGATCATCTCCGGCGGCGGCGTCCAGTCCGGCCATTCCTGCTTGCGGGTGATCTTCTGCAGCCCCTGCCACTGGAAGCCGTCGCGGCCGACGCCGATGCCGTAGCGCAGCGCCCGCCCGCCCGGCTGGATGACGTACAGATAGCGTTCCGACGTGTGCACGATGATGGTGCCCGGCGCCTCGGTGGTGCGGAACAGCACGACGGTCTTTTCGAAGCCGGGCGGCGGATCCTCGCTCTCGGGCACGAGGCCCGGCTGATCCACGATCTGCATGTCCTCGCGCCGCTGCGCGTCGGCCGGCGAGACCGCCATCGCCGCCAGAACGGCGAGGCTAAAGGTGAAATAGAAGAGGCGGCTTGCAACGTTCATCGTACTTCCCCGCGTGCAATCGAGCGTCGGTGTGGGCGGGCCGCAACCCGCATTTGGTTCAGCCATATCTACCGGGAAAGGCAACGCAAGACGAGCCCCCGATTCCGGCCGGCCGGAGGTAGGGCCGAATTATGTCTTTTTGCGGCTGGCACCCCGGCCCGAAAGCAATCGCGGCTCCCGCGAACGGCCGATTTTGTGAGAGGTTTTTATTGGTGCCCCTGGCCGGACTCGAACCAGCACGACCTTGCGGCCACCTGATTTTGAGTCAGGCGCGTCTACCAATTCCGCCACAGGGGCATGCGGGCGGCTTATACGAGGGCGGGAGAGGGGTCAATCGCCGCGGGATCGCGGATCGCTACGCCGCACGATCGCGTGAGCGTCGGGACGCCGTATCGACAGCGCGGGCGGGCGCGGCTATGCCCGGCGCCGGAGACTTGGGGATGCAGGCATGACGGCAGCCAGTCTGAAGGCGGAGCCGGCGGCGACGGTGCCGCTGACCATCGCGGCGATCGGGGCCGCGACGATTCTCGGCGCCTGGATATTCGAGCATGGCTTCGGGATCCTGCCCTGTCCGCTCTGCCTGGAGCAGCGCATCGCATATTATTTCGCTATTCCGCTGGCGATCCTGCTGGCGATCGGCGCCTCGGTCGGCGCCTCGCGCAAGGTTCTGATCGCGGGGCTTGCGGTCATCGCTGCCGGCATGTTGTGGAATGCAGGACTGGGCGCCTATCACGCCGGCGTCGAATGGGGGTTCTGGCAGGGACCGCAGGATTGTTCGGGGCCGATGAACGATCTCGGCACCGCGGGCGGCCTGCTCAAGCAGCTTGAAAGCGTGCGCATCGTGCGTTGCGACGAGGTGCAATGGCGCTTCCTCGGCCTTTCGCTCGCCGGCTACAATGTGCTGATCTCGCTGCTGCTCGCCGCCATCGCGCTCTGGGGCGTCCGCGCCCTGTGGCGCGGCGATTACGGATCGAGTTCCGTATCCCAGTAGAGATAGTCGACCCAGCTGTCGTGCAGGTAATTGGGCGGAAACAGCCGCCCGTTGCGATGCAGGTGCTGCACGCTCGGCTGGATCGGGATTTGCGACGGCCACATCTTGGCTTCGTCCGGCGTCTTGTTCGCCTTGCGCAGGTTGCAGACCGAACAGGCGGCGACGACGTTGCACCAGGTGGTGTGCCCGCCGCGCGAGCGCGGGATCAGATGGTCGAAGGTCAGGTCGTCCTGGGTGCCGCAATACTGGCAGCTGAAACGGTCGCGCAGGAACACGTTGAAGCGCGTGAAGGCCGGATGCGTCGAGGGCTTCACATAGGTCTTGAGCGAGACGACGCTCGGCAGCTTCATCTCGAAGCTCGGGGAATGCACGAGCCGGTCGTAATTGGCGACGATGTTCACCCGCTCGAGAAACACCGCCTTGATCGCGTCCTGCCAGGACCACAGCGACAGCGGGTAATAACTCAGCGGCCTAAAATCCGCGTTCAGCACCAGAGCCGGAAAACCGCTGGGCGAAACGTGTACGTTCAATCGCGAATCCCCTGATCGGACATCGATAATAATCTAGGGGAGCGTGACAGCCTTGTGAAGCGGGGGCGCCCGGCCTCTCCGGTCAGCGGGCGAGGCCGAAACGGCGCGCCAGAAACTCCCCGCCGTGGCGCAACCCTTCCTGGTCGATGCCGTGCCCGACGCCCTGCGAGAGATGCCATTCCACGGGCACTTCCAGCGCGGCCAGGCCTTGCGCGGCGTGGAACAGCGCCTGCGCGGGGATGAGTTCGTCGCGGTCGCCATGCACCAGCAGCACCGGCGGCCGCGAACGGATTTCGCCCGCCACCGTGTCAGGCGGGCCGTCCTGCGGCAGCACCAGCATCCCGGAATAGCCGACAATGGCGGCGGGCGCCGCCGGTCGGCGCAGGCCGACATGCAGCGACATCATGGTGCCCTGGCTGAAGCCGACCAGCGCCAGCGCGGAGGGCGGCAGGTTGCGGCGGGCCAGTTCCTTGTCGAGAAACGCATCGAGCGCCGGCGCCGCCGCATTGACGCCGGTCCAGCGCTCGTTCGGGTCGCGGAAGGTGAGGCCGAACCATTGCCGGCCGACCGGAGCCTGCCCGCACGGCTCGGGCGCATGCGGAGAGACGAACGCGGTGTCGGGCAGGAGCGGCTGCCAGGCGCGGCCGATATCGATCAAATCGTTGCCGTCGGCGCCGTAGCCGTGCAGGAAGACGACCAGACGCTTGGCGTTACCGCCGCGCGGTTCGAGCCGCGGGCCGTCGAGCTCTGCGGCCATTCTCGCCTCCATCGGTGCTGGGCCGAACCGGGACCGGATCGCGCTGCTTGATGACGCGATAATAGTTCCAGAGCAAGTGGGCGGCGACGCCGCGCCAGGGCTTCCAGGCTTCCGCCAGCTTGACCATGCGCTTGCCGTCGGGCCGGGCGCGCAGATTGAAGGCGATGCGCGCGGCCTCCTGCAAGGCGAGATCGCCGGCCGGCCAGGCATCGGCATGGCCGAGGCAGAACAGGAGATAGATGTCGGCGGTCCACGGCCCGATGCCGTGCAGGGCGACCAGCGCCTGGTGCGCCGCGTCGGCCTGCATCTGCGCCAGCGCATCGAGGTCGATCTCGCCTTTCGACACCGCGCGGCCGACCGCCTTCAGGGTGCGGATTTTGGGCGTCGAAAGCCCGAGCCGCGCCAGCCTTTCGCTGCGGGCGCGGCGCACCGCGTCGTGGTGGAAGGGATCGAAGGCCGCTTCCATGCGTCCCCAGATCGCGCCGGCGCTGGCGGTGGACAATTGCTGCGAGACCACGATCGCGCACAGCCCGGCGAAGCCCGGCGCCCGCCGCCGCAAGGCGGGCCTGCCCGCCTTTTCGAGCACGGGACCGAGACGCGGATCGGCCAGCACGAGGCGGTCGAGCGCGGCTACGAGATCGGCATCGGTGTGGAGGATATGGGTCATCTCACATTGTCACCCGCGGGCTTGACCCGTGGGTCCGTCTTTTATGCAAGAAAGGTCAACTTCGGATGGCTTGCCGGGTCAAGCCCGGCAATGACGGCTACTGACATCAATGCAACCCGTTTTCCGCTTCGCGCCGTCCCCCAACGGCTATCTGCATCTCGGACACGCCTTGTCCGCGCTGCTGAACTTCCAGATGGCGCGGGAGGCGGGCGGCCGGCTGCTGCTGCGCATCGAGGATATCGACACCGCGCGCTGCCGCCCGGAATACGAAGCGGCGATCTGCGAGGACTTGTCCTGGCTCGGCCTGACCTGGGAGCAGCCGGTGCGGCGGCAGTCCGAGCATCTTGCCGCCTATGCTGAAGCGCTGACGCGCCTCGACGACCTGCTGTTTGCGGGTTTCGAAAGCCGCGCCGAAATCGCGCGCCTGGTCGCGGCGCGCGGGCAAGCGGGCCCCTGGCCGCGCGATCCCGACGGCGCGCCGCTCTATCCCGGCGACGCGAAGCTTTCGGGACCGGAAGAGCGCCGGCGCAGGATGGCGGCGGGAGAGGCTTTTGCGCTGCGCCTCGACATGCCGCGGGCGGTCGCGCGTGCCGGTCCGCTATACTGGCACGAAAGCGGCACCGGTCCCGGCGGCGAAACAGGGACGGTGCCCGCGCGGCCCGCCGATTGGGGTGACGTCGTGCTGGCGCGCAAGGAGATGCCGACCAGCTATCATCTGTCCGTGGTGCTCGACGACGCGCTGCAGGGGGTGACGCATGTCGTGCGCGGGCAGGATCTGTTCTGGTCCACCAGCGTGCATCGCCTGCTGCAGGTTCTGCTCGGATTGCCCGCACCGAACTACACGCACCACAGGTTGATTGTTGATTCGCACGGGCGGAAATTGTCCAAATCGACGCGCGCGACGAGCCTGCGCGCGCTGCGCGAGGAGGGAGCAAAGCCAAGCGACATCAAGCGGTTGGTCGGGCTCGCCTGAAGCGCCGATGGCCCCTGCGGAGCGGCCATGCCATGCTGGCCGCGGGACGGGGAGCATGCCGAAAGCGAAGAAACCTGCCGCGCGCAAGCGCCCGCGCCGGCCTGTGCACCGTCGCGGCGCGACGGCGGCCGCGCGGCATCGCCGCGCGATCGAGGCCGCGCTCGCCGCGCTCGCCCACGACATCCGCACGCCGCTTTCGGGCATCGTGGCGCTGTCGGAATTGCTGGTGGCTTCCGATCTCGGCGCGCGCGAGCGCACCTGGGCGGAAGGCGTGCAGAGCGCGGCGGACCATCTCAACCAGCTCACCACCATCGTCTGCGACGCCGTGCGCGACGATGCCGCCGGCCTCGTCCTGCGCCGCGATGTCTTTTCTCCCCGGCGCCTCGCCGAGACGGCGGGGATCGCGCTCTCGGCGCGCGCGCAGGCCAACGGCCTGTCGTCGACGCTCGACATCGCAGCCGCATTGCCGGAGCGCGTGACCGGCGACCCCGTGCGAATCCGCGCCGCGGTCGAGAACCTGATCGACAATGCGGTGAAATTCACGGCGCAGGGCGAGGTCGCGCTCGCGGTACGCCAGCGCAGGGCGAGGCGCAAGCAGCATCTCATGTTCACGGTGAGCGACACCGGTCCCGGCCTGTCGCCGGCGCATATCCGCAAGCTCTTTCGTCCGTTCTCGCAGGTCGGCGACAACGCCAGGAGCGTTTATGGCGGCACCGGCCTCGGGCTGGCGCTGGTCAAACGCCTGGCGCGGGCGATGGGCGGCGATCTCACGGTGTCCAGCAAGCCGGGACGCGGCAGCGCCTTCACGCTGACGGTCGCCGTCGAGCCGGTTGCGCAAGCCGCGCCCGGCGAGACGTCCGGACCGGCCTCGACGCGCCATGTCCGTCCGTTGCGTATCCTCTGCGTCGAGGACAATCCCTACGGCCGCGTCGTGCTGCATGCCGTGCTGAAGGAGCTCGGGCATGCGGTCGACTTCACCGCGTCCGGCGAAGCGGCGGTGGAGATGGTGGCGCAGGGCCGCTACGACCTGGTGCTGATGGACGTGGCGCTTTCCGGCATCGACGGTTTCGAGAGCGCGCGCCGGATCCGCCGGCTCGGCGGCGAAGTGGCGGGCGTGCCGATCCTCGGCGTGTCGGCGCGCACCAGTCCCGCCGACGAGGCGGTGGCGCTGGAGGCGGGGATGGACGGCTATCTGCGCAAGCCGGTCAGCGCCGCGGCGCTGGCGCAGGAGATTGCAAAGGTGTGGGGGCGCTGAGTCTTGATTTCATATCTGTTTTGATATAAACAAATGAAGCCGCTCGTGTTCATGGGAGATGCCCTGAGTCGTCTTCGTGACTTTCCCGTACGGGCGCGGCGGGATGCAGGGTTTCAACTGGACCGCGTTCAACGCGGGCTCGATCCGGACGATTGGAAGCCGATGACGTCCGTCGGACCTGGCGTCAGGGAAATTAGGGTGAGAGAGGCGTCGGGAGCATTTCGGGTCATTTATGTCGCAACATTTGCCGAGGCAATTTACGTGCTGCATGCGTTCTCAAAAAAGACCCAGCGCACATCGCCACGCGATCTGGCGCTTGCCCAGTCTCGGTTTGCGGACTTGAAGCGCGGAGCTGTACGATGAAGAGCAAACGCTTTGCGAGCATTTGGGACGCAATCGAATCGGGCCCCGCGCAGGCAGCGCACATGAAGGCGCGATCCGAAACGATGATCGCCATCCGCGAAACGGTGACATCGTGGGGCGTGACCCAGGCCGCGGCCGCAAAGCGGCTCGGGCTCACCCAGCCAAGAATGAACGATCTCCTGCGCGGCCGGATCAACAAGTTCAGCCTTGACGCGCTGGTTGAGCTTGCGACGAAAGCCGGGCTTTCGGTTCGCGTCGAGATCGTGCGCAAGGCAGCCTGACGCTTACGCCGCCTTGCCGCGCGCGCCGTCCACGATCCGCACGACGTCGGACATAATCTGGTTGATCTGGAAATCCTTCGGCGTGTAGACCGCCGCGACCCCGGCTTTCTTGAGTTTCGCCGCGTCCTCCGGCGGCACGATGCCGCCGACCACGACCGGCACGTCCTTCAGGCCTTCCGCGCGCATGCGGTCCACCACGTCGCGCACCAGCAGCACGTGGCTGCCGGACAGGACCGACAGCCCGATCACATCCACGCCCTCGTCCTTGGCGGTCTTGACCAGATCGGCCGGGGTGAAGCGGATGCCGGCATAGATCACGTCCATGCCGACGTCGCGCGCGCGCACGGCAATCTGCTCGGCGCCGTTGGAATGGCCGTCCAGGCCCGGCTTGCCGACCAGGAATTTCACGCGGCGGCCGAGCTTGTGGGAGACGCGCTCGACTTCCGCGCGCACCGGTTCGAGCAGTTCGCCGCCGACCTGGCGGGCGCTCTTCGGCACGCCGGTCGGCGCACGGTATTCGCCGAACACTTCGCGGAACACCGCGCCCCATTCGCCGGTGGTGACGCCGGCCTTCGCGCAGGCGATGGAGGCGGGCATCACATTGCCGCCGTCGCGGGCGGCCGCGCGCAAATCCTTCAACGCGGATTCGACCGCCTTCCCATCGCGCTGCGCGCGCCAGGCATTGAGGCGGGCGACCTGCTCCGCCTCGACCTCATGCGGCACGGTGAGGATCGCGTCGGTGCCGCCGGTGAGCGGCGAGGGCTCGCTCTCGACGAATTTGTTGACGCCGACGACGGTGTGCCGCCCGCTCTCGATCGATTCCAGCCGCCGCGTGTTGCTCTCCACGAGCTGCTGTTTCATGTAGCCCATCTCGACCGCCGCGACCGCGCCGCCCAGTCGCTCGATGGTCGCAAGCTCCTCGCGCGAGGCCTGCTTCAGGTCGTCGACCTTTTTCTGGATCTCGACCGAGCCGTCGAAAATATCGCCATATTCGAGCAGGTCGGATTCGAAGGCGAGGATCTGCTGCGCGCGCAGCGACCATTGCTGGTCGAAAGGCCGCGGCAGGCCGAGCGCCTCGTTCCAGGCCGGCAGCTGCACGGCGCGGGCGCGCGCCTTCTTCGAGAGCGTGACCGCGAGCATTTCCAGGAAGATGCGGTAGACGTTGTTCTCCGGCTGCTGCTCGGTCAGGCCAAGCGAGTTCACCTGCACGCCGTAGCGGAACAGGCGCTGCTTGGGATCGCTCACCTTGTAGCGCTGCGCGGTGATTTCCTCCCACATCTCGGCGAAGGCGCGCATCTTGCAGATTTCGGTGACGAAGCGCATGCCGGCATTGACGAAGAACGAGATGCGGCCGACCACCTCGCCCATGCCCTCGCTCGGCACCTCGCCGGATTCCCTCACCATGTCGAGAATGGCGATGGCCGTCGCCAGCGCATAGGCGAGTTCCTGCACCGGCGTCGCGCCCGCTTCCTGCAGGTGATAGGAGCAGACATTCATCGGATTCCATTTCGGCATTTCCTTCGTCGTGAACAGGATCGTGTCCTTGATCAGACGCATGGAAGGGCCGGGCGGGAACACGTAGGTGCCGCGCGACAGGTATTCCTTGATGATGTCGTTCTGGGTGGTGCCGGTGAGCTTTTCGCGCGGCACGCCGGTCTCGTCGGCGATCGCGATGTAGAGCGAAAGCAGCCACGCCGCCGGCGCGTTGATGGTCATCGACGTGTTCATCTCGGCGAGCGGAATGCCGTTCAGCAGGTTCCGCATGTCGCCGAGATGGGAAATCGGTACGCCGACTTTTCCGACCTCGCCGGCCGCAAGCAGGTGATCGGAATCGTAGCCGGTCTGGGTCGGCAGATCGAAGGCGATGGAAAGGCCGGTCTGGCCTTTGGCGAGATTTTGCCGGTACAGGGCATTCGACTTTTCGGCCGTCGAATGCCCCGCATAGGTCCGGAAAATCCAGGGCTTGTCGCGCTTTGGCGTTTCTCTCTCGTCCTGCATCCGTCCTTCGATCCGCTCAGCCCGTCATGCTCTCCGGATAAGTCCGATGATCACAAGCAGGATGACGGCGCCGATGATGGCGTTGATGATCGCAGCCACGATCCCCCCGCCGATGGCAATGCCGAGCCGGGGCAGCAGCCAGCCGGCAATGAAGGCGCCGACAATGCCGACCACGATGTTCCCGATCAGGCCGAACCCGTAACCCTTGACGATCAGTCCTGCGACCCAGCCGGCGATGGCGCCGACGATCAGCCACACGATCAGACTTTCGATTCCCATTATGTCCTCCCCAAGCGGGGACGGCCCTGCCAGCAGCGCCCCCCGCCGCTGTTTTGCAATGCAACGAAACAATCATAGCCCGGCCGGTTCCCGCTGTCAGCGGCCTTCCCGACACGGCAAAAATAAAAGCGCTGCGGCCGGGTGCCGCTGTTGCGGCGCAGCATCCGGTGCGGCAAACTTGGACAACCCCGCGCCTCGTTTCCGGAGCCCAGGCGATGTCAGCCGTTGCCGAACTCAAGCCCGCCCCGCGCCCGCCGCTGAAAGACCTTTACGGCCTGGGTGAAGTCCCCCCGCTCGGGCATGTCCCCGAGAAGATGCATGCCTGGGCGATCCGCAAGGAGCGGCATGGGCCGCCGGAGCAATCGTTCCAGCTCGAAGTGCTGCCGACCTGGCCGATCGGCGAGGACGAGGTGCTGGTCTATGTGCTGGCGGCGGGTGTGAATTATAATGGCGTGTGGGCCGGCCTCGGCGTGCCGATCTCGCCGCACGACGTGCACAAGAGCCCGTATCACATTGCCGGCTCCGACGCCTCGGGCGTGGTCTGGGCGGTCGGCTCGAAGGTGAAGCGCTGGAAGGTCGGCGACGAAGTCATCGTGCATTGCAACCAGGACGACGGCGACGACGAGGATTGCAATGGCGGCGACCCCATGCTGTCGCCCTCGCAGCGCATCTGGGGCTACGAGACGCCGGACGGCTCCTTCGCGCAATTCTGCCGTGTGCAGTCGCGGCAATTGATGGAAAAGCCGAAGCATCTCACCTGGGAAGAGGCGGCCTGCTACACGCTGACGCTGGCCACCGCCTATCGCATGCTGTTCGGGCATCCGCCGCATACGCTGAAACCCGGCGATTTCGTGCTGGTCTGGGGCGGCTCCGGCGGGCTCGGGGTGTTCGGCGTGCAGCTTGCGGCGGCCTCGGGCGCGAATGCGATCGCGGTGATCTCCGACGAGAGCAAGCGCGACTATGTGCTCGGCCTCGGCGCCAAGGGCGTGATCAACCGCAAGGACTTCAAGTGCTGGGGCCAGATGCCCAAGGTGAACACGCCCGAATACAGCGAGTGGGTGAAGGAAGCGCGCAAGTTCGGCAAGGCGATCTGGGACATCACCGGCAAGCGCGACGTCGATATCGTGTTCGAGCATCCGGGCGAGGCGACCTTCCCGGTGTCGTGCCTGGTGGTGAAGCGCGGCGGCATGGTCGTGTTCTGCGCCGGCACCTCGGGCTTCAACATCACCTTCGACGCGCGCTACGTCTGGATGCGGCAGAAGCGCGTGCAGGGCTCGCATTTCGCGCACCTGAAGCAGGCCAGCGCGGCGAACCAGTTCGTCATCGACCGCCGCATCGATCCCTGCATGGGCGAGGTGTTTCCGTGGGAGAAAATCCCGCGCGCGCACCAGATGATGTGGAAGAACGAGCACAAGCCCGGCAACATGGCGGTGCTGGTCAACACGCCGCGCACCGGTTTGCGCAGCCTCGAGGACGTGATCGAGGCGATGGGCGGCGGCTGATCTCCCGCGTCTGCGGCTAGCCGGGGCTGTCTTCGACCTTGCGCCGGTTTTCGATGATGATCGAGTTCAGTTCGCCGCCATAGATGAAGATGCACGCCGTCAGGTAGAGAAAGACGAGCGCGATGATCGGCGTGGCGAGGCCGGCATAATAGATCGAATAGGTGAAGGCGAAGTCGGCGAGGTAGCGCCCGAAGGCGATGCCGGCGACCAGCCACAGCACCAGCGTCGCCAGAATGCCGGGAAGGATATCGCGCAGCCGCCGCCGGCCCGCTGGCAGCCATTTATGCACCA
Source organism: Pseudorhodoplanes sp. (assembly GCA_050246095.1). Taxonomy (GTDB): domain Bacteria; phylum Pseudomonadota; class Alphaproteobacteria; order Rhizobiales; family Xanthobacteraceae; genus Pseudorhodoplanes. The sequence goes on from JBFWWQ010000011.1 coordinate 19,293, forward strand.
CGAAGAGCGGCACGATGATCAGCACCGACGCGACGGTCAGGCGGATGAACAGGAACGTGTCCTCGACGTCGCGCAAAGCCGGCACGAACCGCGTCGCGGTGCGGATGATCAGCGGGGCGAGCAGGACCAGGAACGACAGCGCCAGGATCGCGATCAGGCCGACGATGACGTAACCGATCGATTCCACGCGCAGCAGCCAGGCCGGCCGGGTGTCGATCACGCTATAGGCGCGGTTCAGCCCGATGCGCAGGCTTTCGACGCCGCTGGAGGCGAAGTAGAGGGCGAGCAGCGCGCCGATCGTCAGCACGCCCTGCTGCGCGCCGTCGAGCACGTGCTGGATCTCGGTCGCGATCGGCCCCGCCACTTCCTCCGGCCAGGTTTCCAGCACCAGACGCGCGGCCTCGCTGGCGAGATCGGCCGAGCCGATCATGCCGGCGACCGCGGTCAGCACCAGAAAGAACGGGAACAGCGACATCAGCGCGGAGAGCGCGATGTGGCTCGCGATCGCCCAGCCGTCGTCCTTGAGGAATTCCCACCAGGCGTCCAGCGATACCCGATAGCAGCTTTTGAGAAACCGCACCGCCCATGCTCCCCGCGCCGCGCAAGCCGCTACGACTGGGAGGCGGGCTGGCGGCGCTTGCGGCGCACATCACCCCGCAGCTTCGACAAATGCAAGACCCCGGGAATGCAGGCCCCGGCCGGGCCTAAGTCAGGCGGCCTGCACGTCGGTGAGGAACCGCCGCACTTCGGTCTCCAGGCCTTCGGCTTCGGCGCTGAGCGCATCGGCCAGCGTCTTGACGTCGGCTGCGGTGGTGCGCGCCTCGCCGGTCGCGGCCGAGACGCGGCTCATCGCCGCCGCGCCGGATTGCGCCTCCGCCGACGCCTGGGCGACGCCCTGCGAGATCGCCCCGACCGCCGAGGTCTGTTCCTCGACCGCGGTCGCCACGCTCGCGGCGATGGCGGCCATGTCCTCGATGATGGCGTTGACCTGCATGATCGCTTCCGCGGCATCCGCGGCGGAGGTCTGGATCGCGCCGATCTGGCCGGCAATGTCCTCGGTCGCCTTGGCGGTCTGGTTGGCCAGCGATTTCACTTCGGAAGCGACCACCGCGAAACCGCGGCCGGCGTCGCCCGCACGGGCGGCCTCGATGGTCGCGTTCAGCGCCAGCAGGTTGGTCTGCCCGGCGATTTCCTGGATCAGGTTGACCACCTCGCCGATGCGGGTCGCGGCATTGCCGAGTTCGGTCATGGTGGCATTGGTACGATGGCCCTCGGCGACCGCGCGGCGCGCGACTTCCGTGGATTGCGCGACCTGCGCGGCGATCTCGCCGATCGAGGCGGCGAGCTCCTCCACCGATCCCGCCGCGGCGGTGACGTTCTCGGACGCGGCGCCGACGCGGCGCTCGGCGTGGTGCGCCTCCTCCGTCATGTTGTCGGCGGCGCCGTTGAGCCGGCCCGACGTCGCCTCCAGACGATGCGAGGCGTCGCGCAGCTTGCCGAGCATGAGATCCACCGAACGCTCGAATCCGCGGATGGTGGAGGCGATCGATTCGGCGCGGCGTTCGCGCGCACGGCCCTGGTCCTTCTGCTCGCCGCTCAGGCGCTCGCGTTCGATCATGCTGTCGCGGAACACGATCACGCTGCGCGCCATCTCGCCGATATCGTCCTTCAGGTCGGTCGCCGGGATCTGCGCGTCGGTGTCGCCCTGGGCGAGGCGCTGCACGACCGTGACCAGCCCGCGCATCGGCGCGGTGATGCTGCGGCCGATCAGCCAGCTGAACAGAAGGCCGATCACGATCGCCGCGCAGCCGACGCCGATGATGATGGTGCGGGTCTGCGCCTGCGAGCCGGAGAGGCTCGCGGAGGCGGCGTTCTTGCGCGCTTCCGCGGTGCGGATCATGCGGTCGGCGAGCGGGGTGATTTCCTGCACGTCGCTGCGGATCAGGGTGAGATTGCTGTCGACGGTGAGCGAATCGGCGACCCAGTCGCGGAATGCGTGGGCATAGGACTGCACGGCCTCGCGCAGCTGCTGCTTCATGATGTCGGCGCCGACCGCCTTGTCGAAGCTCGCGTTGAAATTCTTGAACTCCTCCTGGAAAGCGCCGCGTGCGCCGATATTGCGCCGATGCATGAATTCGGTCTGCGAGCGGCGCATCGACAAGAGCGAAATCGAGAGATTCTGCGCGTCCGCCCTGGGCAGCCAGCTCAGGTCCGCGATCGCATTCTCGGCATTCTCGACGGCGCGCCGGAGGCGGTCGCGGATTCCCTGTTCGTCCTCGAATCCGAGATTCTGCTGGGCGGCGACCATGCCGTCGAACGTGAGCTTGAGGTTGTCGATGATGCCGCGGATATGCGGCAGCAGCTTGGTCGCATCGGCGCTGGAATGGTGTTGGATCGTATCGAGGCTGCGCATCGCGAGCGCGTGGCTGTCGGCGAAGGACTTGACCAGGCCCGGCTCCGGCTCGCGCGAGAAATCGGCGGCGGTGGCGCGCATGCGCGACAGCGATTCCTTGAAGTCGCGGCTGGCGTTTTCCAGCGTGCCGGCGGCGGCGACCTGTTCGAAGGCGCTTTCCACCTGCCGCTCGCCGGCCACGAAGGCCATGCCGTTGGCAAGAAAGCCCGCCACCGGGATCAGGGCGATCAGGGCGATGCGGACGCGGACGGAGAGGGCGGAGATGGGCCTGGTCAGGGCACCGGAAAGGGTGCCGGCCGGCAGAGATTTTCCACGCATGGGCTGGCCGTTTTGCTCGTGAATCGAAAGAGAGCGGCCACCCGAGAAGAGCGGGAAATGGTTAACAATGTAGGAACAATCCTTAATAAATCCGAAAATCCGAACTCCCGGTTGATTTTGTGCGTTGCACCATTAGTCTGGCCGTGCTGTTGCCCATGCGTCTCCAAGGGGGTCCTGACCATGCCGGCCGTCGCCGCTCGCCACGCTTCGCCTGACCGCCTGCTGACCCCGGCCCGGGAGGCCGTCACGGTGGCCGAGGCGCTGTTTGCGGATGCGCTGTACCGGGTGCGCGAGCGGCTGCAGGACCGTCCCGGCAGCGGCAAGGCGTTCGACCGCGAACAGCGCGCCACGCACGGCCTGGCCTGGCTTGCCACCTATGTCGAGGCGCTGCGCCAGCTCACCGGCTATGCCGAGCGCATGCAGGCCGCCGGCCAGTTCGGCGAGACCGAGGAATTGCTGGTCCGGATCGGCCTCTCCGAATATCTGGCGCAGATCCTCGGCGGCATCCCGATGAGCCAGACCGAAATCGTGCGGCTGTCCGATCTCGGCCTGCCGGCTTCCGCCGTTGCCGCGCGCCTGACGCCCGCGGTCGAGGAGCTGATGGCGACCGGCAACACCGCCGCCAACCGCGCACGTCTCGTCGAGCTGATCCGCGCCCAGCACGACACGCTGGTGGGCAATAGCGGGCTCGACGATACGCTGGAAGCGATCCGCGACGAGATGCGCAAATTCGCCGCGAGCGAAGTGATCCCGCAGGCGCAGGGCTGGCACCGAACCAACAGCTACATCCCGCTCGAAATCATCGCGCACATGTCCGAGCTCGGCGTGTTCGGCCTGACGATCCCGGAAGAATACGGCGGCATGGGACTCGGCAAGGAATCCATGTGCGTCGTCTCCGACGAATTGTCGCGCGGCTATATCGGGGTGGGCTCGCTCGGGACGCGCTCGGAAATCGCCGCCGAACTCATTCTCGGCAGCGGCACCGAGGACCAGAAGCGCAAATGGCTGCCCAAGATCGCCTCGGGCGAAGTGCTGCCGACGGCGGTCTTCACCGAGCCCAATACCGGCTCCGACCTCGCCTCGCTGAAGACGCGCGCCGTGCGCGACGGCAATGTCTACAAGGTCCACGGCAACAAGACCTGGATCACGCATCCGGTGCGCGCCGACCTGATGACGCTCTTGGTGCGCACCAATCCGAAGGAGGCCGGCTATCGCGGCCTGTCCATGCTGCTCGCGGAGAAGCCGCGCGGCACCGACGGGAACCCGTTCCCCGCGAAGGGCATGTCCGGCACCGAGATCGAGGTGCTCGGCTATCGCGGCATGAAGGAATACGAGATCGCCTTCGACGGTTTCGAGGTGAAGGCGGAAAACCTGCTCGGCGGCGTCGAGGGGCTCGGCTTCAAGCAGCTCATGCAGACTTTCGAATCCGCCCGCATCCAGACCGCGGCGCGCGCGGTCGGCGTCGCGCAATCGGCGATGGAAGCCGCGCTCGAATACGCCCAGGCGCGTCAGCAATTCGGTGAGCCGATCGTCAACTTTCCGCGCGTCTCCGACAAGATCGCGATGATGGCGGTCGAGGTCATGATCGTGCGCCAGCTCACCTATTATGCGGCGCGGCAGAAAGATTCCGGCCGCCGCTGCGACCTGGAGGCCGGCATGGCCAAGCTTCTCGCCGCGCGCGTCGCCTGGTCCGCGGCCGACAACGCGGTGCAGGTGCATGGCGGCAACGGCTTCGCGCTGGAATTTCCGATCTCGCGCATTCTCTGCGACGCCCGCATCCTGAATATTTTCGAGGGCGCCGCCGAAATCCAGGCCCAGGTCATCGCCCGCCGGCTGCTGGACGGCAGCAATTAGCCGGTTGCCCGGCGATGACGGCTGTGTACAAAGCCGCCGCCCGTCGGCTTGACACCGGCTGTCATGCCCTTGCCGCAGCGTCCGGTGTGCGCTGCGCGCAGGCGCGCCATGCCATGATCCGGATCAAGTGGCCGCGGCAACCGAAATGCCATGATAAACATTATCGGCATGCGACAACGTTCCGAAGGAGTGGGTAGAAGCATGGACAAGATCAAGATCGGACAGGGCGAGTGGGTGATCGTCTGCGACGGCGCCAAGGCTCTGATTCTGGAGAACAAGGGGGATGAGAAATTCCCCAATTTGCAGACCCGCGAAGTACACGCCCAGGAGAACGCGCCGACGCATGCGCAGGGCACGGATGCGCCCGGACGCTCGTTCAACTCGGTCGGCAACCGCCGCAGCGCCGTTGAGCAGACCGACTGGCACGAGGAAGCCGAACGCGAATTTCTGGTCAAACTGATCGGGCGGCTGAATTCGGCTCTGGGGGCGGGAGAGATGAAGTCGCTGATCGTCGTCGCACCGCCGCGCGCGCTCGGCGTGATCCGGCAGGCCTATTCGCCCAACCTGAAGCAGGCCGTGCGCAAGGAGATCGACAAGGATTTCGTGAAGATGCCGGTGCACGAGATCGAACGGCACCTCACCGGCGCATGAGGCGGGGCGTGGCGGCGCCCTCCCGCCGGTGCTAAGAACGGACATGGCCGCGACCTTTTCCACCTTCATCGTCCCGATCGCGATCGGCGCCGTCGCGGTCGTGCTGCTGCTCGGCCTTTACAACATGCTGCGCGGCGGCTCGCCGCATGCCTCGCAGCGGCTGATGCGGCTGCGCGTGCTGTTGCAGTTCGTCGCGATCGTCATCGTCATGATCACGATCTGGCTGATGGGAAAATAGATGGTCGTCCTCAATCGCATCTATACGCGCACCGGGGACGACGGCACGACGTCGCTCGGCTCCGGCGCGCGGCGCAAGAAATACGACCTGCGCGTCGCCGCCTACGGCACGCTCGACGAGGTCTGCGCCACGATCGGCATTGCGCGGCTGCATACCGCGCCGGACGCGACCCTCGATGCCATGCTCAAGCGTATCCAGAACGATGTGTTCGACGTCGAAGCCGACCTCTGCCTGTCCGAAAAGGGTCCGGGCGGCGCGCGGCTGACGGTGACCGGCGCGCAGGTGGCGTGGCTCGAGGCGCAGATCGACGCCCTCAATGCCGGTCTGGCGCCGCTGCGCTCGTTCGTGCTGCCGGGCGGGACGCCCGCGGCCGCCTATCTGCATCTCGCGCGCACCGTCTGCCGGCGCGCCGAGCGGCTGATGGTGGAGCTGCGCGACCGGCCGGACGAGCTCGTCACCGCGGAGTCGCTGCAATACGTCAACCGGCTGTCCGACTTCCTGTTCGTGGCCAGCCGCCATGCCAACGACCGCGGTGCAAAAGACGTGCTCTGGACGCCGGGGCAGAACCGCTGAGGACGCCCGAATCCACGCTCAAATGGCTCAATTCCACAGGGTGCGGGGCGCCTGCGGGCGACGTTGACCCCGCCGCAGCGCAGCATTAGGTTGCGCGCGATTTCTCCCAGAAGGACGGGATATGAAGATACTTGTGCCGGTGAAGCGCGTTGTCGACTACAACGTGAAAATCCGCGTGAAGTCCGACGGCTCCGGGGTGGAGCTGGCCAACGTCAAGATGTCGATGAATCCCTTCGACGAGATCGCGGTCGAAGAGGCGA
>JBFWWQ010000012.1:0-24519 GCA_050246095.1 Pseudorhodoplanes sp.
GAAATATGCGCCGACGTTCAAGCTTCTCTAAACTGCAATTTGAAAACGTTCCAAGGCGCAAGGAGAGCCGCCGCAGGCGCCGCCATCCTGCCTGCCGGCGCGCGCAGGCGGGGACCCGCGCAAAAGCCGACGGGACGCGGCCGTTCCCGACCGCGTCCCGCCGTTTCGTCCGCCGCGCGCCGCCGCGCGTCGCTATTTCTGGATGCAGAAGCCGCTTTCGCCGCTGACACCGGCCATGCACTGCTCGAACGAGGTATAGCCGCAGACATCGGTGCCGAACTTGCGCGCGCACCAGTTTCCGCGCCCGCCGACCTTGGCCCTGCCGACCACGGCCGCCGCGCCCGCGCTTTGCGCGCGCTGGCGTTGCTGCTGTTGCTTCTGCTGCTGCAATTGCTGCCGCTTCTGCTGGCGCAATTGCTGCGGCGTCGGCTTCTCGGCCGGCTGCACCGGCGCGACCTTGGCCGGCGCGGGCTCCACGGGCGCTGCGGCATGCGCCGCGGGCAGCGAATCGATCACCGTGATCCTGATCTTCTCCGACACCACCGGCTGCGCGTGCGGAACGTGATTGCGGTCGCCGAACAGCAACTGCAGCGTGTGCTCGCCGACCGGAAGCGTGATTTCCTCCTCGCTCTGGCCGGCGCCGAAATGCAGGTGGTTGAAGTCGCTCGGGATCGGCTCGTCGAGCTTCGGCAATGCGGTATCGATCAACAGATGGTGATGGCCGGAATTGGCGCGGTCGGAGCCGGCCGGCGCCAGCCCCATGTTGCGCAGCCCGAACTGGACGGTGAACTTGCGGGGAAGTTTCTGGCCGTCCTTGATGTTGATGAAATAGACCTCAGCCCCTGCCGCCGAGGGGGTGGGGCCGCCTTTGCCCGGCGCGGTCTGGGCGCCCGCCGTGGCGACCGAGAGAGCGAGCCCGAAAGCCAGAGCCAGCCCGGACCCAATGATCCTTAGCATGATACGTTCTCCTGCGAAGATCAGCCGCCGCTCCTGCACGCCGCGGGGGACGGGCCGGCGACCTGGCCGGCCGCCCATTCCAGGCATGCGAGACGCTAGCACGCCAAGCGTGCGACTCTCCAGTCATGCCCATGAGTGCCTGAAACGGCCGAAACATTCACCGGTTCCCTGCGGTCCCGCGCCGCATGCGGGATACCGCCCCTAACCCGCCGTGGACATTGGAGGAATTGCCCGGGCGCGGCACCGTTCCGGATTGCCAAGAAAACCCTTTATTTGCGATCATGCCGGTGAACGCTCGTCCGAGACCGATGTACCAATGAGCGTCTTTTTGCGTAGAATTCAGGTTGGCGAGGGACATTTCCTATGATGGTGCGGTCGTTGCGATACCTCGCGATCCTGCTCTGCGCGCTGGCCGCAGCCCCCGCCGCCCATGCGCAGGGCGGACCGGGCTCGCGCATCGCGCTGGTGATCGGCAACGCGAATTACCCGGAAGCCGACAAGCCGCTCAACGTGGTGCTGCGCGACGCGCGCCTGCTGGCGGAGGAATTGCGCCGCAACGGCTTCGACGTGGAATTGAAGGAGAACGCCAGCAAGGAGGACATGCGCCGCGCGATCGATGCGTTCACCGCCAAGATCAGGCCGGGCGCGGCGGCCTTGTTCTATTTCGGCGGCTACGGCATCCAGGTGGCGCGGCAGAATTACCTCCTGCCGAGCAACGCCCAGGTCTGGTCGGAAGCCGACGTCTCCCGCGAAGGCACCAGCGTCGACAACCTGCTGGCGGAGATGAACCGGCGCGGCGCCCGCACCAAGATCGTCGTGCTGGACGCCTCCCGCCGCAATCCCTTCGAGCGCCGCTTCCGCCGCTCCTCGCTCGGGCTCGCCACCATCGACGCCCCGGAAGGCACGCTCATCATGTGCTCCGCCGCGCCCGGGCGGCTGGTCGATGACGGCGACGGCGAGAACAGCTTGTTCATGAGCGAACTGACCAAGGAGATCCGCTCGCCCAACCGCACCGCCGAGGAAGTGTTCAACCGCACGCGCATCGGTGTTGCGATCGCCTCCAAGGACGAGCAGGTGCCGTGGGTCGGCTCTTCGCTGACCGAGGACTTCTCGTTCGGCCGTTCCTCGCGCCCGTCCGCGAGCCCCTCGGTCTCGCGCAACGAACCGGCCCCGAACCCGCCGGCGCAGGCGTCCCGTACTTTGCCGCCGCCCCCGCCGCTGCCTTCCGCCACGGCGCCGGCCGCCCCGCCGCCGCCCCCCGCGGCGGCGCCCGCGCCGCAGAGCCGCACCGCCGCGCTGACCACCGGCTCCTACAAGCCGGGCGAAGTCTTCCGCGATTGCCCGGAATGCGGCGACATGATCGTGCTGCGGTCGGGCGAATACGACATGGGATCGACCGGCGCCAACGATCTCGAATTCGAGAAGCCGGCGCGCCGCGTCAGCATCCACAAGGCTTTCGCCATCGGGCGCAACGAGGTGACGTTCCGCGAATGGGATGCCTGCGTCAATGCCGGCAGCTGCCCGCGGCTCGACGACCGCGGCTGGGGCCGCGGCGACCGCCCGGTCATCAACGTGACCTGGAGCGAAGCCAAGGCCTACACCAAGTGGCTGTCCGACAAGACCGGACAGCGCTACCGCCTGCCGACGGAAGCGGAATGGGAATATGCCGCGCGCGGCGCGACCACGACGCCCTATTGGTGGGGACGCGACGCCGGCCGCAACCACGCCAATTGCCGCGATTGCGGGACCGGCCGTCCGGCCCAGTCGCAGGTAGTGGGCAGCTTCGCGCAGAACCCCTACGGCCTGTTCGACACCGCGGGCAATGTCGCCGAATGGGTGGAGGATTGCTGGAACGACAGCTATCGCGGCGCGCCGCAGGACGGCTCCGCCTGGACCACCGGCCAGTGCCGGCTGCGGGTGCTGCGCGGCGGCTCCTTCGACAATCCGGCGACCTATGTGCGGCCAAGCGCCCGCTTCCGCTACGACGCGGATGTCCGCTACCACGGCAATGGATTCCGCGTCGTGCGCGAGCTGCAGTGATGCGCGCGCATACATACGCAGCCCGCTTTTTCGACGCTTACGCTTTCGCTTACACCGCTCCGGTCAGGATCCGCGTCATGATGTCGACCTGCTGGCGTCTCGAGGCGGTGGCCGCGCTGACCCTGGCCGCCTCGGCCTGGGCAGGCCCCGCACCCGCGCAGAACGCGGCGCAGCCGGCCGGCGCGATCGTCACGGTCAGCCGTGCCAGTTCCTCCTGTTTCTCCTCGGCGGTGCGCGGCAACGGCTTCCTGATGCCGCGCGCGGAAGCTTTCGTGAATCTCGACGCGGAAGGCTTCCGCGTCACCGAAGTGCTTGCCGAGGAAGGCGACGATGTCGGCTCCGGCCAGGCGCTGGTCAAACTGCTGCGCCAGGCCGGACCGCAGGGACCGGAAGTCGCCGCGACCCTGAAGGCGCCGTCGTCTGGCGTCGTGATCAAGAGCACGGCGCGGGTCGGCGCCGTCGCCAATCCGCAGGCCGGGCCGCTCTTTCGCATCGCCATCAACCGCGACATCGAGGTCGAGGTCGAGATTCCGAGCATCCACATGCCCAAGCTCGCCGCCGGCCAGACCGCGCGCGTGACGATCGACGAAGGCCGCGAGCTCAACGGCCGCGTCCGCCTGATCAGCGCCGAGATCGACCGCACCACGCAGCTCGGCCGCGCCCGCATCTCGCTGGAGCGCGATGCCTCGCTGCGGGTCGGAAAATTCGCGACCGTCGCGATCGACGCCAGCCGCTCCTGCGGCGTCGGCATTCCGCGCGCGGCGATCCTCTACCGCACCGACGGCACCAGCCTGCAGGTCGTGCGCAACCGCACCGTCGAGACGCGCAAGGTCAAGGTCGGCATCCTCTCCGAGGACCGGGCCGAGATCGTCGACGGGCTGAGCGACGGCGAGCTCGTCGTCGCGCATGCGGGAACCTCGCTGCGCGACGGCGACAAGGTCACCCCGATGTTCGCCGACGGCACCGTGGCGGCAGGAGCGCGCTGATGGCCCTCAACATCTCCGCCTGGTCGATCCGCAATCCGCTGCCCGCGATCGTCATGTCGATCGTGCTGCTGGGGCTCGGCATCGTCAGCTTCATGCGGCTGCCGATCACCCGGCTGCCCAATGTCGAACTGCCGATCATCTCGATCGTGGTGACGCAGTTCGGCGCCGCCCCGACCGAGCTGGAAACGCAGGTCGCCAAGCCGATCGAGGACGCGGTGTCGAGCGTGGAGGGCGTGCGGCACGTCTCCACCTCGATCAGCGACGGGGTGGCGGTGATGACCGTCATCTTTCGCCTCGACATCGACAGCGACCGGGCGCTGAACGACATCAAGGACGCGGTCACGCGCGCGCAGGCCAATCTGCCGCGCGGCATCGATCCTCCCCTTGTCCAGCGCATCGACGTCGTGGGCCTCGCGATCGTGACCTATGCCGCCGTCGCGCCCGGCAAGACGCCCGAGCAATTGTCCTGGTTCGTCGACGACGTCGTCACCCGTCAGCTGCAGGGCGTGCGCGGCGTCGGCCGCGTCGAGCGCATCGGCGGCGTCGAGCGCGAGATCGTGGTCTCGCTCGATCCCGACCGCCTGCAGGCGGTGAACCTGACCGCCGCCGACGTGAGTCGGCGGCTGCGCGGCACCAATGTCGATCTCGCCGGGGGGCGCGCCGAAATCGGCGGCCGCGACCAGTCGATCCGCACGCTGGCCGGCGCCAAGACGCTGAACGCGCTCGCCAATACCATGATGACGCTGCCCTCCGGCGGCGAAGTGCGGCTGGAGGATCTCGGCCTCGTCACCGACACCGTGGCGGAGCCGAAGACCTTCGCGCGCCTCGACAGCGAGCCCATCGTAGCCTTCAGCATTTTTCGCGCCAAGGGCGCCAGCGACGTCACCGTCGCCAAGCTGGTCGCCGCGCGCGTCGAGGAGCTCAAGAAGCAGCATCCCGACGTCGATCTGCGGCTGATCGATTCCTCGGTCACCTACACGCTCGGCAACTACGAATCCGCGATCCAGACGCTGTTCGAGGGCGCGGCGCTCGCGGTCATCGTGGTGTTCATCTTCCTGCGCGACTGGCGCGCGACCATCATCGCCGCCATCGCGCTGCCGCTGTCGATCCTGCCCGCCTTCTGGGCGATGGACGCGCTCGGATTCTCGCTCAATCTCATCAGCCTGCTGGCGATCACGCTCTCCACCGGCATCCTGGTCGACGATGCGATCGTCGAGATCGAGAACATCGTCCGCCACATGCGCATGGGCAAGTCCGCCTACCAGGCCGCCATCGACGCCGCCGACGAAATCGGGCTTGCGGTGATCGCGATCACGCTGACCATCGTGGCGGTATTCGCGCCGGTCAGCTTCATGGGCAGCGTCGCCGGGCAGTTCTTCAAGCAGTTCGGCATGACCATTTCGGTGCAGGTGCTGTTCTCGCTGCTCGCCGCGCGCATGGTCACGCCCGTGCTCGCCGCCTACTTCCTGAAGAGCCACAACCATCACGAGCCGCCGCCCGGCTTCTTCATGCGTCTCTATGCGCGGCTGGTCGGCTGGTCGGTGCGCCATTATCTGATCACGGTCTTCATCGGCCTCGTGGTGTTCGCGGCGTCGATCTGGAGCACGCGCCTGCTGCCCTCCGGCTTCATCCCGGCGCAGGACACCGCGCGCTCGCTGCTGTCGATCGAGCTCGCCGCCGGCTCCCAGCTCGGCGACACCGCCAGCGTCACCGAGGACATCGTCAAGCGGCTGCGCGCGCGACCCGAGGTCAAGAGCGTGTTCGTCGAGGGCGGTCGCGTCGGCGGGCGCACCGCGGAGACGCGCAAGGCGACGCTCGTCATCAACTACATCCCGAAGAAGGAACGCAAGATCGTCCAGCGCGAGCTGGAGCGGCAGATCGGCATCGACCTGCAGGTCATCCCCGACATCCGCTACTGGTTCCTCGACGAGAACGGCCAGCGCGCGGTCTCGCTGATCGTGACCGGACAGGACGGCGGCGTGGTCGGCAACGTGGCGGCGGAGCTTGCCAACCAGATGCGGCGCCTGTCCGAAATCGCCAATCCGGTTTCGGCCGCCGCGCTCGACCGGCCGGAGCTGCGCATCCGTCCGCGCCTCGATCTCGCGGCCAAGCTCGGCATTTCCACCGAGAGCCTGTCGGAGACCCTGCGGGTCGCGACCATCGGCGATGTCGGCCCGGCGCTCGCCAAATTCGATGCCGGCGACCGCGTGGTGCCGATCCGCGTCCTGCTGGAAGACAGCGCCCGCGCCAACCGGCAGGTGCTCGAGCAATTGCGCGTGCCCACCGGCCGCGGCACCGGGGTGCCGCTGGCGGCGATCGCCGACATCACGCTCGACCAGGGGCCGATCGCGATCGACCGCTACGACCGCGAGCGGCAGGCCACCGTGGAAGCCGATCTCGTCGGCGACGTCGCGCTCGGCACCGCGATGCAGAAGATCAACGCGCTGCCGATCATGAAACGGCTGCCGCCCGGCGTGCGCGTGCAGGAAGCCGGCGACGCCGAGACCATGCAGGAATTGTTCGAGGGCTTCGCCGAAGCCATGCGCAACGGCCTGGTCATGGTCTATTCGGTGCTGGTGCTGCTGTTCGGCAGCTTCCTGCAGCCGATCACCATCCTGTTCTCGCTGCCTTTGTCGGTCGGCGGCGCCATCATCGCGCTGCTCATCACCAACAATTCGCTGAGCATGCCGGTGGTGATCGGCATCCTCATGCTGATGGGCATCGTGACCAAGAACGCCATCATGCTGGTCGACTTCACCATCGAGATGATCAAGGAGGGCATCGACCGTTCGACCGCCCTGGTCGATGCCGGCATGAAGCGCGCGCGCCCGATCATCATGACCACCATCGCCATGGTCGCCGGCATGGTGCCGAGCGCGCTCGGCCTCGGCGCCGGCGGCGAGTTCCGCTCGCCGATGGCGATCGCGGTGATCGGCGGCCTGATCCTGTCGACCTTCCTGTCGCTGGTCTTCGTGCCGGCCTTCTTCGCGCTGATGGACGATATCGGCCGGCTGATCTGGCGCGTGAGCAAGCGCTTCGTCGGCACCGCCGACGAGGGAACGCCGCCCCCGCCGGCGGCAGCGGCCGCGCCGCACGCCTGAGCGCCGCGGCGTTCAGGAACGCTTGAATTCAGGAACGCTTGGATTCGGCTTCCAGCTTGTCGAGCTTGAGGATCTCGATGCGGCTGCGGCGCAATTCGAGGATTCCCAGCTTGCGCCATTCCTGCAGCTGGCGGTTGACGCTCTCGCGCGCCGCGCCGACATACTGGCCGAGCTGTTCCTGCGAGATGTGAACCTCGGAGCCGAAATCGGCCGCCAGCGAGCACAGCCGCTTGGCCAGCCGCACGTTCAGCGGCAGCAGCGAGGCCTCCTCCATGCGCTCGCTGGTCCAGCGGATGCGCTGGCACAGCAGCTCGATCAGCTTCAGCGACACGCTCGGCTCGCGTTCGAGATAGGCGAGAAAGTCGTCCCGCCGCAGCACATAGAGTTCGCTCTTCTCGGTCGCGGTCGCATCCGCCGTGCGCGCCTGCCCGTCGAGCAGCGCGATCTCGCCGAACACGTCGCCCGGCCCCATGATGTTGAGGGTGAGCCGCCCGCCGCCGGCCGTCCCGGTCTCGATGCGGATCTGCCCGCGCCGGATGCCGTACAGCGCGTCGCCCTTGTCGCCCTTCTGGAACAGCATTTCGTTGCCGTCGATATGCCGGCGGCTGCACAGATTGGCGATATTGTTCAGCGCCTCGTCGCCGAGCCCGGAAAAGAGCGGGTTCAGCTTCAGGAGGACGGCGAATTCCGATTGCTTGCTCATGCCTGCTTGCCCGTGGCCGGTGCGGCCCCCTAGAATCCTTGCATGGACGCGTTTTCTTCACGCGAACCGGTGCCCACTTCGCGCGAAAACGCTCTATTGTTTTGTCGCGGCACCGGGCCCCGACTATAACCGATCGAATGTGATGTTTGTCACATATCTGGGGGTCCGGCCGGTCCATTCTGGGGCGGGCCAAGCAAAGGGCCGAGCGGATGACCAAGACCCGGATTGCAGCCATCGTGCTGGGCGCAGCGCTTGCCGGCGCCGCCCTTCTCGCCGTCACCGGCATCCCCGCCGGGTTCCTCGTCGGCCTGCTGAAGGACCGCATCGAGACGGAGACCGGCTACCGCCTGCGCATCGCGGGCGCGACCCGGATCGGATTGTGGCCGAGCCCGACCGTGTCGTTCGGCGACATCGGCGTGCTCGATCCGCGCCAGGACGGCCGCGACGAATTGTTCGCGGCGCAGTCGCTTTCCATCGGCCTGCGCTGGCAGCCGCTCTTCTCGGGCCGCATCGAGATTTCCGACATCGGCATCGCCCAGCCGGTCGTGCGCCTCTCGCTGGCGCGCGAACGCGGCGCCGCGCGCGCAGGCGGCGAGGCCGCGGCGCCCGCCGCCCTGCCCGACCGCATCGAGGTGCACCGCGTCACGGTCACCGACGGCGCCGTCGTGCTGACCGATCCGCGCTCGCGCACCGACACGCGCATCGAGGGCATCCAGATCGACGCCACGCTGCCGGGCGCCGGCCAGCGCATCGCGGTGAACGCGCAGGGCCGTATCGGCGACCGCCTGCTGAAGCTCGATCTCACCTCGCCGGCGCCGGCCGCGCGCGGCCTTGCCGCCCTGCCGCTCGACCTGACCTTCGAAGCGCCCGGCCTACTCGGCGGCGCGCTCACCGCCGCGACGCAGGTGACGCTCGCCGACCGCGTGCTGAAGATCGACAATCTCAGCGGCCGCATCGGCCCGCACGCCTTTGCCGGCGCCATCGCCGCCGATTTCAGCGCGTCGAAGCCCGCGATCAACGCCGAGTTCGGTTTCCACAAGCTGGAATTGCTGCCGCCCGCGGCGGCGAAGCCGGCCGAGGCAGCGCCCGCCGCCGCCGCGCCGGCGCCCGCATCCGCCTCCGGATCGCGCCCCTGGAGCGATTCCCCGATCGATCTCGACGAGCTGAATTTCTTCGACGCCACGGTGCGCGCCAACATCACCGAGCTGAGCATCGGCAAGGTGCGGATCGCGCCGGTCTCGGTCGATGCCCGCATCGCCAACGGCGTGCTCGATCTCGGGCTGTCGCGCGCCGGTCTCTATGACGGGCGCGTCCAGGGCCGCCTCGTGGTCGATGCCTCCGGGCCGGCGCTGACCCACGCCATCCGCTTCGATCTCGAGGGCGTGCGCGCCTTCCCGCTGCTGGCGGATGCCGCCGATTTCGACCATATCGACGGGCGCATGCGCGCGCGGCTCGATCTGCGCGCGGGCGGCAACAGCCCGCATGCCTTCTTCTCGACGCTGTCCGGCCATGCGGACGTCGCGGTGCAGGACGGCGAATTGCGCGGCATCAATGTCGCGCAGATGGTGCGCACGCTGATGGCGCAGGTGCTGTCGGGATGGCAGGAAAGCGAGCAGAAGAAGACCGACTTCAACCAGCTCGCCGCCACCTTCCGCCTGGAGAACGGCCAGGCCACGACGACCGATCTGAGCCTCGCCGGTCCGCTGGTGCGGCTGCGCGGCGCCGGCACCGCCGACCTCCTGACCCGGCAATTGTCCTTCCGCGTCGACCCGAAAGTGGTGGCGACGCTGCAGGGCCAGGGCGGGCCGGCCGATCCGCTCGGCCTCGGCGTGCCGGTGATCGTGCACGGCGACTGGAACGCGCCGCAAATCTATCCCGACGTCGCCGGCATTGCCGACAACCCGCAGGCCGCCTTCGACACCCTGAAGAAGCTCGGCCAGGGCCTGTTCGGCGTCATCTCCGGCGATGCCAAGAGCGGCAGCGGCGGCTCCGATCTGGGCAAGGCGCTGACCGACCTGTTCGGCAAGAGCGATCCCAAAAGCGATCCCAAGGCCGACCCCAAGGCCGATCCCAAGGCCGATCCCAAGAACGGCGGCGCGACCGGCCCCGGCAGCGGACCGAAGCCGGAAACCTCCGACCTGCCGGGCGCGGCCTTCGACCTTCTGCGCGGCCTGTTCGGCAGCAAATAGCGCGCCCGCCTCCGCAACATCGATGCCCGTCAACCTCCCCCGTACGGACCCGCGACCGCAAACGGCGCCGCGCCGCGGCCGCCTTGCGATAGTCCCGGCTTACCGTCACAGTCGCGCGGCGGGAGGCAGTCGCAGGTGACGGAGGCGATCGGCAGCAATTCCATTCGCCGCTCCGGCGTGTTCCGGAAATATGTCGGCTATTTCATCGGGCTGGTCGTCTTCGTCCTGGCGATCAACGGCGGGCTGGAAATCTGGTTCGTCTACCGCGACACGATCCGCGCCTCGGTGCAGTCGCAAAGCGAGAAGGCGGACGCCGCCGCCCGCCGCATCACCGAATCGATCCAGGACATGATGCGCCAGATCAGCTGGGCGACCCGCGCCAGCGCCTCCACGGTGGAGCAGCACCGCGCCGATTACCTGCTGCTGCTGGAGCAGGTTCCGGCGATCGAGGAATTGTTCAAGCTCGACGGCAACGGCCGCGAGCAGATCCGGGTCTCGCGCGCCGGCGTCAGCACCGGCCGCAACGCCGACTTTTCGCGCGAGCCCGCCTTCACCGAGGCGACGCGCCGCCAGGTCTGGTTCGGCCCGGTCGAGTTTTTCAGCAACAATCCCTACATGACGATCGCGGTCGCCCATTCCGGGCGCAATGCCGGCGTGACGGTCGCCGAGATCAATCTCAAATCCCTCTCCGACATCCTGCGCAGCGTGCAGGACGCGCGCGGCAGCTTCGGCTATGTCGTGGGCGCCGACGGCCGCCTGATCCTGACCTCGCCGAACCTGCACTGGCCGCTCGGCTCCGACCTGTCGAATCTCGCGCAGGTCGCCGCCGCGCGCAATGCGTCCGCCGCCGCGGTGACCACGGGCAAGGATTTCGACGGACGCGCGGTGGTCACGGCCCATGCCAAGGGCCCGCGCATGGACTGGTATGTGTTCGTCGAGCAGCCGATGAGCCAGGCGCTGGAGCCGGTCTATGCGCTGCTCGCGCGCATCGCCTCCCTGCTCGGCCTCGGCCTGCTGATCGCGGTGCTGACCGGCATGCTGCTGGCGCGCCAGATGGTGGTGCCGATCCGCGCCCTGCAGGCCGGCGCGCGGCGCCTCGGGCAAGGCGATTTCGATCAGCGCATCGAGGTCAAGACCGGCGACGAGATCGAGGATTTGGCCGAGCAGTTCAACCGCATGGCGGTCGAGCTGCAGCAATCCTATTCGGGCCTGGAGCAGAAGGTCGAGGAGCGCACCCGCGAGCTCGCCATCGCCAGCGCGCACAAGGACCAGTTTTTCGCCAATATGAGCCACGAATTGCGCACGCCGCTGAACGCGGTGCTGGGCTATGCCGAATTGCTGGTCGACGGCATCTACGGCACGATGCCGGACAAGGCGCTCGACGTGCTGCAGCGCATCCAGAGCAACGGCAAGCACCTGCTCGGCCTGATCAACGACGTGCTCGACATTTCCAAGATCGAGGCCGGCCAGCTCAATCTCGCGCTCGACGACTATTCGATGAAGACCCTGGTGCAGTCGGTGATCGCGGCGACCGAGTCGCTCGCGCAGAACAAGGGACTGGCGCTGCGCAGCGAGGTATCCGACGCGCTGCCGGCGGCGCGCGGCGACGAGCGGCGGCTGACCCAGGTGCTGCTCAACATCGTCGGCAACGCCATCAAGTTCACCGACAAGGGATCGGTGACGATCCGCGCCGCGGAAAAGGACGGGATGTTCGATCTGTCGGTGACCGATACCGGGCCGGGCATCGCGCCGCAGGACCGGGACCGCATCTTCGAGGAGTTCCAGCAGGTCGACAATTCCAGCACGCGCCAGAAGGGCGGCACCGGCCTCGGCCTTGCCATCGCGCGGCGACTCGTGCGCATG
Organism: Pseudorhodoplanes sp.; assembly: GCA_050246095.1. Classification (GTDB taxonomy): domain Bacteria; phylum Pseudomonadota; class Alphaproteobacteria; order Rhizobiales; family Xanthobacteraceae; genus Pseudorhodoplanes. Next base: position 11,840 of record JBFWWQ010000012.1, read on the forward strand.
CACGGGGGCGACATCGCGCTGGAATCGGCGCCCGGAAAAGGCTCGACCTTCCATGTCGCCATTCCCGTGCGGGTCGAGCAACCGGCCCTGCAGCCGGAATTGCAGCCGGAGCCGCAGGCATGACGAAACGCATCCTGGTCGTCGAGGATACCGAGGACAACCGCAAGATCCTGCGCGACCTGCTGACCAGCGCCGGATTCGAGCTGATCGAAGCCACCGACGGCGAAAGCGGCATCCGCATGGCCTCGGAACACCGGCCCGACCTGATCCTGATGGACATCCAGCTGCCGCTGATCAACGGCTACGAGGCCACCCGCCGCATCAAGGCCAATCCGGAGACCGGGGGGATCCCGATCCTCGCCGTCACCTCCTATGCCCTGTCCGGCGACGAGGCGAAGGCGATGGAGGCCGGCTGCGACGGCTACATTGCCAAGCCGTTCAGCCCGCGCAATCTTCTCGCCAAAGTGCGCGAGTTCCTGACCTAGCAGGCTGCCGAAAAACAGAACAAGGTTCTCGTTTCGATTCTCATACGTTCACTCCCGGATTCGGGTACGTTCACGGTCAAAATGAGTTTTTCAGCAGCCTGCTGGAGCATTTTCGAGCGAAGTGGGTACCGGTTCGCGTCAAGAAAATGCGATAAACAAAGCAACCTAAAACACGTTCCGATTCCATGTAAAACGAACGTGCTTTAGACCATGATCCAATGATGTTGAATCGGATCATGGTCAGGGTTTTCTGGTTTATCGCGCAAGCTTGCGGCGAACCGCTGCCCCTTCGCCGGATTGCACTTTAGCCTGCAGGTCGTAATGTTCGCTTCAATTGGCCGCACACGCTCAGCTTCACCTCTCCCTTTGGGAGAGGTCGCCCGCATCGCGGGCGGGTGAGGGGTTACGGTGTAACATGCGCTTTCGATCCCCCTCACCCTAACCCTCTCCCCAATGGGGAGAGGGGACCCACCGTTGTCGCGGCACTTTCGTCGTTTCAAACTCAAATCATCACGCCCCGGTCAAACTGAAGCGGAAAGACCTTGCGAAATCCTCCCCGCATCCTCGCCGTCGACGACGTCCCGGCCAATCTCGACATCGTCTGCGCGCGGCTGGCGGCGCAGGGCTACGAGGTGCTGACCGCGACCGACGGCGAGGAAGCGCTCCGGCGCACGACCGAGCTGAAGCCCGATCTCGTCCTGCTCGACATCATGATGCCGAAACTCGACGGCATCTCGGTGCTGAAGGCGATCAAGGCCGACGCCTCGCTCGGCTTCATCCCGGTCATCCTGCTCACCGCCAAGGCGGACCAGAAGGACGTGATCGAGGGACTGGAAGCGGGCGGCGACGACTACCTCACCAAGCCGATCGACAAGGACGCGCTGATCGCGCGCGTGCGCTCGATGCTGCGCATCAAGGCGCTGCACGACCAGGTGCAGGACCAGGCCGCGCAACTCGCGGGCTGGAACACGACGCTGGAGGAGCGCGTGCAGAGCCAGCTCGTCGAGGTCGAGCGCGCCAACAAGCTGCGGCGGTTCCTGGCGCCGCAGGTGGTCGAGGCGATTTCCAAGACCGACGGCGAAAACCTGCTGCAGAGCCACCGGCGCGAGGTCACGGTGCTGTTCTGCGACCTGCGCGGCTTCACCGCCTTCACCGAGATCGCCGAGCCGGAGGAGGTGATGGCGGTTTTGCGCGACTATCACGCCACGCTCGGCGAGCTGATCCATGCCTATGAGGGCACGCTGGAGCGCTTCGCCGGCGACGGCATCCTGGTGCTGTTCAACGATCCGATCCCGGTCGACGACCACGCCGCGCGCGCGGTGCGCATGGCGATCGAGATGCGCAAGGCGGTCGGCGCGCTCACGCAGCAATGGAAGAAGCGCGGCCACGAGCTCGGCTTCGGGATCGGTGTCGCGCTCGGCTATGCCACGCTCGGCCAGATCGGCTTTTCCCGCCGCTTCGAATATGCCGCCGTCGGCAGCGTCACCAACCTCGCCTCGCGGCTGTGCGACGTGGCCAAGGCCGGGCAGATCGTGATCAGCCAGAAGGTGCAGAACGTGCTGGAAGAGGCGATCGAATCCGAGACGCTCGGCGAATTGACGCTGAAGGGCTTCCACCGGCCGATGCCGGCCTGGCAGGTCCTGTCCTGGCGCGGCTGAGCTTCCGCTTCCCGGCCGCGAAACGGCGGCCGCCGCGCGCAACGTCGCACGGGCGGGGCGGCCGATTGCCCAGCCGGGAGTGAACGGCTACGCTTCCCGCAGCACTTATGTGCGTGCGCGCACACAAATCCTTCGCCGGCGACCCGGACATCGCGGAATTGCCCATGCCAGCCTTTGCGCTCCCCGCCGCCCCCACCCCCTCGCCGCGCGCGCGCCTGCGCCGGGCGCTGACGCTCGCGGGCGCCGCGCTGGTGCTGCAGGCCGCTCCGGCGCCGGCGGTGGAGGTCGGCATGGCGGTCACGGTGCTGAAGCCGAAGCGCACCTGCTTCACCGACAGTTTCCAGGTCAACGGCGTGCTGGTGCCGCGCGAGGAGGTGCTGGTGCGCCCCGAGCGCGAAGGCCAGCGCATCACCCAGGTCATGGTGGAGGACGGCGAGGCCGTCGGCAAAGGCCAGACGCTGGCGCGGCTCGGCACCCCGGACATCCAGCAGGGCCCGGCGCAGACGCCGACCGCCGTGGTGGCGCCGGCTGCCGGCATCGTCGTGGTGCCGCGCTCGACCGCGATCGGCATCATGGCCTCGGAGCGCGGCGAGCCCTTGTTCCGCATCATCGTGCGCGGCGAGATGGAACTGCTCGCCGACATCCCCGGGCCGCGCGTCTCGGTATTGCGCGTCAGCCAGTCGGCCAAGGTGGACATTGTCGGCGTCGGCGAACTCGCCGGCCGCGTGCGCGTGATCGCGCCGGAAACCGACTATGTCACGCAGATGAGCCAGGCGCGCATCTTCATCGGCAGCGAGAAGCGGCTGCGCAGCGGCACCTTCGCGCGCGCCAGCATCGATGCCGGACGCAGCTGCGGGCCGGCGGTGCCGATGTCGGCGGTGCTCTACGGCTCCGACGGCGCGGTGGTGCAGGTGGTGCGCGGCGACCGCGTGGAGACGCGGCGCGTCGTGGTCGGATTGTCGTCCGGCGAGAATGCGGAAATCCGCGAAGGCTTGTCGGAGAACGATCTCGTCGTCGCCAAGGCGGGGGCCTTCCTGCGCGAGGGCGATCTGGTGCGTCCGATCGCCGTCTCGGAATTGCCGCCGCGGCGCTAGGGTGTGATGCCTTCGGTTTGAAGCGATAAGGGTGCCGCGACAACGGTCGGTCCCCTCTCCCAACCCCACTCGGGTTTACCCGAGTGGGGCAATGTCAAGTCGGCCGAAGTCGGAAACATCCGACTTCGGCTGGGGAGAGGGTTAGGGTGAGGGGAGTTAAAAGTGCATGGTTGCACCGAAACCCCTCACCCGCGCGCGGAGCCTGTCATCGGGCCGCGCTTTGCGCGGACCCGTTGGCGCGCGACCTCTCCCAAAGGGAGAGGTGAAAGGCGGTGCCCCACGCGATTCAGCCTGAACGCATCCCGCTTTAGGCGCGGCGCCGCGCGGCCTCAGATTCCCAGCGCCGCCTTGCAGGTCGAGCTGATCTGGTCCTGCTTGCGCTTCATGCAGGCGACGACCTTGCCGACATTCGGGATTTCCGAGCCGCACAGGCTGAGCACGTCGGGCGTGCAGGCCCTCCGCTGCTCCGGCGTGCCCGGAAGCGCGGCGCCCGGCATCACGGAGGCTACGAGAATCCCGCCGGCCAAAGCGGCCGCGGCGAAGGTGCGGATGGCAGTGGTGGCGAAGCGGATCGGCATGGCGGGAACCCCCCGGGTCTCTGCCCGCCGCCGGGATGGCGGTGAAGCAGCCTTCCCTGAATGGTCGCGCAGACCCGGCGGTATTTCTGTGAGGCGCCTCACGCAGGGCGGGTTTTGCCCCTGTTCCCGCCCCCGCCATGCAAAAGCCCGCGCCTTTCGGCGCGGGCTTCCGTCTTCACAGCGGGCCTGCCGCGGGGATCAGAACCCCACGCCCAGGCCGAGGCCGAAGGGCCGCGGGCGGACATAGCTCCGGCGCGGATAGACATAGACCGGCTGGGCGTATTGCGGCTGCGGCTGGACGTAGCGCGGCCGCGCCTGGCGCACGACGCGCTTGCTGCTGCGCGCGGCGGGCGGGGGCGGCGGCGCGGAGGCGACCGGCGCGGCCTTGGCGCCCGATTCCGTCACCGTCACCTTGATCGTCTCCGACATCACCGGCGGCTCGTGCGGCACATGGTTCTCGTCCGCCAGCACGAGCTGCAAGGTGTGTTCGCCGAGCGGCAGGGTGATTTCGGCCTCGGTCTGGCCGGAGCCGAAATGCAGGTGGTTGAAGTCGCTCGGGATCGGATCGTTGAGCGAGGCGAGCTTGGTGTCGATCAGGATGTGGTGGTGGCCGGAATAGGGCCGCGCGATGCCGGCGGGGGAGATGCCCATATTCTTCAGGCCGAAGCGCACGGTCATAGTGCGCGCGACGGTGTCGCCGTTGGTCGGATAGATGAAATAGACCTGCGCGTCCTTGGCCGCCGGCTTGCGCTCGACGATCTGCGCCTGGCCGCCGGCCGGGCTCGCCGCCATCGCGCCCGCCGCCGGATCGAGCACGCGCACGCGGATGCGCTCCGACATCACCGCCGGCGAATGCGGCACGTGGTCCTTGTCGCCGAGCAGCAATTGCAGCGTGTGCTCGCCGGGCGTGAGGCTGATCTCGGCCTCGGTCTGGCCGGAGCCGAAATGCAGGTGGTTGAAGTCGCTCGGGATCGGCTCGTTCAGCGGCGGCAGGCCGGTGTCGATGAGCAGGTGATGGTGTCCGGCATTGGCCTGGTTGGAGCCCGCCGGCGCGATGCCCATCCCGCGCAGCCCGAACTTGATCGTGACCTTGCCGCCGGAGATGGCGTCGCCGTTCTTCAGCCCGACGAAATAGACCGTGGCGCCCGGTGCCGACGGCGTGCTGCCGCCGGTCGGGGCCTGCGCGAATGCCGTGCCGAGGCCGGCCAGCAGGATCGCTCCCGCCAGCAGGGCGGCGCGGCCCGTTGTTGCGAAAACCTGTGCCACAGCGTGTCTCCTTGCGGCGATTCGGGAATGACGGTTGCCTGTTAGTCGTCGTCCCCGGAACGGACGTTCACCCGCGACAGTCTAGACCCGCGGCCGCGCGCGCACAGGGAATTTTTCGCTCCCCGAGCACTTTGCCGTGACAATGGAACCCGCTGGCAGGCGGCGCACGGCATGCTTATGTGCGCTGTCGCACATCCCAGCTCCGCCCATGCCCCCGACCTTTTCCGACATCCTGGAAGAATCCCGCCTCGCCGCGCGCGCCTTGGCCGATTTCGGCGGCGGGCTGTTCAACCCGACGCTGCGGCTCGGCGTCACGGGCCTGTCGCGGGCGGGCAAGACCATCTTCATCACGGCGCTGGTGCACGCCTTGCTCAAGGGCGGGCGCTTTCCGGTCTTCGAGGCGCTGGCGGGCGGGCGCATCGCGCGCGTGCGGCTGTCGCCGCAGCCCGACCAGAACGTGCCCCGCTTCGACTATGAAGGCCATCTGCGCGCGCTCACGCTCGATCGGACCTGGCCGCATTCCACGCGCCGCATCAGCGAGCTGCGCCTGCTGATCGACTACCAGGCGCCGAACGGCGCCGAACGCACGCTCACGCTCGACATCGTCGATTATCCCGGCGAGTGGCTGCTGGATCTGCCGCTGCTGGACAAGAGCTACGCGCAATGGTCGCAGGAGGCCCTGCTGCTCTCGCGCGCCGGTGCGCGCGCCGGTCTCGCCGCGCCCTGGCATGCGCATCTTGCCACGCTCGATCCCGACGGCCCGGAAAACGAGCAGGCGGCGATCGCCGCCGCGCGCCTGTTCACCGACTATCTGCGCGCCTGCCGCGACGACCGCTATGCCATGAGCCTGCTGCCGCCCGGACGCTTCCTGATGCCGGGCGACCTCGAAGGCTCGCCGGCGCTGACCTTCGCCCCGCTGGAGATGAATGCGCAGACGCCGCCGCAGGGCTCGCTGTGGGACCTGATGCAGCGCCGCTACGAGGCCTACAAGGAGATCGTGGTGCGGCCGTTCTTCCGCAAGCATTTCGCCCGCCTCGACCGCCAGGTCGTGCTGGTCGACGCGCTGGCGGCGCTGAATGCCGGACCGCAGGCGATCGCCGATCTCGAACAGGCGCTGGCCGGCGTGCTCGACTGTTTCCAGATCGGCCGCAACACCTGGCTGAGCGCGCTGGTCAAGCCGCGCGCCGACCGCATCCTGTTCGCGGCGACCAAGGCCGATCACCTGCACCACACCAGCCACGACCGGCTGGAGGCGATCCTCAAGCGCATCATGCGGCGCGCCATGCAGCGCGCGGAATTCTCCGGCGCGCAGGTCGATGTCGTGGCGCTGGCGGCGATGCGCGCGACGCGCGAGGCCAATGTCGGGCGCGGCCTCGACACCCTGCCGGCGATCGTCGGCACGCCGCTGGCCGGCGAGCGGCTGGGCGGGCAGGTCTATGACGGCAAGACCGAGGTGGCGCAGTTCCCCGGCGACCTGCCCGACGACCCCGACGCGCTCTATGCCGGCGCGGGCTTCCGCGGGCTCACCGACGCCGCGCAGGAGGAAACCGATTTCCGCTTCCTGCGCTTCCGCCCGCCGGCGGTTGCGAAAGACGAGCCGCTGCCGCATATCCGGCTCGACCGCGCCCTGCAATTCCTGCTCGGAGACCGGCTGACATGAGCGAACGCTGGCCATCGCGCAAGCCGGCGGCCTTCCGCCTCGACGATCCGTCGGTGGTCGCCGCGACGCCGCGCGAGCGGCGCGGCGCGGTGGTCGTGACGCCCGATCCGGCGCTCGACAACCTGCCCGTCCCGGTCGCGCCGGCGCCGAAGCCGCGCCGCTTCCGCTGGGCCACGCTGTTCTGGTCGGCGGCGGGCGCGCTGATCAGCCTCGCCTTCGGGCTCGCCGTCAGCCGCCTGATCGAGGACCTGTTCGCGCGCTCGGAAATGCTCGGCTATGCCGGCCTGGGGCTGGCGGCTGTCGCCGCCTTCGCGCTCGTCGTCATCGTGCTGCGCGAGAGCTGGAGTTTGTTCCGCCTGGCGCGCATCGAGAAGCTGCATGCCCGCGCCGCCGAAACCCTCGCCAGCGACGATCGCAAGGAAGGCGAGGCGATCGCGAGCGCGATGCTGGCGCTGACGCGCGCGATGCCGCGTCTCGCGCAGGCGCGCGCGACGCTCGGCGGCCACATGGAGGCGATCATCGACGGCGCCGACCTGGTGCGGCTGACCGAGCGCACCCTGCTCGCCCCGCTCGACCAGGAGGCGCGCCGCATCGTCAGCGGCGCCGCCAAGCGCGTCTCGCTGGTCACCGCGGTGAGCCCGCGCGCGGCGGTGGACCTCGCCTTCGTGTTCATCACCGCGCTCGGCATGATCCGCAAGCTCGCGGTGCTCTATGGCGGAAGGCCGGGAACGCTCGGCCTGTTCCGGCTGGTGCGCGAGACCATCGCGCATCTCGCGCTGACCGGCGGCATGGCGGCGGGCGACAGTTTGATCCAGCAGGTGTTCGGCCACAGCGTCGCCGCCAAGTTGTCGGCGCGGCTCGGCGAAGGCGTGCTGAACGGCCTGCTCACCGCGCGTCTCGGACTTGCCGCGATCGAGGTGACGCGCCCCCTGCCCTTTTCCGCGCTGTCGCGTCCGGGGGTGAAGGACCTGGCCGCAGACTTCCTGCCGAAGCGTGAGATGGGACGCAGCGCGGACAGCGAATAGGCACGCCCCGCGCGATTGACCCTGTCCCGGGTCTCGCCTAGATCAACGGCAGCGAGACACTCAGATGTGGCGGCCCCCGCAACGCATCCGGCACGAGCCGAGCCAAGGCAGGATCCCGACGCGGGAGGAAGCGGCGCACTCGCGCCTGTTCTCCCCCGTCGATGTCGGCCCGGTCCGGCTCGAACAGCGCACCTGGGTGCCGGCGATGGTGCCGTGGCGCGCGACCGAGGACGGCTTCGTCACCCCGGATGTGATCGCCTGGTATGCGCGCTTCGCGCGCGGGCGGCCGGGCGCCATCGTGGTGGAGGCGACCGGCATCCGCGAGATCGCCAGCGGGCCGTTGCTGCGCATCGGACATGACCGCTATCTCGACGGCCTGCGCAGCCTGGTCGAGGCGGTGCGCGAGGCGAGCGGAGGCCGAACCCGGCTGTTCATCCAGCTCATCGACTTTCTCGCCATCCGCCGCCGGCCCGACCCGAAGAAATTCTTCGAGCGCTTCCTGAAAATCACCGGCGGGCATCGCGACGCGCTGGGCATGAGCGACGCGCCGGAGAACGACATCCGCGCGCGCCTCGCCGCGCTCAGCGAGGCGGAACTGGCCAATGTGCTCACGCCGCCGGAATTCGAGAGCCTGCGTTTCGGCTACCGCGAGCGCGTGACCGACATGCATCTGCCGCAGGTCCGGGAATTGCCGCAGGTGCTGCCCGGTCTTTTCGCGCAGGCCGCCTTGCGCGCACAAAAGGCCGGTTTCGACGGAGCGGAGCTGCATTACGCACATGCCTACACGATGGCGTCCTTCCTCTCGCGCACCAATACCCGCGACGACGGGTATGGCGGCGCGCTCGGGAACCGCGCCCGTCTGCCGCTGGAAGTGTTCGCCGCCGTGCGGGCGGAAGTGCCGGCGGGCTTCGCGGTCGGATGCCGCTATCTCGCGGAGGAATGCATCGAGGGCGGCAACGAGGTTTCCGATTCGGTATATTTCGGCGAGGCCTTCGCGCGCGCGGGGATGGATTTCATCTCCACCTCGCGCGGCGGCAAGTTCGACGACGCCAAGCAGCCGGGCATCGGCGCCGCCGCCTATCCCTATACCGGACCGAGCGGCTACGAATGCATGCCGCAATTCATTTCCGACGAGCGCGGCCCGTTCGGGCGCAATGTCGAGCCGACGGCAGCGATCCGCGCGCGCATCCGCGCATCGGGTTTCACGACGCCCGTGGTCTGCACCGGCGGCGTGCATAATTTCGAGTTTGCCGAGAGGCTGCTCGCCGAGGGCCGCTGCGACATTGTCGGCGCCGCGCGGCAATCGCTCGCCGATCCGGACTGGTTCCGCAAGCTCGCGCTCGGGCTCGGCGAAAGCGTGCGCACCTGCGAATTCACCAATTACTGCGAGGGCCTCGACCAGAAGCACAAGGCGGTGACCTGCCAGCTCTGGGACAAGGAGGCGCTCGATGAGCCCGGGACCATGCGCACGCCGGACGGCAAGCGGCGGCTGGTCGCGCCCGACTGGACGCCGCCGGCGTGAGCGGCGCGCCGCCGCGCCTTTATTTCTCGAAGGCCGGGTCGACCGGCACCCGGTAGCCGTTGGCCAGGCGGTTGGTCTCGTTGGCCATGCCGGTGACCGCCATCACCTCGCCGAACATCGCGTCCGTCATCCCGGCCTTGCGCGCGGCGGCGCTGTGGCTCGCGATGCAATAGCCGCAGCCATTGCTGACGCTGACCGCCAGATAGATCATCTCCTTGACCAGCGGATCGAGCGCGCCCGGCGCCATCACCTCCTTAACGCTCTCCCAGGTGCGCTTCAGCGTCGCCGGGTCGTTGGCGAGATATTTCCAGAAGTTGTTGACGTCGGGGACGTTGCGGGTCGCCTTGATGTCGTCGAACACGGCGCGCACCGCCTCGGGGGCCTGCGCATAGTCGACCGGCTTCGGCTTGCTCATGGTTGCATCCCCTGCTTGCATCCCTTGACCTTGATCATATACGCAGTCCGCGGGCCATGCTTTTTCGTCTCATTCAAAAGTCCGGGAACCCTCTGATGAAGACCTTGCTTTTCGCCATGCCGCTTTTGCTGGTCGCCCATTCCGCCTCGGCACAGGATGCCGCCGCCGGGGAGAAAGTCTTCCTGCAATGCCGCGCCTGCCACCAGGTGGGGGAAACTGCCAAGAATGCGGTCGGCCCGCTGCTGAACGGACTGTTCGGGCGCAAATCCGGCACCATTGCCGGCTACAACTATTCCGACGCCAACAAGAATTCCGGCATCACCTGGGACGAGGCGGTGTTCGTCGAATACATCAAGGACCCGAAGGCGAAAATCCCGGGCACCAAGATGGTCTATGCCGGCCTCAAGGACGAGAAGCGCATCGCCGATCTGATCGCCTATCTCAAGCAGTTCGACGCCTCCGGCAAGAAGACGCCGTAAGCCCGGCGGCCCCCGCGGGCCGCTCGCCCGCTGATTTGACATCCTGCGGCGCGCCGCCCATGCAGGGAGGCGCCAGCCGGGATCGCATTATGGCCGCCATCGATGTCGCGCATCTGAAGACCTGGGTCGGGCGCACCGCCGAGGCGCGCGACGTCGTCACCCCGCGCCTGATCGAAGGCCTCCGCGCCACGCTGGAGCCGCATCTCGCCCCGGTCGCCGCCGGCGAGGCGCCGCTGGCGCTGCATTGGTGCCTGGCGCCGTCCCTCGCGCCGATCGGCGAGCTCGGCCCGGACGGGCATCCCGCCCGCGGCGGCTTTCTGCCGCCGGTGCCGCTGCCGCGCCGCATGTGGGCGGGCGGATCGATCGAGACGCTCGGCCCGCTCAAGAGCGGCGACAGCGTCACGCGGCTGTCGCGCATCGCCGACCTCAGTTTGAAGGAAGGCCGCACCGGCGCGCTGTGCTTCGTCAACGTCACCTACGAGTTCGCCACCGCGCGCGGCGTCGCCATCCGCGAGCGCCACGACATCGTCTATCGCGACGGGCCGTCCGGCGGCGCGCCGGCCGGCAAGCCCGCTCCCGCCTCCGCTGCGCCGGCGCGCGGCGAGACGGTGTGGGAGATCGAGGCCGATCCGGTGCTGCTGTTCCGCTATTCCGCGCTCACCTTCAACGGCCATCGCATCCATTACGACTACCCTTACGTCACCGGCGTCGAAGGCTATGCCGGGCTGGTCGTGCACGGGCCGCTGCAGGCGAGCCTGCTGTTCAACCTCGCCGCCACGCTCGGCGGGCGCGCGCCGCGCCGCTTCGACTATCGCGGCGTCGCGGTGCTGATCGCCGGCCAGCGCTTCCAGGTGCACGGCCGCCGCGACGGCGAGAACGGCGTGCAATGCTGGACGCAGGACGCCGCCGCAACCGTCAACATGCAGGCCAGCGCGACCTGGTGAAATCTCGCGCATGACCGCAACGCCGGAAAGCCGCTCCGAACCCGCCGAGGCGCTGCGCCCGCGCATCGAGGGCGCCTATCTGATGCTCGCCTTTGCCAGCCTGTGCTGGTCGGGCAACCACATTGTCGGACGCGCGATCGCCGGCCACGTGCCGCCGATGGCGATTTCCGCCGCGCGCTGGATGATCCCGCTGGCGGTGATCCTGCTGATCGCGCGCCCGCATCTTGTGCGCGACTGGCCGGCGGTGCGCGCGCATTGGCGCATCATGCTGTTCTTCGGCGTGACCGGGGGGACGCTGTTCGGCATCCTGCAATATGTCGCGCTGAACCTGACCACCGCGCTCAACGTCTCGGTGCTGAATTCGCTCGGCCCGGTCTTCATCGTGGCGGCGGGCGCCCTCGTCTTCCGCGACCGCCTGACCTGGATGCAGGGGCTCGGCATCGCGGTGTCGCTGTTCGGCGTGCTGGTGATCGTCGCGCGCGCCGAGCTCGCGGCGCTGCTGAGCCTTTCCTTCAATATCGGCGACCTGCTGGTGGTGCTCAACCAGGCGATGTGGGCGTTCTATTCCATCCTGCTGCGCAAGAAGCCCGACATCCACTGGCTGAGCTTCATGTTCGTGCTCGCCGCGATCTCGACAGTGACCACGCTGCCGCTGGCGGTCGCCGAATATGCGGCCGGGGCGAAGCTGCATGCCGACTGGGTCACCGCCGCCGCCTTCCTGTTCGTCGGGATTTTTCCCAGCATGCTCGCCTTCGCCGCCTGGAACGGCGGGGTCAGCCGCATCGGCGCCAATCGCGCCGGGCCGTTCCTGCACCTGATCCCGCTCTACAGCGCGCTGCTGGCGACGCTGCTGCTCGGCGAGCGGCTGATGGCGTTCCACGCGCTCGGATTCGGCCTGATCGTCGCCGGCGTCTGGCTGGCCGCGCGCCGGCGCGACGCGCCGCAGCCGGCCTGAGCGAATAGAATCTGATTCAACGGCGTTGAATCAGACTCGTCGTTCGTCTTTTCGTTTGGACATGATCTTTTTCGAAAACCGGTTCTCGCTTTTCGGGATCATGCCCTAACGCGCGTCGAACATGGTCGAAGGCAGCCACAGCGCGATCTGCGGGAACACCGTGATCAGCGCGACCGCGATGCACATCAGCAGGAACAGCGGCAGCGTGTAGGCCGCGATGTTGAAAATGTTGCGGCCGGTCATGCCCTGCAGCACGAACAGGTTGAAACCCACGGGCGGGGTGATCTGCGCCATCTCGACGACCAGCACGAGATAGATGCCGAACCAGATCAGGTCGTAGCCCGCGCGCTCCACCAGCGGGATGATGATGGAGGTGGTCAGCACCACCATCGAGATGCCGTCGAGGAAGCAGCCGAGAATGACGAAGAACATCGTGAGCGCGGTGAGCAGCTGCCACTTCGAGAGTTCGAGCGAGGTGATCCATTCCGCCAGCCCGCGCGGTATTCCGGTAAAGCCCATCGCGGCGGTGAGATAGGCGGCGCCGGCCAGGATGTAGGCGAGCATGCAGCTGGTCTTGGTCGCGCCCTGCAGCGAGTCGC
>JBFWWQ010000013.1:0-24379 GCA_050246095.1 Pseudorhodoplanes sp.
TCGACCAGCGCCTTGATGCACGGATCGGGGTTCTTGGCGCATTCGGCGAAAGCCTTCTGCGTGATTTTCACGAACTTCTCGGCCTTGTCCTTGTTGGCCTTCAGCCACGGTCCGTTGGCGATGATGGAATTGCCGTAGGGGTTCACGCCGGCATCCTTCCACGCCAGGAAGCCCATGTCGTCCTTCAGCTCGCGCGTGAACACGTGGTGCAGGTTGTAGAACGAGGTGGTGGCGTCGATGGTCTTGGCCTTCAGCGCGGAGAGCTTGGCATTGGCGTCGATATTGACCCAGGTCACCGAGCCGGGATCGATGCCGTTCGCCTTGGCCAAAGCCGGCCACATGGTGCGCGCGCCGTCGCCCGCCGGATTGCCGATCTTCTTGCCGGCGAGATCCTTGATCGACTTGATGCCGGAGCTCTTCAGCCAGTACAGGCCCTGCGGCGAGTTGGCGTAGACGTTCATGATGCCGACGAGATCGGCGCCCTTGCCGCGGAACAGGAGCACGCCCGCCATGTCGGACAGGCCGAGCTGCGAGGAGCCGGCGCCGACCTTCTGCGCCGAAGCCGCCGAACCGCGGCCGGTCTCGATGTCGATGTCGAGGCCGGCGTCTTTGTACCAGCCCATCTTCTGTGCATAGAAATACGGTGCGTGATCGCCGCCCGCCACCCAGTTCAGCGTGAACGTGATCTTCTGCGCGGAGGCCGGCGCCGCGCCCAACGCGGTCACCGCAATGGCAGCCAAAGCTGCCCTTGTAAGCATCTTCATCCTGTTCTCCCTTTAGGTCTTTGCCGGTGCGACGGAGGCCTTGCCGAAGCCTCTTCAAGCCCTATGGTAACCGTACGGTTACATTGGGTAAACGATAGGATCGACGCCAAAGCGTGTCAATTGCGCGCGGGATCGGGGGAAATTTGAGCCAGCGCAAACCGTCATTGCGTGCGACGCGGCGCGACCGGACGCGCGACGCGATCCTGAAGGCGGCGGAAAAGGAGTTCGCCGCCAAGGGCCTGTACGGCGCGCGCGTCGACGAAATCTCCCGGCGCGCCCGCACCAACAAGCGCATGATCTACTATTATTTCGGCAACAAGGAGGAATTGTATCTGCTGGTGCTGGAGCGCGTCTATCAGGGCCTGCGCGGCGCCGAACGCACCCTGCATCTGGATCACTTCGAGCCGCGGCGGGCGATCCGCACGCTGATCGAATCGAATTTCGCCTATTCGCGCCGGCACCCGGAAATGATCAGCCTGATCAACAGCGAGAATCTCCACAGGGCGAAGCATCTGCGCAAGTCGAAGCTGGTGCGGCAATTGCACAGCCCGCTGGTCCGCCTGCTCGGCGACATCCTCGCCGAAGGGGGCCGCAAGGGCGTGTTCCGGCGCGGCATCGACCCGGTCGAACTCTACATCACCATCGCCGGCATCGGTTATTTCTTCCTGTCCAACAACTGGACCCTGTCGACCATATTCGGCCGCGACCTCTCCACCGACCGGGCCTTTCGCCGCCGCAAGGAACATATCGTCGACATGATCCTGTCGGCGCTGCGGCCGTCGCCGGCGGCGCGTTGACAGACGACCGGTTTTCCCACAATCGTAACCATCCGGTTAACTTTCAGGCGACCCGATGAAGCGCTGGCAGGACTGGCCACCGACTGTATTGCAAGTCCTCCGGGACGGCGCGGTCATTCCCGCGCATCCGCTCGCGCTCGATGCCGGTCGACAGTTCGATCCGCGACGCCAGCGCGCCCTGACGCGCTACTACCTCGATGCCGGCGCAGGCGGGCTTGCCGTCGGGGTGCACACGACGCAATTCGCCATCCGCGATGTCGGGCTGTACCGCCCGGTGCTCGAGCTCGCAATGCAGACCGCGCACGCCTGGTGCCGCCGTCCGCTCGTGATGATCGCCGGCCTCGCCGGCAAGACCGCGCAGGCCGCCTCGGAAGCCTCGCTCGCGCGCGATCTCGGCTACCATGCGGGGCTACTCTCGCTCGCGGCGATGAAAGGGGCGAGCGAGGACGAACTGATCGCGCATGCGCAGGCCGTCGCGCGCGAAATCCCGCTGGTCGGCTTCTACCTGCAGCCGGCGGTGGGAGGCCTCGTGCTTCCGGCCTCGTTCTGGCGGCGTTTTGCGGCGATCGAGAACGTGGCGGCGATCAAGATGGCGCCCTTCAACCGCTACCGCACCCTCGACGTCATCCGCGGCGTGGTGGAGGCGGACGCCGAGGAGCGGGTCACGCTCTATACCGGCAACGACGACCATATCGTGCTCGATCTGCTGACGCCGTTTGCGATCCCGCATCGCGGCGGCCTGAAGACGGTGCGCATCAAGGGCGGACTGCTCGGACATTGGAGCGTCTGGGTGCAGAAGGCCGTGGAATTGCTGGAGCGGATCGCGCAGGCGCGCGCGCGCGACACGGTGCCGTTCGAATTGCTGGCGCTGGATTCGCAGGTCACCGACTGCAATGCGGCGATTTTCGACGTCGCCAACGACTTTCACGGCGTGATCGCCGGCTGCCACGAAATCCTGCGCCGGCAAGGGTTGCTGGAGGGCATCTGGTGCCTGGACCCGCGGGAGAATCTCGGGCCCGGCCAGAAAGAGGAGATCGACCGCATCCGCGCCTCCTACCCGCACCTCAACGACGACGCCTTCGTGCGCGCCAACCTGCAGAAGTGGCTGGCATGACGTGCGGGCGGCACCTCCCTGCGGCAAAGCGGCAATCTTGCGCATGCGGCGGCGGTCGCGCGATGCGCGGCGCCATGCCATCATCGAGCCCGGATTGCGAACCTGAGAGGCGCGTGTGAGCGATAACCTGCAACGCTATTCCATCGCCGTGCTGAGCCATCTGGCGCTGATCGCGGCCTGGCATTTCTTCGTCGTATGGGGGAACGTTCCGACCTTCGTCATGCCCTCGCCCTACGCGACGCTGCATGCGCTGCTGGTGCCGAACTATCGCTGGATCGAGAACATCACCGTCACGGCGATCGAGATTTTCGGCGGCTATTTCCTTGCCGTCGTCATCGGCATCGGCATCGCGCTGATGTTCTCCTGGTTCCGGCTGCTGCAGATGACCGTGATGCCGCTGCTGGTCACGCTCAACATGATCCCCAAGGTCGCGCTCGGCCCGCTCATCATCGTATGGTTCAGCTACGGCATCGGCCCCAACATCGCGATGGCCTTTGCCATCTGCTTCTTCCCGATCGTGCTGACCACGGCGCGTGGCCTGCGCGAGGTCGAGCCCGATTTGCTCGATCTGGTGCGCACCCTGAAGGGTTCGCGCTGGCAGATATTCACCAAAATCCAGCTTCCTGGCGCCCTGCCCTACATCTTCTCCGGGATGAAGGTCGCGGCCATCCTAGCGGTGGCCGGCGCGATCGTCGGCGAATTCCTCGGCTCGGATCGCGGCCTCGGCTATCTCATGCTGCAGGTGCAGGTGACGCTCGACACCGCCGCGATGTTCATGGCGGTCATCCTGATCACGCTGCTGGGCATGATTCTCTACGGCATCGTGCTGCTGCTCGAACGGCTGCTGGTGGTGCAGGACGCCCGCATCCAGGGGGCGGCATGAGCGAGCCGTTCATCCATCTTTCCGGCGTCCGCAAGCTCTACCGGACGCGCGGGGTCGAGGCGCTCGCCGTCTCCGAGGCGACGTTCGACGTCGAGGCGGGCGAGCTGGTGTCGCTGGTCGGTCCTTCCGGCTGCGGCAAGACCACGCTGTTGAAGGTGATCGCCGGCCTGCATCCGCACGACGGCGGCACTCTGCGGATCGGCACCAAAGACCAGCCATTCGACCCGTCGCGCGATATCGGCATGGTGTTCCAGCAGCCGCTGCTGCTGAAATGGCGCAAGGTGATCGACAACGTGCTGCTGCCGGCCGAGATTCTCGGCCTGCCGCTCACCGCCGCGCGCGCGCGCGCACGCGACCTGCTGCAGCTCGTGGGTCTTGCCGGGTCGGAGGAAAAATTTCCCTACGAATTGTCCGGCGGCATGCAGCAGCGCGCCTCGATCGCCCGCGCGCTGGTGCACGATCCGAAGCTGATCCTGATGGACGAGCCGTTCGGCGCGCTCGACGCGCTCACGCGCGAGAAGATGAATCTGGAATTGCTGCGCATCTGGCAGGAGGCGAAAAAGACCATCCTGTTCGTGACGCATGGCATCACCGAAGCGGTGTTCCTCGGCACCCGCGTGATCGTGTTCACAGCCGGCCCGGCGCGGATGGCGGACAATTTCCGCGTCGAGCTGCCGCATCCGCGCACGCTCGACATGAAGACGCACGAGAAGTTTGGCGAGTATACGCGCCGCATCTATCATCTGCTCGGCATGGAATAGGTTTTCCGCCGGTCATGGCCGATTACGACGCGATCATTCTCGGCGCGGGACATAACGGTCTCATCCTGCAGGCCTATCTGGGCAAGGCCGGGCTGCGGACGCTGTCGATCGATCGTGCCGCGACCGCCGGCGGCGGGCTCGCAACGGTGGAGGACCCGCGGCATCCGGGCTTCCTGCACAACACCCATGCCTTCTTCCAGCGCGCCGTCACCGCCATGCCCTGGTATGCCGACCTCGATCTGCGGCGGCTGGGGGCGAGCTATATCGAGCCGGAACTCAACGTCGCGCTGATCACCCGCGACCACGACGCGCTGGAATGGTGGACCGACATCGAGCGCACCGCGCAGTCCTTCGCGCGGTTCAGCGAAAAGGACGCGCGGACGCTGCGGCGCTGGCACGCGGATTTCGTGCCCATCGTGCAGAAATTCCTCGCGCCCGAGGCGAAGGCGCCGCCTTTGCCGCCGCAGGAGCGGCAGCGCATCCTGGAGCGCAGCGCCGAGGGGCGCCGGCTGCTCGAAGTCAGCGCTCTGTCGCCGCTCGAATTCGTGCACCGGGAATTCGAGCACCCCGCGGTCAAGGCGGGACTGTTGTTCTTCAACGGCCTGCGCGAGGTCGATTTGCGCCTGCGCGGCTTCGGGCATCACATCGCCGCCTTGCTCGCAAGCCCGGCCAAGGCGCAGATGTCGCGCGGCGGAACCGCCGCTTTGGCGCGGGCGCTGGTGCGCGCGGTCACGGCCGCCGGCGGCGATATCCGGCTGATGACGCGGCTGAAGCGCATCGTGGTCGAGGGCGGCAAGGCCGCCGGCGTGGAGACGGAAGACGGCGAGATCATCCGCGCCCGCGCCTTCGTCGCCTCCTCGCTCAATCCGCACCAGACTTTCCTCGACCTGCTCGATCCTGCATACGTGCCGGCGCCGATCCGCGACCAGGCAGCGAACTTCAAATACAACCTGCTGGCGCCGCTCTTCGCCCTCAACCTCAATCTGCGCGAGCCGCCGCGCTACAGCGCCGCCGCGCACCGGCCGGAATTGGCGCAGGCCTTCATGGTCATCCTCGGGCTCGATCACGTGGACCAGTTCGACGACATCGTGCGCCACCACGAGAATGGCAGCATCCCGCCGACGGTGATGTGGGGCGCCTGCCCCACCCTGTTCGATCCGAGCCAGGCGCCGGCCGGATTCCATACCGCCTTCATGTGGGAGAAGCTGCCCTACCGGCTGGGTGGCGACCGCGAGAACTGGATCGCGGCGCGCGAACGGCATGGCCGCGACATGCTGGAATTCTGGAAGCTTTATGCGCCGAACCTGGAAGGTGCGGTGCTCGACAGCTTCGCCCGCTCGCCGCGCGACATCGAGCTTTCGCTGCCCAACATGCGCGAGGCCGACCTGCTGATCGGCGCCTTCAGCCACGGCCAGATCGGCTATAACCGGCCCTTCGCCGGCGCCGGGCAGTACCGCACGCCTGTGCAGAACCTGTATCTGTGCGGCTCCAGCAGTCATCCCGGCGGCAATGTCACGGGCCTGCCGGGCTACAATGCGGCGCAGGTCGCGCTCAGCGATCTCGGCCTGCGCGCAGACTGGATGCCGCAGCCGCTGGCGCAGCAGCTCGCCTGACGGCCGGCGCGGGCCGCGCCCGGTTCTTGACACGCGCGTGCGGTCCGGCGAGCTACACGGCCATGACCGGAGCCGCCCTTCCCGAAGACGCGCCGCCAGGCGGACCGCTGCGCACGGCCTACGGGGCGGGGCGGCGGATTCTCCCCGGCCTCGCCGTGTCCGGGCTGGTCGCGATGAGCGCGGTGCTGGTCACCGAACACCACGGCGGTCCGGTCATGCTGATGGCACTGCTGATGGGCATGGCGGTCGGCTTCATGCGCGAGAACGAGCGGCTGGCGCCGGGCCTGCGCTTCGGCGCCTCGAGCGTGCTGCGCACGGGCGTGGCGCTGCTCGGCGCGCGCATCACCGCGCAATACCTGTCCGACCTCGGCTGGATCGCGCTCGGCGCCGTGGTTATCAGCGTCGCGCTCACGCTGGCGGTCGGGATCGTGCTGGCGCGTGCGCTTGGGCGCAGCGGCTGGTTCGGTGCGCTGGCCGGCGGTGCGGTCGCGATCTGCGGGGCCTCCGCCGCCGCCGCCATCTCCGCCGTGCTGCCGCGGCAGCAGCGCAACGAAGCCGACACCGCCATGACCATCATCGGCGTGACCGCGCTCTCCACGGTGGCGATGGTTCTCTATCCGGTCATCGGCAAGGCGCTCGATCTCGGCGACCGCGATATCGGATTCTTCATCGGCCTGACCATCCACGACGTGGCGCAGGTCGTGGGCGCCGGCTATTCGGTTTCGGACGAAGCCGGCACCATCGCCGTGGTTGTGAAGCTGTTCCGGGTCGTGCTGCTGCTCCCGGTGGTGCTGGTGATCGCGCTCGCCGCGCGCTCGGCCTCGCAAGGCGGAACGCCGATGCGGGCGGGCCTGCCCGGCTTCGTCATCGCCTTCGCGATCCTGGCGGGTGCCGGCAGCGCCGGACTGATCCCGCCCGCCATCTCGCTCTGGCTTTCCGACCTGTCGCGCTGGTGCCTGATCCTGGCCATGGGCGCGATCGGCATCCGCACCTCGCTGAAGGAGTTGCAGCAGCTCGGTTACCGTCCGGCCGTGGTGCTGGTCGGCAGCACAATCTTTATCGGCGCCTGCGGATTGTTCGCCACCGCCCTGCTCGCGGGTTAGGGCATGATCCCGAAAAGGGGGAACTGGTTTTCGGACAAGATCGTGCCCAAACAAAAAGTTGAGCGACGAGTCTGATTCAACGCAGTTGAATCAGAATCTGGCGCGCATACCGGTCCCGTCGGACCGGCATCGCACGCAGCGCAATCAGTCGTGATGCGAGCCGAGCGCCTTGTGCAGGCGCGAATCGTGCGTCTCGAAATGCCGCGAGAACCAGGCGTCGAGCCGGGCGCCCAGCGCGGCGCCGGCCAGCTCGTGATCCTCGAAATCGTCCATGATGTCGCGGATCTCGTCGAGCAGGCGCTCGTGGTCGGCCTTGTGCTGCGCGAGCTGGTCGTAGCGGCGCTCGCGCATGAAGCGCTCCTCCAGCGCAAAATGCGCCGAAATGCCGGCGAACAGGTCGCCGAAGAACGCGCTGACCGAGGTCTCCTCGCGCTTGGCCGAGAGTTCGTCATAGAGCGTGTTGATGAGCGCGATCAGCTCCTTGTGCTCGTGATCCACGGCATCGACGCCGACGCTGTACTGATCCTTCCATTGCAGCAGGGGCATGATCTTCACTCCCTAGCGGAATACGAACCCGCCGCCGTCGGGCCGGAAATCGATCACGAACATCTGGTCGGGTACGAGCGTGACGGTGCCCTTTCGCTCGTGATCGAAGCCTTCGGCCCGCGGCGTATCGCGCATGCGCGCCGCCACCTCGTAATGCCCGGCCGGCATGACGAAACGCTGGTAGACTTTCGATGGCCCGTCGCCGGCGATGCCGGTCGGGGGCAGGCTCGCCTGGAATACCCGCTGTCCGCCCAGATCGAGCTCGACATAGAGCGGGCGCCGCCCGCGCGGACATTCCTGAACGCGCCGCATGTTGGGTGGCAGTTTCCGGATTTCCTCCGGCGACAGCTTGCGGCATTCGGCCTTGCGGTCGGCACCGTGCACGAAGGTCAGCATGACGACCGCCGAACCCTCCGGGATTTGCCGGTAGACCGGCGAATTGGAGAAAGCGGCGACCGCGGCGAACAGGGCCGCGATCACGACGAACTGTCCGGCCATGCGGACATAGCTCATGACGCCCCCTCCACTTCGCTGGGCTGCCGCCGCACGCTGGGGCGGGAGGGCGGCTCCGGCGAGCGCAGCTTCGGCCGCGGCAGCGCCATCAGCTTCTGCGCGAAGCCGGCGATCTCCGTGACCACGCGCGCGCGCTCCAGCGTCGAGGCCCAGATGGTGGCGATCCGCTCGCGCGGGACCCGCGCGCGCAGATACGGGTCGCGCGTGCCGGCGATGCGCTGTTCGGTCCAGGTCACGCCGAGCCGGTTGTAGGGCGCGCTTTCGGCGCAGCCGGCGATCACGATGCCGTCGGCGAGATCGCGGCTGAGCACATAGTCGAGCAGCGAGGGCGGCGCCATGGCGACGCAGGGCAGCTTCACGACGCCGTCGAGGTCGCGCCCGCCGCCATGCTCGCAGGCAAAGACCAGGACGCGCCCCGGACCGGACAGCGCCTTTGCCGCCTCCACCGTGCTTTCGCGCAGCGTCTTCAGCGAATAATCCGGCAAGTCGATGCCGGTCTTCAGCTCCTCGCTGCGCCGGAACGGCGTCGAGGACGGGCACGAGCCGACGCAGATGCCGCAGGAGACGCAGAGCGAGGCATTGACCTGCGCCTGCGTCGGATACGGCAGATTGTCGGTGCGCGGCACGATGCGGATCGCCTCATACGGGCAGTCTTCCGCGCAGCGCGCACAGCCGTTGCAATGCGGCAGATCGACTTCCGCCGCCCGCGCTCGCCGCAGCGGCGGCAGCCACGGCATCGCCCCGACGATGACGAAAAATACCGCGAGAAAGCCCCATACCGCGCCCTGACCCCACAGATCCGTGAACGGAAACAGCGGGAGATAGAACCAGTCGAGCCCGACCTCGACCGAGGCCCTGGCCAGATCGACATGCCCCTGCGAATGCGCCGGCTTCCACAGCGACACGGCGACCAGCGCGACCAGCGACAGGATCGCGAGCGTGCGCGGCGGATTCACCTTCGGGCGCGAGATGCGCAGGATGTGAACCCACATTGCGAACAGCAGGAACAGCGGCACCGCGATGTGCATGAACACCATCAGCGTGAAGAAGCGGCTGGTGAGCGTGCCCGTGGAGATGAAGTTGCGCGCGATCGGTTCACCGAAAATCGGAAGCCAGTCGAGCAGCTCCGACGTGGTGACGGCGACAAATTGCGCCAGCCGGTCCCAGACCAGCCAATAGCCGGTGATGCCGGAAATGTAGAGCAGCCAGATGATCGGCAGGCCGGTGAACCAGGAGAACCAGCGCGCGCCGCGATACTGGTCGTAAGCGAATTGCCGCAGAATGTGGGTGACCAGCATCACCACCATGAGGTCCGAGGCATAGCGGTGCAGGCTGCGCATCACGCCGGCATGGAACCAGTAATTGACACTGATGGTCTGCACCGACTCGTAGGCGCGCTCGATACCGGTATCGAAAAAGGCAAACAGGTAGATGCCGCTGACGGCGACGATCCAGAAGAAGAAAAACCCGAGCGCTCCCAGTTGCGCGAACGGATTCATCGCCGGCCCGAACAGTTTGTCGAACGGACGCTCGATCAGTTCGAAGCAACGCCGCAGCACCGCGCGGACGGCCGAAATCACCATGATTGCCTCACGCCGCCCGCCGCCATTCGCGCAGCAGCAACCCGCCCATCACGGCGAGCGACATGGCCGCGATGACGCTGCCGAATACCAGCCCGTAATCGAACCGGTAGCGCCCGGCGCTCGGATCGAAGGTGGTGCAGATGAACTTGATGCGGTCGATCAGGCCGCCGAAAGTCAGGGCGTTGCTGGTGCCGTAGACGACGTTTTTGAGCGGCTCGATCAACATCTGCAGCGGGAAATCCTCGCCATAGACGTGACGATAGATTTTTCCGTCGCGGTCGACGATGCTGGTCTGGGTCACGTGATCGAAGCCGCCGGCGACCGCGACATAGCTGAAGCCGAGATCGCGCAGCAGCGCCTCGATCGTTCCGGCATCCGCGCTGGCCAGCCGCCAGTTCGGCAGCTTCACGCCCTGGTTCACGGCGAATTGCGACAGCCGCGCGGGCGTATCGTTGCGCGCATCGAACCCCACCGTGAGCACGGCAAAGCGGTCGAGGCCGATCACGCGGCCGGCCTCGCTCACCGCATCGAGCAGATTCTGGGTGGTCGGCGGGCAGACGGAACTGCAGGCGGTATAGACCAGGCTGACGATCAGCGGCTTCCCGCGCAGCTGCGACAGCGCCAGGGGCGCGCCATGCGAATCGGTCAGGCGGTAATTGCCGAGACTGCGGCCGATGGCCGCCTCGCTGCGCGCAATGACCTCGCGCCGGTCCAGCCGCTCGACCGGCGCCGCGGCACCGGCCAGCGTTGCGGTTGCCGCCAGCACGGCGAGCGCAAGTGCGAAGCCCCACCCTGCATGCGGGACGCTCATGGCCACCAGGGCCCGAACAGCGCATCGGCCACCGCGCCCGCGACCAGCAGCGCGAGCTGTACGAGCGAGGCGAAGAAATTCGCCATCGCATTCGCCTTGCTCGGCGAGCGGTGCAGCGCGACGCTCTTCCACAGGAAGAAGGCGCCGCCGAGGCCGGCGCCGAGGCCGTAGAACAGCCCCTTGCCGTGCCACAGCGGCACCAGCGAAATCGCAAACAGCGCGGCGGTATGCGTCAGCGTCGCCAGCGTCCAGGCATAATCCGGCACCACGATCGGCAGCATCGGAATCCCGGCCCGCCGGTAATCGTCGCCCTTGGCGGCGGCGAGACTCCAGAAATGCGGCGGCGTCCACAGGAACAGCACCAGCGCCAGCGTCACCGGCACGGTCTGCGGGGCCGGGTCGACTGCGGCCGCGCCGGCCAGGACCGCGAAGCTGCCGGCGAGCCCGCCGATCACGATATTCCAGGTGCTGCGGCGCTTGAGCCAGACCGTGTAGACGATGCCGTAGGTGAAGGCGCCGAGAAAGACGAACAAGGCCGCTACCGCCCCGCCGCTCGCGGTCGCGAGCGCCAGCGAGGCGATCAGCAAGGCGAGGAAGCCGACCGGCCACCACGCGCTCGGCGCAAAGGCGCCGCTCGCGAACGGCCGGTTGGCGGTCCGCCGCATCAGGCGGTCCACGTCGCGCTCGTGATAGTGGTTGAACGCGCCCGCAGCACCCGACGCGCCGAGCACCGCGAAAGCGAGGCCGACCGACTGCCACCAGGCCAGCGCCGGACCGCTTGCCACCGCGATCCCGGCCAGCGCGCTCGCCGCGATCGCAATGCCGATCCTGAGCTTCAGGAGCGAAATCGCAAGCTTGATCGCGGCGGGCATGGTCATCCTCTCCGTTCGGTACAGGCGCTCAGCGGAACAGCCACAGTTCGGAGAGATATTTCCAGTTGATGAAGTAGTAGAGCACGAAGCAGACGAAGAAGAGCGCCACCAGAATGATCGTGCCCGGCAGCTTCACGGTATGCGCGCTGCCGTAATGCGACACGGCCGCGCCGCCGCCCGTATGCAGCGGGAAGGTCAGCTTGTGGCCGCCGGTGATCTTCTTGCCGAACAGCACCGTTCCCACCGAAATCAGCACATAGAGCGCCCCGCCGATGGCGGCGATGACCGCGAACACACCGTTCAGCCCCATCATCAGGAAGGCGCCCGCGGAATGCGCGAAAGCCATCGGCGCGTCGGTGAAGGTCATGTCCCAGTGACGCCGCGCCACGCCCAGCGTCCCCGCTCCCATCATGAACAGCGAGATGCCGGCGGCACCGGTGCCGAATATGTAGGGCTGCAGCCTGGCGAGTTTCGGCCAGACGATCTCGCGCTGGAAGATCAGCGGCAGCACCAGATAGGTGCCGGCCATGAAGGCGAGCGTCGTGCCGGCCACCACGGTGCCGTGGAAATGTCCGGGCACATACAGCGTGTTGTGCATCAGCACGTTGAGCTGCTCGGTGCCCAGCACCACGCCGGAAATGCCGCCGATGAAGCCGAAGAAGACCAGCGACAGGAACATGCCCGAGAAGGCCGGGTTGCCCCACGGCGCCTTGCGCAGCCACTCGAACACGCCCTTGTTGTAGCCGTTGCGCCGCTGCGCCGCCTCGATGGCGCCGGGCACCGTGAGCCCGTGGATCATCGAGCCGAGCACGGCGAGATACATCATGTAGCTGGTGTTGACGATCTTCCAGCTGGCATCGAGCCCCGGCTCCGCCAGCAGGTGGTGCGCGGACGCGAGCTGCAGGAACAGGATGTAGAGGAAGAAGGCGGTGCGGCTCACCTTCTCGCTCAGCGGCACGGCGCCGAGCAGCAGCGCCGCGATCATGTACCAGATCGACACATGCGCGGAGACGTTGATCTGCTGCGAGGAATGGCCCATCGCCCACCACACGACCTTGTACAAAAGCGGGTCGATGTTGGAGATGATGCCGAGCGACCACAGCCAGGTCGGGATCAGGATGATGGCGCCGGACGCGATCGTGAACACCGCGATGATCCCCGCGGTGATCGCCCCGAAAGTGACCAGCGGCACCGAGCCCTCATAGGTCCGCTCCTCCTTGGCGATCACGAGCGTCGCGAAGAAGAGCACGCAGCCGATCAGCGCACCCACCGCAAACAGGATCAGGCCGAGATAGAAGTTCGGCGCCGCCTGCATGGGGGGATAGGAGGTGAACATCACGGTCGATTCGCCGCGCAGCACCTCGTAATTGGTGAGCAGCGCGCCGACCACCATGAGCACGAAGCCGACCCAGCCGAGCTTTGGCGTCGCCAGGCGGCAATTGAGCAGGACCGCGGAGGCGAAATACAGCACCGCGATTTCAAAGAAGATGATCCAGAACAGGAGCACGTTGGCGCCGTGTCCGGTGAGCACAAGATAGAACCATTCGGCGGGTAGCAGGTGCACCGCCGGCCAGCGCGTCAGCGCGACCAGCAGGCCCATGAAGCCGCCGATCAGCAGGAACACGATGGCGGCAACGGCATTCGCCTTGATCAGCGACTGCGCGGCGATGTCCACCTTGAGGCCGGTATATTGGCAGGTGCGGAATTCGGCGGCCTTGCCGACGGGACCGATCACGGTTTCAGCGGTCATTGGTGCTATCTCCCCTCGGCGACGCGATTGCCGTCCCCGGCCCGCTTGGGTTCCGTGACGTAGATTTTTCCGGTCATGGTGTGATGGCCGATGCCGCAGAATTCGTTGCAGATGATGCCGAATTCTCCCGACTGCGTCGGCGTCAGCGTGAAGACGTGCTCGTAGCCGGGATGCACCTGGATGTTGATGTTGGTCGGCTGCAGCGAGAAGCCGTGCTGCCAGTCCAGCGACGAAAGATGCACGCGGTAGCTGGTGCCTTTCTCCAGTTCGAGGATCGGCCACCACTGCCAGAGCCGCCCAAGCAAGTAGATGTCGGTGCCGGCCGGCGCCCTCACTACCGGAATGCCCTGCTCCTCGCGCACCGTGTATTTCTTGGCGAATTCGTCGACCTTGGCCTCATAATTCGCTGGTACGATGCGATAGGCTTCCTTGTTCAGATTCTGCTGACCGATGAAGTGCCAGGCGATCATGAATCCGAACATGAACAGCCCCCACAGGAAGGCGATGATCACCCAGATCAGTTCGAGCTTCGCGATGGGTTCGTTCCACCAGATACGTTCTTTCGGCGGCGTGACGGCCATTATTTCCCCCGGCGTTCAGAATTGACGCGCGCGTCCGTGCGTGTCGCGTCGGATTGGTTGCGATTCGATTATTGGCTGATCGGGATGGAGGCGATCTCCATGACCCCCCATAAAATGTAGAGAACGGTGGGAATGGTCACACCGAGGAACAAAAGCAGGAATGGATTGTCGAGAATCCGCTGCATCGTCGGAATGCGCTCGGAACCCGGCTCTGTCGTCGACATGTATCGCCCCCGATCTTGAAATTTACGGACGATATTAGGTGACCTCCGGCGGCCGCGGCTTAACCGTGGTCAAGGCATGATCGCAGCACAAACCAATTATGGCGTCGCGGCATGGGCCGCCCAACGATCCGAGGACACCGTGTTCCTCAACCGGTTCAATGTTATAGCCATCGTCTTGCTCGCCTCTGCCGCGGTCCTGGCGCTCACGGTCGCAAACCCCAGGCCGACGCGCGCCGCGCGGGCGGTGACGCTGATCTATGTCGGGGCGGAGAATTGCGCGCCCTGCGACCGCTGGCAGCGCGATCAGGGGACCGCTTTCCGGCGTTCGGCGACGTTCCGCCAGATCACCTATCGCGAGGTGAAGTCGGGCTCCTTGCGCGATGTCCTGTCCGACGCAAGCTGGCCGGAGGATTTGCGCCGCTACCGTGCCGGCATCGGCGAGCGCGCGGCGGTCCCGCTCTGGCTGGTCGTTGCCGACCAAGAGCTGGTTCTTCAGAGCTTCGGCGCCCGGCAATGGCGCGAGGACGTGCTGCCGGCCGTCCGCGCTCTGCTGCGGGGCGAGATGCCCCGGTCCTGACCGCCTCGCCCGCGGAGCGGTGCCGTCACCCGAAGGGTTTGCTCCGCCGGTCGACGCTGCCTTGAAGTTCTTGAACACAATCGTGCGCGGGCGCCGCCGGCGTGATGACGATTTGGAGGAACGTCATCGCGCTTTAGGCGTCTGGCTGCTGCGCGGCGGGATAGACGACGCCAATCCCTGGCTGAATGACAGCGCCGGGGGTCAGCCGGGCAGGCTCCAGGCGGCCCTCACCCATAATGTGCAGAACGGTTTGTCCGCTTGCGATCAAGTAATCCGCCACGATGCGCCGATGACATCGCCACCATACCGCTTCCGAGCACATGAACGCACAGCGCCGTCCCGCCCCCACATCCTGCAGGTGTTCAAGACCTTCTTGAAACGGCTTCGAAAGCGCGTAGTCGGCATAATTGTGGAAGCTTTCGTTTCTCCAGAGGGCGTTGATCTCGGGAGTCACATTTTTGTTCCTTCCGCGAAGGCCGCCGAGCGCCGCCATGTGTTCATAGGATATGCCGAGGGCCGCCAAGGCGCCGGGGAGAGTATCCTTGTTGAATTGCGGATTGGTTCTCGACCTCGGAATCGTTCTGATGTCCGCAACAAGCGCGATTTGCAGCCCGGTCAATAACGCGGCGAATTCCTGAAGGCTTCGCGTCGAATGGCCGATCGTAAAGAAGGGATTCACAGAACGCTGTCACCTGGGAGCGTGCTTGAGGACGCTGCCGCGATGGGCCGCAATATGATCGGTCTTGTCACTCTTGATTTCGTACTGCGGATCGCCTTCCGACGCGCGGTGGATATGACCCTTGTAGTTGAAGTCCGCGGTATGGATGGCGATGATCGTTCCCGATACGCGGCCAGCCTCGGAATTCCAGCTTACGTGGTCGCCGATCTTGAACGTCCCGGCCATTTCCAACTCCTCTGCGTCGTGGCAGCCCCTCGACATGGCCGGTCCCTGCAATCCTGCGGCGACCGGCATTGACCGCATGCCCATGCACAGTGTTCACGGTATCAAGGCCGATCTCAAGTCCGCGCCGGCCTGCGGTTCCCGGCAGAAAGACGTTCCGCATTCGCACGCAACAGCCGCCTCGTAGCGCCATCGCGGCGCCATCCAGCAAAAGGGGGCGAGCATCGTCGCCCCATTCGCGTCAGCGAAACCTGAGTTGCTAGCTGTGTTCGGCTCGGCCGGCCGCTTCAATGCCCGCAACGCGCAGAAGCTTCTTGTCGACCTTGCCGACCGCCGTCCTCGGGAGCGAGTCCACGATCCGGATGTCCTGCGGGATTTTGTAAGGCACGAGTCGTTCGGCAACGTAAGCGCGCAGCGACGCCGCCGCCAGCGTTGCCCCGGGGGCCGGGACGACGAAACCCACGAGGGCCTCGCCGCGATAGGCGTCGGGAACGCCGACCACGGCGGCTTCCAGCACCGCGGGGTGCGAATAGAGCACTTCTTCGATCTCGCGCGGATAGACGTTGAAGCCGCTGACGATCACCATGTCCTTCTTGCGGTCGCGGATGAAAAGATAGCCGTCGGCATCCAGTTCGCCGATGTCGCCGGTATAGAGCCAACCCTCGCGCAGCGCATCGCCGGTCTCTTGTCCAAGCCCGCGATATCCGCGCATGATCTGCGGTCCCCGCGCGCGTATCTCGCCGGCCTCGCCGACGCCGAGCACGCCTGTCCCGCTTGCGGTATCGACGATTTCGATGTCGGTCTCCGGAACGGCGACACCGACCGAGCCTGTCTTGCGCCGGCCGTGGCGCGGATTGAAGGAGAGCACGGGACCGGCTTCGCTTTGGCCATAGCCCTCGCAGATCGGGCACCCGGTAGCCTTCTCCCAGCGCTGCAGCGTCGCTTCCGGCAGCGCCGACGTGCCCGAGAAACACAGCCGAAGCGCCGTCAGGTCTGTCTCGCCGAAGCACTCATGCGCCATCAGCCCTTCATAGATCGTCGGGCTGCCGGACAACAACGTTATCCGGTCGCGCTCGATTGCCGCGAGCGCGAGTTCGGGCCGATAGCGCGGCATGATGAACAGCGTTCCCCGGCAATAGGCCGCAAGATAGAGACCCATGGCCACGGCATAGACATGAAAAAGCGGCGTGATGGCGAGGATGCGCTCGCAATCCGGTTCCGTCGGAAGCAGCGCTTCGCGCTGCGCCACATTAACCGACACGCAGCGATGCGTGAGATCGACTCCCTTGGCGCGCCCGGTCGTGCCGCCGGTATATTGCAGGGTGGACAATGAATCCGGAACCGGCAGCCGCATGGTTTGGGCGCGCTCAGTCCGCCCGCGCCACTCGGTCAGCCGGCGCGCACGCGGACCGATCGCGATGCGATCGGGCACAGCCAGGCGATCGACGAGATTCTCGACCGTATCCTCTACGGCGGCGTCGTGAATCACGATCACGGGCGCCGCATTCTCAAGAATCGGCATGAGCTCGTGGCCGGTATAGGACGGGTTCAGCGGAACGACCTGGGCACCGGCCGACTGGGCTGCAAACGTCGCCACCGCGATGTCGATCGAGTTCGTCATCAGCAACGCCACCCGGCCGCCGGCGGCACCCCGCGCTACGAGCTCGTCGGCAAGGGCCGCGACGCAGGCCGCATATTCGCGATAGCTCAGCCTCTCTTCCTCACAAACCAGCGCGATGCCCTCCGGGTTGCGGATGGCGGCGTCGCGCAGCATGTGCACCACCGTCTCGTGCACGAAGGGCATCGCCGTCACGTCATGGCTCCCGACTCTCGGCGCGATGGTGCATTGGGTTATCGGTGCTGGGCGCGGCCTTGGCCGGAATTTCGTCGGCGCTGCGGACGGACATCCGCTGCGGTCATCCACATCCGGCGCATCGAACCCATTATGGTGGGCAATGTTTCGGTCTTTTTGCCTTCGGTCAATTTTGCCGGCCGGCCGCCGTCGATAATCGTTATCGCCCTGGTATCGGGGCGCAATCCGCCACGCCGCCAGACCGTCAGCGACCATGAGCCACTTTAATCCACTCCTGCACAAACCGGCACGCGGGCTTCCGAAGACGGTCGCCGTTATCGGAGCCGGCACGATCGGTCCCGACATAGCCTATTATCTGAAGGCCGCAATTCCGGATCTGACATTGCATCTGGTCGACGTGGCGCAGCCGCAACTCGATCGGGCCGTTCAGCGATTTCACGACTATGCGCGCAAGGCGGTCGAACGCGGCAAGATGACCGATGCGCAGGCGCGCCGGATAACCACGAACCTGCACGCCACGCTCGACTACCAGACGATCGATGCAGCCGACTGGGTCATCGAGGCGGCAACCGAAGACCTTGCCCTCAAGCGTCGGATTTTCGCGCAGATCGAATCGGTCGTGTCACCGGATGCGATCATTACGTCCAATACCAGTTCGCTGCCGGCAGCCCGAATCTTCTCGGAGCTGAACCACAAGCGGCGCGCCACCGTCACCCATTTTTTTGCGCCTGCCTGGCGCAACCCGGTAGTCGAAGTCGTGCGCTGGGCTGCCGTCGATCCCACGGTTGTGGATTATCTCAATTGGGCATTCTGCCTTACCGGCAAGGTGCCGATGGTCACCGACGACGTCGTCTGCTTCATGCTCGACCGGGTTTTCGACAATTGGTGCAACGAGGCGGCGCATCTGCTCGACCGTGCAACCGCCGCCGAGATCGACACGGTGGCGTCCGAATTCGTTCATGCCGGGCCGTTCTTCGTTCTCAACCTGGCGCACGGCAATCCGATCATCACCGAAACAAACACGCTGCAGGCGAACGAGGAAGGAGAGTATTACCGGCCGGCGCCGATCTTTCGTTCGGTCGACAGCTGGCACACGGTGGCGCCGGGCAAGCAGGTCGCGGTCGATTCGAAGACCGCGGCCGACGCGCGCGACCGCCTGCTCGGCATCCTGATCTCGCAGGCCGGCGACATACTCGATCGCGGCATTGGCGACCCGGCCGATCTCGAACTCGGCTGCCGACTGGCGCTCGGCTTCAAGGCCGGCCCGCTCGACATCATGCGCAGGCTCGGCGATGCCGACGTCGGACGGATCGCGGCGCGCCTGACCCGTGAGCGTCCGGGCATGCCCGTCCCCGGCAAGACGCTCGGCGACTATCAGCGGTTCCGGCGTCATGTGCTGGTCGACGATGTCGGCGACGTGAAGGTCATCACGCTGCGGCGGCCGGAAGCGCTGAACGCCATGCACGATGAGCTGACCGACGAAATCCTCGATGTCATCCGCAGCTTCGAGGCGTCCGCATCCGTCGCGGGCTTCGTGATCGTCGGTTATGGCCCGCGCGCGTTCTCGGCCGGCGCCGATATCGGTCGCTTCCCGCGCGTGCTCGGCGACGCCGAAGCCGCCGCTCAATACGCCCGCGACTGCTCGCGGCTGCTCGTGCATCTCGATGGCATGCAAAAGCCGGTGGTGGCCGCGCTTAACGGAATGGCGCTCGGCGGCGGCCTGGAGCTGGCGCTGCGCTGCCACAGCATCGTCGCCATGCGCGAGGCCTGGCTGCAATTGCCGGAAATCAAGCTCGGGATGGTGCCGGCGCTCGGCGCCATGGTGGTGCCATATCGGCGCTGGCCCGCCGCCGCTGCCGTGTTTCATGATATGCTGCGCCGGGCCGAGAAACTGCCCGCAGAGAAAGCGCGCGAACTCGGCATCGTCGAGGCGCTGGCCGACGACTATCCCGGCCTGATCGACGCCGCCATCGCGCAAGTCAACGCGCTGGCCGGCAAAGTACGTCCGCCGAACGGCACCGCGGTCAAACTTGCCGCCCTGGAGCCGATGCAGCCCGCCGCCGTCAACGGCCAGAATCTCAGCATCGAAGTCATGCGCATTCTGGAAAAAACCATTTGCGAGGCCGCGGCGGCGCCGACATTGAACGCGGCCCTGGAGATTGGATATAGCGCGTTCGGCGTGAGCGCCTGCACGCCCGCAGTACGCGAAGGCATTGCCGCGTTCCAGGAGCGTCGCAAGCCGGATTTCATCAGGACCGGATAGAACGCTGGCCTACGGCCGGTAGGCAGGTTCGTCGCCCGCGCAGGCGTCCCGCGGCAGGCTGCGCTGCCACAGCTTGGCTCCGTGCTCGACGAGAAAGAGTATGAACGGCAACGCCCATGCGACAGTCGAAGCAACGAGCCAGCGCGCTTCGCCGCCAAGGCTTGCTGCGATGCGCATCAAGCCGGCCGCGAACATGATAGCCAGGCCGGCGAGCGACAGCGGCGACAGCGAGACGGGGCGTCCCGTATGCCGCATCACCACGCGATTAAGGAAGGCCAGCATCATCATGCCGAGCGCGCCGACCGTGAACGCATGGACCCAGGCCGTGCGCGGTACAAGAGCGGAGACATCGGCGAGACCGCGCAACGCCATCGCCGCCACCAGCCACGCATACCCGAGATGCATCGCGAGCACGAGCGGAGCCGACACTATCGACAGTGTGCGCCATTGGCACAGCCGCGCAGCGTGTACGATCGCAGCAAGGCAGGCGATCGCTCCGTTGGCGGTCGGCGGCAAATGGCTCCAGTTGGCCATCGCAAACAGGACCGCCAGGCCGATCGCCGCAATCTCGAGCGCTTTCGAGACGGTGAGCGGTTCCGAGCGGCCGCGCTGCTGCAACGTCGATTCGGTAAAGATCGGCGTGAGCATGCCCCCCACGATCGCGAACAACACGACAAGAACATTGAGGGCCGCCCCCAAAGCGCGCTCGGCGAGATCGAATGCGGCCATCGCGACCGCCGCATGATACACCGCATTGGCCGCAATGAAGGCAAGCAGGATCGGAAGCAGGGCCAGATAGCGCCGCTCGACCGCGTGCACGAGTCCCGGAAGCACGATCACGGCCAGCGCAGCAAATAAAGACAGATCGAGCGCGCCGATCAAACCCGGCGAAAGCCATTGATAGGACCAGGCGGCGGCGCGTCCCAGAAGCCAGAGAACGACCAGCACACCGAGCGCCGCCCCCTTGACCTCCGGTGCTTTGGCCCAGCTCGGCAGGGCCGTCAGGACGAAGCCGCAGATGAAGGCCGACGCAAATCCATAAAGCAGCTCGTGACCGTGCCAGAGCGCAGCCGGTGGAGCCGCCCCCGCACTTTGCACCCATCCCGCCCAGACCGGCAGCCCTGCAAACAGGGCCAGCGGTCCGTAAGCTGCGCCAAGCAGGAAGAATGGACGAAACCCACTCGACCACAGCGGCGCGGTCACGACGCCGCGCTTTCGAAGCGTCTCGACAGGCCGAGATAGGTCTGCGCCACGCGCGGATTTGCAGACAAGGCCGATGCCATGCCTTCGAGCACGATATCGCCCGTTTCCAGCACATAGCCGTAATCGGCCGCCTGCAGGGCCGCCCGCGCATTCTGTTCCACCAGGAGGATCGACACGCCGGAACGCCTGAGATCGACGACGATGCGAAAGATGTCGCGCACGATGCGCGGCGCGAGACCAAGACTGGGCTCGTCGAGCATCAGCAGTTTCGGCTTGGCCATCAGCGCGCGGCCGATCGCCAGCATCTGCCGCTCGCCGCCGGACAGCGTGCCGGCGAGCTGGTTGCGCCGTTCCTTCAGGCGCGGAAAGCGTTCGAAGACCTCGTCGAGATCCGACCGGATCGCACGCATTCCCTTGCCGATGCGCGGGAACGCACCCAGCAGCAAATTATCCTCGACGCGCAATCCGCCAAACAACTCGCGCCGTTCCGGCACAAGGCAAAGGCCGCTCCTGACCCTTTCCTCGATCGCGCAGGCCGAAACATCCGCGGCAGCGTAGCGCACCGTGCCGCGGCAAGGCAAAAGCCCGATGAGGCTGTTGAGCAGCGTCGACTTGCCCGCCCCGTTCGGGCCGATCACGGTCACGATCTGTCCCGCACGCACGGTAATATTGATATCGCGCAAGGCCTGCACCTTGCCGTAGGCCGCGCCTAATCCCTCGACCTCAAGCAGCTTGTTCATCGATGCCCCCGAGATAGGCCTCGATCACTGCCGGATCGTTCTGGACCTGGCGCGGCGATCCTTCGCTCAGCTTGTCGCCGAAATTCATGACCACCAGACGGTCCACCAGACCCATGACGAAATCCATGTCGTGCTCAACCAGCAGGATGCCGATGCCGCTCTTGCGTATGTCGCGCAGCAGCGCGGCGAGCTTCTGCTTCTCCATATGACGCAGGCCCGCGGCCGGCTCGTCCAGCAGCAGCAGCACCGGATCGGCGCACATCGCGCGGGCGATCTCGACCGCGCGCTGGGCGCCGAGCGAGAGGTTGCCCGCCAGATCGAACATGTGGTCGGCAAGACCTGCGCGTTCGATCTGCGTGCGCGCCTCGAACAGCAGCCGCGCCTCGTCGGCCCGGTCGAGCCGCAGCGACGAGGCCACCACGCCGGCATGGCCGCGCAGATGCGCGCCGAGCGCGACGTTCTCGAGAACCGTCATGCCCGGCAGGATATTGGCGTGCTGAAAGGTGCGCGCGAGGCCGCGGCCGGCGATCTCGCGCGCCGGCAGCCGGTCGATGCGATTTCCGCGGAAACGGATTTCGCCGCCGTTTACCGGCAGGGCGCCGCTGACGAGATTGAACAGCGTGGTCTTGCCGGCGCCGTTCGGCCCGATCAGGCCGAGGATTTCGCCGGCATGCATGTCAAAGGACAGGTTGCGCACCGCCACCAGCGCCTGGAAGCGCTTGGTCACGTCGATAATTTCGAGCAGGCGCTCGCGCGCAGCCGGTTGCGCCCGGCGCGGCAAGGCCGGCGCGGGCGGCGGCGGCGACGGGCGCTCGCCGGCGGGCAGGATGCGCGCGAAGAAGGGCAGAAGCCCGTCGCGGGTGCGATGCATCAGCAGCACGATCAGCAGGCCGAACGCCACGACCTCGTAATTGCCGCTGTGCTCGATCAGCTTCGGCAGGATGTCCTTCAGCCACTCCTTCAGCAGCGTGAGGATGCCGGCGCCGATCACCGCGCCCAGCACGTTGCTGAAACCGCCGATAACCGCCATGAACAGATAGTCGATGCCGGCATTGATGTTGAAGGGCGACGGGTTCACGTAGCGCAGGAAATGCGCGTAGAGCCAGCCCGACATGCCGGCGAGCAGCGCGGCATGCAGAAAGATCACGATTTTCAGACGCGCCGTATTCACGCCGACGCTTTCGGCCATGGCGCTGCGCGACTTCAGGGTCTTGATTGCGCGGCCGCTGCGCGAATCGAGCAGGTTGCGTACCGCGAACAGGGAAGCGAGCACGAATATCCAGATCGGGTAATAGACCTCGCGCCCGTCGATCAGCGCGATGCCGAACAGCGACAGCGGCGGGATTTCGGCGATGCCGCTGTACTTGCCGAGCAGTTCGAGATTGCCGAACATGAAATAGATGGCGATGCCCCAGGCGATGGTGCATAGCGGCAGGAAATGGCCGGTCAGACGCAGCGTGATCGCGCCCAGAGCGAGTGCGATGACGCCGACCAGCGCAAGACCGGCAGGAAGCGTGAGCCAGGGCGAAACGCCATAGCGCGTGGTAAGCACCGCACTTGTATAGGCGGCGATGCCGACGAAGGCCGCCTGACCGAATGAGGTGAGGCCTCCCACGCCGGTCAGAAGCACAAGGCCGAGCGCGACCAGGCTCGCGAGCCCGATATAGTTCATCAGCGCGACGTGGAATTCCGACAGCAGGAACGGCGCGACGGCGAGCAGCGCAAGCGCGGCAATGACAAGCAGGCGCTGCCGCATCACTCCTCCTCCTCTTCGACATGGCGCGTGGTGAGCGAACGCCACAGCAGGACCGGGATGATCAGGATAAAGACAATGGATTCCTTGAAGGCGCTCCACCAGAAGGAGGAGAAGGATTCAAGCAGTCCGACGAGCAGCGCTCCGGCTGCCGCCAGCGGATAGCTGACCATGCCGCCGATGATGGCGCCGACGAAGCCCTTCAGGCTGATCAGGAAGCCGGTGTCGTAATAGATCGTGGTGATGGGCGAGATCAGAATGCCTGCGATGGCGCCGATCAAGGCGGCGAGCGTGAAGCTGAGCGATCCCGCAAACGTTGTCGAAATGCCGGACAGGCGCGCGCCGATACGGTTGATGGCCGTGGCACGCAGAGCCTTGCCGTAGAGCGAGCGCTCGAACAGAAGCCAGAGCAACACGATCAGCACGGCGCTGGAGCCGATCACCCACAGGCTCTGTGCAGTGACCTTCATCGCACCGAGCTGGAAGGAATAATCCGACAAGGCCTGCGAACGCAGTCCTTCGCCGCCGAAAAAGACGAGGCCCATCCCGGTCAGCAGATAGTGTACGGCGACGGCGACGATGAGCAGCACAAGAACCGAATTGCCCGCCAGCGGCTGGAAGGCCAGCCGGTAGACGATCGGGCCGAACGGCGTCACGATGGCGAGTGTAACGAACATCTGAAGCCAGAGGCTGTCGGGGCGCGTGGCCGCGAAAACGGCCGCTCCGGCAATGGCCAGCGGGAGCCCGATATAGAGGAGGCCGATGCGCGCCAGCCGCCTGGGCTGGTCGGCGCGAAGGGCCGCGACGCCTTCGACGACGGCTACCAGCACGCCGCCGCCG
The DNA here is from genome assembly GCA_050246095.1 of Pseudorhodoplanes sp. GTDB lineage: Bacteria > Pseudomonadota > Alphaproteobacteria > Rhizobiales > Xanthobacteraceae > Pseudorhodoplanes. The sequence goes on from JBFWWQ010000013.1 coordinate 24,006, forward strand.
ACCAAGAGATAGGCCGTTCCCGGCACCTGCCCGGCCTGCAGCGTGGCGAGCGACAGCGCCGCGAAGGAGATGAACTCCCCCTGCGGCACGAAGATCACGCGCGTCACCGTGTAGACCAGCACCAATGCCAGCGCCAGCAATGCATAAACGGCGCCGTTGACCACGGCATCCTGCGTCAGCCACAAGGCGATATCGAGATTCATGGTGCGGACCTGCCGGAAAAATGGAGAAGGGCGGGTGGCCGCCCTTCTCCGATCGGTCGCAAGGCGCGGCTATTTCATCAGTCGCCAGACGCCGTCCTGTACTTGCACCAGCACGCGCGCGCGATTGTCGAGGCCGGTATGGTCGCTGGCGCTCATGCTGTAGACGCCGTG
>JBFWWQ010000014.1:0-24186 GCA_050246095.1 Pseudorhodoplanes sp.
GCGGGCGGTTGCGCAGGGCCGCCAGCATCTCGTCGAGCGCCCATTTCAGGTTGATGGCGGTCGGCCGCGTGGCGAGCTGGGCCGCATGGGCGCGTTCCATCGCTTCGTCGGAGGTATCCTCGCGCATCGCCAGCGCCATGCCGTAGGCGGCGACCGCCCCGATCAGCGGCGCGCCGCGCGTCTGCATGGTCGCGATGGCGCGCGCGGCATCGGCGCACGAAACGAGCCGCAACCGCTCGATCCGGTGCGGGATCAGGGTCTGGTCGAATATGCCGACCGTCCGGCCGTCCGGCTCCAGCCAGATGCTGCGGGTCTGCTGTCCGGCGATCTTCATGCGTCCGCTATGCCGCCGGCGGAGGAGCCTGACAAGGCTTACGGGCGGCGCCGGCGCGGCGAGCGGGGGGCCCGGACCGGTCTCGGGTGCCGCGGCATGGGTCGCGCGCCGGGCGCGCCCCGTTCATGCACCGCAAGGCTTCCACACCTGCGTGCTTGACATGCATCACATTGCGGAACGACCATTGCGCGATGCGCATTGCGAATGCGCGCGAAATCAGGAGAGGGGCATGCCGTACAGGTTTGAGATCTATAAGGACAAGAAGGAAGAATTCCGCGTCCGCTTCCGCGCGCCCAACGGCGAGAAGATGTTTTCGAGCGAAGGCTATACCTCGAAAGCCAGCGCCAAGGGCGCGATCCGCTCGATCGTGAAGCACGGCGGCAAGGCCGTGATCGACGACACCACCAAGGCGGCGAAGGCGGGCAAGCCGGCCAAGAAGGCCGCCAAGAAGGCACCGGCCAAGGCGAAAAAGGCGGCCCCCAAGCCGGCACCCGCGCCGATGATCCCGCCGCCGGCGCCGATGAAGGTCACGCCCTGACGCGCATCGCCGCTGCCGACCGCGCTGAAAAGGCCCCGTACCGGGGCCTTTTTTGCGTTTCCGGGGCGCGGAACGGCTCGCCGCGGCCGGCGTTGACGGATACCGGCGACAGGAGGACGCGACATGCCGCGGGGCGACAAATCGAGCTACACGGGCAAGCAGAAGCGCATGGCCCGCCATATCGAGCAGGGCTACGAGCAGCGCGGCGTGTCCGAGGACGAGGCCGAGCGCCGCGCTTGGGCCACCGTCAACAAGGAGACCGGCGGCGGCAGGAAGAGCGGGTCGGGCCGCGGCCGGAAGCGCAGCGCCGCCTCCTCGCGCAAGGGCGGAAAGCTTGGCGGTCGCGCCGCCGCCCGCCGTCCCGCCGCCGCACGGTCGCGTTCGGCGAAGAAGGCCGCCGCCACCCGCAGGCGGCAGGGTAACTGAGCGCGCTACAGCCGCGCCACGAACCCGCTGCCGACCACGATCCGCGTGTTGCCCATGCCGTGCTGGCGCACCAGGCCGAACAGGGTCGCGGCATTGGCCGGATGCAGCCGCACGCAGCCATGCGAGGCGCGCGTGCCGAGCCGCGAGATATGCGTCGTGCCGTGGATCGCGTAGCCCTCGTCGAAGAAGATCGAATGCGGCATCGGCGCCCGGCCGTACTTGCGCGAATACCAGGAGCGTTCGAGCCGCTGCGGCCGGAACACGCCGGAAACGGGACCTCCGCCGGTTCCGGTCGACACCGCCCATGAATACCGCTGCGTGCCGTCCACCAGCACCGCCATGCGCTGGCTGCCCTTGTCGATGCGGACCTCCACGTCCGCGTAAGCCCCGCCGGCATGGCCGAGCAGAAACAGCACGATGCCGGCCGCAATTGCGAAGTGCATGGACATGTTCCCTGTTGCCGCATGCCGAGCATGGCGCCGCTGCCCGCGCGCTGTAAAGACGCGGCAGCGCCGCAGCCTGCTGACAGAGGCGCCCGGTGACGCTAGACCGGAAACATGACGAATCGGCCATGCCTTCTGACCGCCGTCTGCGCCGCATTGCTTCTGGCGGCGCCTGCGGCCTCCGCACAGGATCGCGGCAGCGTCAACCCGCGGCCGCTCCCCCCGCTCGCCAACCCGGACGATCCGAAATTACCGGCCAAGGAATTGTTCGGCCGCAAGGCTACCGCCGCGCCGCTCGCGGCCCGCGCCATCGGCTTCTACACGCGCGGCTGTGTGGCCGGGGCGAAGGCGCTGCCGATCAACGGCCTGACCTGGCAGGTCATGCGCCTGTCGCGCAACCGCAACTGGGGCCATCCCAGCCTGATCGCCTTTCTGGAGCGCCTGGCATCGAAGGCCCCGAAAGCGGGCTGGCCCGGCATCCTGGTCGGCGATCTGGCGCAGCCGCGCGGCGGCCCGATGCTGACCGGTCACGGCAGCCACCAGGTCGGGCTCGATGCCGATATCTGGCTGACGCCGATGCCGAAGCGCGAACTGAGCCGCCAGGAGCGCGAGGAAATGTCGGCGGTGAAGGTGGTCGCCGAAGACAAGCGCGACATCGACCCGAATGTCTGGACGCCGGCGCATGTCAACATCATCCGCGCCGCCGCGCAGGACCCGGAGGTCGAGCGCGTATTGGTCAACGCGGCGATCAAGAAGGCCGTGTGCCGCGACGCCAAGGGCGACCGCGCCTGGCTGCGGAAGGTGCGGCCGTGGTGGGGCCACGACTATCATATGCATATCCGCGTCGGCTGCCCGAAGGACAGCCCCGACTGCAAGAGCCAGGACCCCACGCCGCCGGGCGAGGGCTGCGGCAAGGAGCTGGATTACTGGTTCCAGGAATCGATCCTGAACCCGCCGCCGCCGAAAGAGCCGCCCAAGCCGAAGCCGCCGATCACGATGGCCGACCTGCCGCCGGCGTGCCGGACGATTCTGCTGGCGCCGTGACACTCGCAAAAATGTCCCGCTTGGCGTCATGGCCGGGCGAAGTCCCGGCCATCCACGTCTTTCTTGCCGATCCTGCAGCAAGACGTGGATGCCCGCGCAGACAAATTTATGCAGTCTGCGCACGCTTGACTGCGAGCGCGGGCATGACGGATTTGCAAAAAGTTTCAGGATGACGACTCAAAGGCTACTTATTTTTTGGAGAGATGCATGCGGCTGTGCCGTTTCAACGACGACCGCTTCGGGCTTGTCGTCGGGGACAAGGTGCTCGATGTGACGCCGGCCTTGTCGTCGCTGCCGGCGCGGCGCTATCCGTTCCCGCGCCACGATTTGCTGATCGAGAGCCTGCCCGAATTGCGCCGCGCCATCGAGGCGGTCGCCGCCACCGCGCCGGCGCGCGCGCTGCAGGAGGTGACGCTAGACAGTCCGCTCGCCAATCCGGGAAAGATCGTCGCGGCGCCGGTGAACTACCTCAAGCATCTGGAGGAAGCGCGCGCCGATCCGCAAATCCATCACCAGAAGCAGGTGCACGAGATCCAGCGCGTCGGCCTGTTCCTGAAGGCGACGAGCTCGGTCGCGGGGCCGGACGCGCCGATCGTCATCCGCCATCCCGACCGCCGCACCGACCACGAGATCGAACTCGCCGCCGTCATCGGCCGGCGCGCCGACCGCGTGAAAAGGGAGGACGCGCTGTCGCACGTGGCGGGCTATTGCATCGGCTTCGACATCACCGCGCGCGGCCCGGAGGAGCGATCCTTGCGCAAGTCCGTCGACGGCTACACGGTGCTCGGCCCCTGGCTCGTGACCGCGGACGAAATCCCCGACCCCGCCGGGCTCGCGCTGGAGCTGAAGGTCAACGGCGAGATTCGGCAGAAGGCGAACACCCGGGACCTCGTCATCGACGTGCCCTCGCTGATCGAATGGGCCTCGTCCTATTACACGCTGATGCCGGGCGACGTGATCCTCACCGGCACGCCGGAAGGCGTCGGCCCGATCGCGCCCGGCGACACGCTCGATGCGAGAATCGAGAAGATCGGCGGCATGCGGGTGCAGGTGGCGAGGTAAGCGATCCAGACAGCCGCACGCCCCGTCGTCATCGCCGGGCTTGACCCGGCGATGACGATCGGGAGGCCTCGGTGCGTCCCTCAGCGGGATGGCCGGGACGAGCCCGGCCATGACGATTGCGGCAGCGCGCGCTCTACCGTCACGCCACCGGCAAAGAATTGGTGTATTTCACCTGCTCCAGCGCGAAGCTCGATTCGATCGAGGCGATGCCGGCGAGCCTTGTCAGCTTCTGCTTCAGGAAGCGCTCATAGGCCGCGAGGTCGGCGACCACCACGCGCAGCAGGTAGTCGCGCGGGCCGGTCATCAGGTAGCATTCCAGCACTTCCGGCCAGCGCTCGATCGATTTGCCGAACTTCGTCAGCGCCTCCTCGCGCTGGCTCTCCAGCTTGATCGAGACAAAGACGCTGACCGGCAGCCCCACCGCCTGCTGATCGACCATCGCGACATAGCGCGCGATGATGCCCGCCTGCTCCAGCAGCCGCACCCGCCGCAGGCACGGCGACGGCGACAACCCGACCTGCTGCGCGAGATCGGCGATGCTGACGCGGCCGTCGCGCTGCAATACCGACAGGATTTTGCGGTCGATCGTATCGAGGTCCGGTCTGGGCATTTTCCACTAATAGAATCTATAATATTGGCAGTATCGTCCAATATATTCGCCTTGACCAGTGCAGATTGGCCGGCATTGCCAAGCGCCCTGTGGGAGATTTCAATCTCCCTCCGACCGGGCCGCCCCCATGACCGCAGCCGCCTCGCCTTCCCGCAAGCTCGCTTTCCTGCGCGAACTGGAAAAGAAGGCTTTGTGGCTCGCGAGCTGGACCATCCACAACGCCAACCACCTGCGCGAGAATGCGGACGGGCTGAAGGTCGGCGGGCACCAGGCCTCCTCCGCCTCGCTCGCGACCATCATGACCGCGCTCTATTTCGACGCGCTGCGCCCGCAGGACCGCGTCGCGGTCAAGCCGCATGCGAGCCCCGTCTTCCATGCGATCCAGTACCTGTTCGGCCGGCAGACGCGCGAGCGGCTGGAGAATTTCCGCGGCTACAAGGGTGCGCAGAGCTATCCTTCGCGCACCAAGGACGCCGACGACGTCGATTTCTCCACCGGCTCGGTCGGCCTCGGCGTCGCGCAGACCCTGTTCTCGTCGCTGGTGCAGGATTATGTGCGCGCGCATGGCTGGGCCAAGGATCGCCCCGAAGGCCGCATGATCGCACTGGTCGGCGATGCCGAGCTCGACGAGGGCAATATCTTCGAGGCGCTGCTCGAAGGCTGGAAGCAGAACCTGCGCAATTGCTGGTGGGTGATCGACTATAACCGCCAGAGCCTCGACGCGGTCGTGCGCGAGGGATTGTGGGAGCGCTACGAGCAGCTGTTCCGCAATTTCGGCTGGGACGTGGTGATCGTGAAATACGGCTCGCTGCAGCAGGCGGCGTTCCGCGAGGAAGGCGGCGAGAAACTGCGCGCCTGGATCGACGCCTGCCCGAACCAGCTCTATTCCGCACTCGTCTTCCAGGGCGGCGCGGCCTGGCGCAAGCGCCTGAACGACGAAATCGGCGACCAGGGCGCGGTGAGCGCGCTGATCGCTCGGCGCTCCGACGAGGCGCTGGCGCAGCTCATGAACAATCTCGGCGGTCACGACCTGCCCGCGCTGACGCAAGCGTTTGCCCGGATCGACCACGACCGTCCGGTCTGCTTCATCTGCTACACGGTGAAAGGCTTCGGCCTGCCGATGGCCGGCCACAAGGACAACCATGCCGGCCTGATGACGCCCACGCAGATGCAAGGTTTTCGCACGGCGATGCAGGTGCGGCCGGGACATGAATGGGACCGCTTCGAGGGCCTGTCGCTGCCGGCCGAGGAATTGCAGGCTTTCCTCGACCGCGTGCCGTTCGCGCAGCGCAGGCCGCAGGGCGAAGCGCCGCGCGTCGCCATCCCCGACGACCTGCCGGTCTCGATTGCGGGCACGATGTCCACGCAGGCCGGCTTCGGCACCATCCTCAACGAGATCGGCAAGGAAAAGTCCGACTATGCGAGCCGCATCGTCACCACCTCGCCGGACGTCACCGTCTCGACCAATCTCGGCGGCTGGGTGAACCGGCGCGGGCTGTTCGCGCGCGACGCGATGGCCGACACGTTCAAGAGCGAGCGCATCCCCTCTACCTTCACCTGGGACTTCTCGCCCAAAGGCCAGCATATCGAGCTCGGCATCGCGGAGATGAACCTGTTCATCCTGCTCTCCGCGCTCGGGCTGTCGCACGCCATCAACGGCGAACGGCTGCTGCCGGTCGGCACGCTGTACGATCCCTTCATCATGCGCGGCCTCGATGCGCTGAATTATGCCTGCTACCAGGATGCGCGCTTCATCCTGGCGGCGACGCCGTCGGGCATCACGCTGGCGCCGGAGGGCGGCGCGCACCAGTCGATCGCGACGCCGCTGATCGGCATGGCGCAGGACGGGCTCGCGGCCTTCGAGCCGGCCTTCGTCGACGAGCTCGCCGTCATCATGCGTTTCGCGCTCGACTACATCCAGAAGAGCGGCGACGGAGAACCGGCGCGCAATCAGGACCGCGCTCCCGAGCATTCCTGGCTGCGCGACGAGACCGGCGGCTCGGTCTATCTGCGCCTGTCGACGCGCCCGCTGGAACAGCCGCAGCGCGCGATGGACGCGACGCTGCGTCGGTCGATCATCGACGGCGCCTACTGGATGCGCCAGCCGGGTCCGAACGCGCAGGTCGTCGTCGCCTATACCGGCGCCATCGCGCCGGAAGCGATCGAGGCGGTCGGCCTGATGGGCGAGGACCGGCGCGATGTCGGGCTGCTCGCGGTCACCTCGGCGGACCGCCTCAATGCCGGATGGACCGCCGCGCAGCGCGCGCGCGAACGCGGGCTGGTGCATGCGCGCGCGCATGTCGAGCGGCTGCTGGCGGATATCCCGCCGCATTGCGGCATCGTCACCGTGCTCGACGGCCACCCCGCGACCCTGGCCTGGCTCGGCGCGGTGCAGGGCAACCGCGTGCGGCCGCTCGGCGTGGAGCATTTCGGGCAGACCGGATCGCTGCCCGACCTGTACCGGCATTACGGGATCGATGCGAATGCCATCGTGGCGGCGGCGCAGGCGATCGCGCCCGGCCGCCCGATCCGGCATCTGCGCGCGCTGCCCTGAGAGCCCGACCGGAAAGTCGGCCAGGTTTTTTCGATATTTACCGAGGCGTCGTCATGGCCGGGCTTGTCCCGGCCATCCACGCCTTTCTTGCTGTGGTGTTGCCAAGACGTGGATGCCCGGCACAAGGTTTATACTCGGGCCGGCCGAAGGCCGGTCCCGTGTGCCGGGCATGACGGAATCTCCAAAGCCATGATTTTGTTGATTTCATTTCCGGTCAGACTCTGAGGTTCATCTCTCCCCCTGCAAGGGGAGGGATAAGAAAGAATCACATCGCTCGTGGCAGGTCGGCGATCACGCCCTGGACCGCCGCCAGCGCAACCGTGATCGCCAGCGCCGCCACCACGACCGCAATCGCGTAATAAAGGGTCTTGTCCCTGGGCGCGCGCATCAGCGGACCGACGCCGGTCCACAGAAGATAGATCGCATAGAGCCCGAGCACGGTGAGGAAGCGCAGGCCCGGCAGCAGCAGGAACACGCCGGCGAGCCAGGCCGGCGTGAACGAATAGGCCGACAGCTTCATGGCGCTGGGCAGATGCCGCTCGGTTCCGAAGGTCGGGGCCAGCGCGTCGATCACCAGCGCCACGGCGTAGACGATCACGAAGGTGAACAGGTAGCTGATCGCGGCGTTCAGCAAGCCGATCACCAGCGGCACCCGGAACGTGCCGGCCGACACCGTGACGCCGATCAGCGAGCCGCCGATGACGCTCGCCACCGCCGGGATCAGCGCCAGGATCGCGACATAGCGCGTGAACAGGAAAACCGGATCGCCGCTTTCGCGATCGATCACCAGCCATTCCTCGGCCGGCCGCAGCAGCAAATTCCTGATTCGCGTAAGCAGGTTCATGATGCATTTTTATGGTGCGTCCGGCCGGGTTGTCGAGCGGCGCGGCGCGGTGCCGTCAACCCCGGGAATCCTCGTGGATCATGGCCGCCGCCTTCTCGGCGATCATGATGGTCGGCGAGTTGGTATTCCCGGAGGTGATCGCCGGCATCACCGAGGCGTCCGCGACGCGCAGGTTGGCGAGCCCGAAGACGCGCAGGCGCTCGTCCACCACCGCCAGCGGATCGTCCGCCCGCCCCATCTTGGCGGTGCCGACGGGATGGAAAATGGTGGTGCCGATATCGCCGGCGGCCTTTTCCAGCCCGGCCGCGTCGTCGTCGCGCAATTGCGCGCCGGGCAGGTATTCGACCGGGCGGTATTGCTGCAAGGCCGGCTGCGCCACGATGCGGCGCGCCACGCGGATCGAATCCGCCGCCACGCGCCGGTCTTCCGGCGTCGACAGATAGTTCGGCTGGATCGCCGGCTTGCCGTCCGGTTCGCGCGATTTCAGGCGGATCGAGCCGCGGCTGGTCGGGCGCAGATTGGCGACGCTGGTGGTGAAGGCGGGGAACGGATGCAGCGGATCGCCGAACTTGTCGAGCGAGAGCGGCTGGATGTGAAACTGGATGTTCGGGCGCGCCTGGTCCGGATCGGAGCGGGTGAAGGCGCCGAATTGCGACGGCGCCATGGTCAGCGGTCCGCGCCGCCGCAGCGCATAATCGAGCGCCATGCCGGCGCGCGCCAGCAGCGATCCGTAGGTCTCGTTCAGCGTCTTCACGCCGGTGACCTGGTGGATCAGCCGCAATTGCAGATGGTCCTGCAGGTTCTCGCCGACACCGGCGCGGTCGAGCGCGACCGCAATGTCGAGATCGCGCAGATGCGCCGCCGGCCCGACGCCGGAGAGCAGCAATAGCTGCACGGAGCCGATCGATCCCGCCGACAGGATCACCTCGCCGCGGCAGCGCGCCAGCTTCGATTCGCCGTTCTGGCGGAACGCGACGCCGCGCGCGCGCCGGCCCTCGAACAGGATGCGCTCCGCCAGGCAGCCGGTCTCGACCCGCAGGTTGCCGCGGCCGAGCGCCGGCTTGAGGAAGCCGCGCGCCGACGACCAGCGGCGGCCGCGCTTCTGGTTGACGTGGAAATAGCCGGCGCCCTCGTTGTCGCCGGTATTGAAATCGGTGACCGGCGGGATGCCGTATTGCATCGCCGCCTGCTGGAAGGCGTCGAGGATGTCCCAGCGCAGGCGCGGCGCCTCCACCCGCCATTCGCCGCCGCTGCCGTGATGCTCGCTCTCGCGCAGGAAATGATCGACCTGCCGGCGGAAGATCGGCTTCACGTCGTCCCAGCCCCAGCCGTTCAGGCCGAGCTGGCGCCAATGGTCGTAGTCGGCGGCCTGCCCGCGTATGTAGATCATGGCGTTGATGGCGGAGGAGCCGCCGAGCACCTTGCCGCGCGGATAAGCGAGGCTGCGGCCGTTCAGGCCGGGGACCGGCTCGGTGCGGAACATCCAGTCGGAGCGCGGATTGCCGATGGCGAACAGGTAGCCGACCGGAATGTGAAACCAGATCCAATTGTCGCGCCCGCCCGCCTCCAGCAGCAGCACGCGGCGGGACGGATCGGCGGAGAGCCGGTTGGCGAGCACGCAGCCGGCGGAGCCCGCACCGACAACGATATAATCGTATTCGCCCTCGATCGGCGTCGCCTCGGGCATGCGTCCCCTCCCCCGCCTTTTCAAACACTCTGCTGTTCCGCGCCGGTCCTGACAACCTTGGCTGCCGCGGAAATTTCCTGCTAGGGTCGGGCCGCGATCCGGGGCGCGCCGCGCGCGCGGCTCCGATATCCTGGAACGGCGGTTCCGGCTGCGGTCGCGCATATGACCCTTCAGCCGAACGGGCGCCTTTGCGCGCCGGGAGAACCGCCATGCTTTCACGCCGCCTTGTCGCGTTCCTGCTTGCCATATCCGTTGCCGGCCTCGCCGCCGGTCCCGCTCCCGCGCAGGACCGGTCCATCACCGTCTTCGCCGCCGCGTCGATGAAGAACGCGCTCGACGACGTCAACGCCGCCTTCACGGCCAAGACCGGCATCAAGGTCGTCGCCAGCTATGCCGCAAGCTCCGCCCTGATGAAGCAGATCGAGCAGGGCGCGCCCGCCGACGTGTACGTGTCCGCCGACCTCGCCTGGATGGATTACGGCTCGCAGAAGAAGGTCATCAAGGACGACACGCGCACCAATCTGCTCGGCAACAAGCTGGTGCTGATCGCCCCCAAGGATTCCAAGATCGGCGCGGTGACGATCGGCCAGGGCTTCGATCTGGCCAAGCTCGCCGGCGACGGCCGCATCGCGACCGGCGACGTGCAGGCGGTGCCGGTCGGCAAATACGCCAAGGCCGCGCTGGAGAAGCTCGGATCCTGGCAGGCGGCGGCGCCGAAATTCGCGATGGCCGACAATGTGCGCGCGGCGCTCGCTTTGGTCGCGCGCGGCGAGGCCGCGCTCGGGATCGTCTACGAGACCGACGCCAAGGTCGATCCGGGCGTCAAAATCCTCGCCGCCTTCCCCGCCGGCTCGCACGAGCCGATCACCTATCCGGTGGCCGCGACCGCGACCGCCAGGCCGGATGCGAATGCCTATCTCGCCTTCCTGCGCACGCCGCAGGCCAAGGCGATTTTCGAGAAATACGGCTTCAGCTTCCTGATCCGTCCGACCGCCTGACCGCTCCGTGTTCTCGCTCACGCCGGAGGAGATGACCGCGATCCAGCTTTCGCTATGGATCGCGGTCTGGGCCACGCTCTGCGCATTGCCGTTCGGCATCGCGGTGGCGTGGCTGCTCGCACGCAGGAATTTCTGGGGCAAGTCGCTGCTCGACGGCATCGTGCACCTGCCGCTGGTGCTGCCGCCGGTCGTGACCGGCTATTTGCTGCTGATCTCGTTCGGCCGGCGCGGGCCGGTCGGCGCGTTCCTCTATGAGTATTTCGGGATCGTGTTCTCGTTCCGCTGGACCGGCGCGGCACTGGCCTGCGGCGTGATGGGGTTTCCGCTGCTGGTGCGCGCGATCCGGCTGTCGATCGAGGCGATCGACCGCCGGCTGGAAGCCGCCGCCGCCACGCTCGGGGCGAACCCGCTGAAAGTATTCGCCACGGTGACTCTGCCGCTCGCTTTGCCGGGCGTCATCGCCGGCATGGTGCTGTGCTTCGCCAAGGCGCTGGGCGAATTCGGCGCCACCATCACCTTCGTCTCCAACATTCCCGGCGAGACCCAGACCATCTCCGCCGCGATCTACACCTACACGAACATTCCCGGCGACGACGCGGCCGCCGGCCGCCTGGTGCTGGTCGCGATCGCCCTGGCGCTCGTCGCGCTGATCGTCTCGGAATGGTTCGCGCGGCGCGCCGGCACGCGCTTCCACGGAGAATAGGATGCTGGCCGTCGGCGTCCGCAAGCAGCTCGGCGAATTTTCGATCGATGCGCAATTCGCGGCGGAAGGCGGCGTGACCGCCCTGTTCGGCACTTCCGGCTCGGGCAAGACCTCGATCGTCAACATGATCGCCGGCCTGCTGACGCCGGATTCAGGGCGCATCGCGCTCGACGGCGACGTGCTGTTCGATTCCGAAAGCGGCGTCGACATGCCGCCGCACCGGCGCAATATCGGCTATATTTTCCAGGAGGCGCGCCTGTTTCCGCACATGAATGCGCGCTCCAATCTTGAATACGGCCGGCGCATGCGCGGCCTGCGCAGGGACGCCCTCGCCTCGCGGCGCATCGTCGACCTGCTCGGCATCGGACACCTACTGTCGCGGCGGGTCGGCGCGCTCTCCGGCGGCGAGCGCCAGCGCATCGCGATCGGCCGCGCTTTGCTGATGCAGCCGCGGCTCCTGCTGCTCGACGAGCCGGTGGCCTCGCTCGACGCCGACCGCAAGGCGGAAATCTTCCCCTATCTCGAGCGCCTGCGCGACGAATCGCATGTGCCGATGATCTATGTCAGCCACAACCCCGGCGAAATCGTGAGCATCGCCACCAAGGTGGTGCAGATCGACGCCGGTCGAGTCAGGCGGATCGCCGATACCGCCGAATTCTTCGCCGCCGCAAAGCCGGCGCTGGCATAATGCCGGCATGTTTCCGCAACGCATCGTCTGCCTGACCGAGGAGACCGTCGAGACGCTGTATCTCCTCGGCGAGGATCGCCGCATCGTCGGCGTGTCCGGCTATGCCGTGCGCCCGCCGCAGGTGCGCCGGGAGAAGCCGCGCGTCTCCGCCTTCACCAGCGCCGACATCCCGAAAATCCTCGCGCTGGAGCCGGATCTGGTCCTCGCCTATTCCGACCTGCAGGCCGACATCGTCGCGCAGCTGATCCGCGCGGGGCTGGAAGTGCACGCCTTCAACCAGCGCGACATCGCCGGCATCTACAAGATGATCGAAACGCTCGGCGCCCTGATCGGCGCGCCGGACAAGGGCTACAGACTCATTCGCGATCTCGAGATCGGAAAATCGCAGGTGGGGCGGGCGGGCATGCGTGTGCTGCCGCGTCCGCGCGTCTATTTCGAGGAATGGGACGAGCCGATGATCGCCGGCATCCGCTGGGTCTCCCAGTTGATCGAAATTGCCGGCGGCCTCGACGTGTTCGCGGATCGCGCGCACGGGAAGTCGGCCGGCGAGCGCATCGTGCAGGCGCACGACGTGATCGCCGCGGCGCCGGACATCGTCGTCGGCTCCTGGTGCGGCAAGAAATTCGTCCCGGAGAAATTCGCCGCACGGCCGGGCTTCCGCGCAATCCCGGCGGTGCGCACCGGATGGCTGCGCGAGATCAAGTCGCCGCTGATCCTGCAGCCCGGCCCCGCCGCGCTCACCGACGGCCTCGCGGCGCTTGCCGCGATCGTCAAGGCATGGTCGGCCGGTCAGGGCGGCGCGGCGAGCCGCGACAATTCGGCCGCCAGATAATCGAAGGCCGCGACCAGAGCCGGGCCGCCGCACATCGTGTAGCGCGTCGGCAGCGCGATGCGCCGCCGCTCCGGATAGAGCGCGGCGAGCGCAGGATGCGTGATGTAGACCGCGCCCTGGTCCTGCGCCGCGCGCGGCGGGTCCTTCACGAACACGATGTCGGGTTTCAGCAGCAGGAATTTCTCCAGCGGGATGAACCCGCCATAGCCGGCCGGCGCACCGGCCGGCGCGCGCAGCCCCGCCTGCGCGAGCATCGCCGCAACCAGGCTCTGCGGCCCCTGCATGTAGCCGCCGCGCTCCACCACCAGCGCCGTCTGCGCATCCGGCAGCCGCAATGCCGCGAGCCGCGCGGCCGCCGCGTCGAGATCGGCGATCAGCTTCTCGCCGCGTTCGGGATGGCCGAGCCACCGGGCGAACTGGCGGATCTGCGCGCGCGCCGCATCGAGGCCGGAGACGAGCCCCGCCTCGACCACGTTCAGGCCCTGCGCGACGAGCATGCGGCGGGTCACCGAACGGTCGTTGGGGCCGACGATGACCAGGTCCGGCTGCAAGGCGACGGTGGCCTCGGCCTGCCAGTCGAGCCGGCGAAACGCCTTCGCCTTTTCCGCCATGACCGAGAGGCCCGCATCGGCGGCATAGGGCGAAAGCCCGCCGATCTGTTCGGGATCGGCGAGCGCCAGCACCAGCTGGTCGGCGCACAGGTTGAACGACACCACGCGGCGCGGCGCCTCGATCGGCGTCGCCCCTAGCGGGGCCGGGCCGGCCGCGAACCACGCCAGCAGCATCGCAATCGTCACACGCATGGCGCGACCCTATCCGGCAGACGCCGCTTGGGCGAGTGGCCGGTTTGTTGTATGGCCCCGCACCCATGCTGCTCAAATCCGATCTTCGCCTCAGCCTCGCCCTCGCCGTTCTCGTGGCGGCGCTGATGCTGCTGTCGCTGACGGTCGGCCCGGCGGGACTGTCGCCGCGCGCGGCGCTGGCCGGCCTGTTCTCGGGCGAGGGGCCCGCCGGCATCATCGTGCGCGACATCCGCCTGCCGCGCACGCTGCTGGCAGTATTGATCGGCGGCACGCTCGGGCTGTCGGGCGCAGCCCTGCAGGGGCTGCTGCGCAATCCGCTGGCGGAGCCGGCCCTGTTCGGCGCGCCGCAGTCGGCGGCGGCCGCCGCCTCCTTCGTGATCGCCTTCGGCTTCCTGCCGGCGACCTCGCTCGCGGTGCCCATTGCCGGCATCGCCGGGGCGCTCGCCTCGATCGGCGGGCTGGTGCTGATCGCCGGCAGCCGCGCCAGCCTCACCGTGATCCTGCTCGCCGGACTGGCGCTCGCGAGCTTCGCCGGTGCCGCGACCGCGCTCATCCTCAACCTCGCACCCAATCCCTTCATCGCGCTGGAAGTCGCGTTCTGGCTGCTCGGGTCGCTGGAAGACCGGTCGATCGATCACCTGACGATCGCCGCCCCGTTCCTGCTCGCGAGCTGGGTCGTGCTGGCGGCGAATGCGCGCGCCTTCCGCGCGCTCACGCTCGGCGAGGACGCCGCCGCCTCGCTCGGCGTCGATCTCGCGCGCACCCGCCTGCTGGTCACCGGCGGCACCGCGCTCGGCGTCGGCGCCGGCGTCGCGGTGGCCGGCGCCATCGGCTTTGTCGGCCTCGTGGCGCCGCATCTCGTGCGCCGCGCCTGCGGTTCCGATCCCGCGCGCGTGATGCTGCCCGGCGCGCTTGCCGGCGCCGCTTTGCTGCTCGCCTCCGACATCGCCGTGCGCGCGATTCCCGCCGCGATCGAGCTCAAGGTCGGGGTGGTCACCGCGCTGATCGGCGTGCCGTTCTTCCTGTCGATGATCTTCCGCGAGCGCGATCTGCTGGAAGGATCGCCGTCATGAGCGCCGCGATGCTGCAAGCGCGCGGCGTCGGCGTGCGGCTGGGGCAGCGCCAGGTGGTGAACGCGGCGAGCCTGTCGCTGCATCGGGGGCATTTCACCGTGCTCGCCGGGCCGAACGGCGCCGGCAAGACCACGCTGCTGCGCGCGCTGGCCGGCCTGATCGCCTGCGAGGGCGACATCGTGCTGGACGGCCGCCCGCTCGCCGCATGGCCGCCGCGCGAGCGCGCGCGGCGCATCGGCTACCTGCCGCAGGGCTCGGCCTTCAGCTGGCCGATGACGGTCGAATCGATCGTCGCGCTGGGACGCTACCCGCACGGCGATCCGTTCTCTTCCGCCACCCCGGAGGACCGCCGCGCCGTGCAATCGGCGCTCGCGACGACCGCCACCGCCGATCTCGCGCATCGTGTGGTGACGCAATTGTCCGGCGGCGAACGGGCGCGCGTCGCGCTCGCGCGCGCGCTCGCGACCCAGGCCGGATTGCTGCTGGCGGACGAGCCGACCGTCTCGCTCGACGCCCGCCATCAGCTCGTGGTGATGGAGCTTCTGCAGAAGGCCGCGCACGACGGCGCCGCCGTGCTCGCGGTGATCCACGATCTCGCGCTCGCCGCCCGCTTCGCCGACCGCGTCATCGTGATCGATCGCGGCCGCATCGTCGCCGCGGGCGAGCCGTCGGCGACGCTCGATGCCGCGCGCATCGCCGAAGTCTTCGGGGTGGAGACCGAAACCGTCGTCATCGGCGGACGCGCGGTGCCGATCCCGCGCCGGGCTATTTGAACGTCCGCCGCACCGAACTGGCGAGGCGGTCGAGCCGCGACGACTTCTCCTCCTCGGCCAGTTGCAGGCCGATGGTGCGCGCGCGCCCGTCCTTGACGCGATGGATCACCAGCGCGACCGGACCGATGGTCACGACATCGCCCGGCTCCGGCTCCCGGTCGAGCCGCGAGGCGATATAGTCGGACAGCGGCATGTCGAGCTGCGCGGCCTGCAGCGGCAATTCGTAAAGCTGCGACAGCGCGCCGAGCGTCGCGCCGCCCTCGACGAAGAAATCCCCGAGCAGCTCCGGATCCGGCGATTTCGGCGGCGGCAGATCCGCGAAGAAGCGGTCCAGCGCCTGCGCCTTTTCCGGCGGCGCCAGCAGATAGACGTGATCGCCTTCGTGCAGGCCCTTGGCCTCTTCCGGCGTCAGCACGCGCTCGTCGCGCACGACCAGCGCGAGCTTCGCCCAGGAGGGCATGATGCCGCGGCGCAGGAACGGACTGCCGGCGAGCACCGGATAGCCGACCAGTTCCTGGTTGCTCTGTCCCGGCAAGTCCAGTTCGACGCGCGGCCGGAACGTGTCCGGCCGGCGCTTGGCGATGCGCAGCCAGCGCGCGGCCGAGGCGACCGTCCAGCCCTGGATCAGCAGCGACACGACCACCACGACGAAGCCGATGTCGAAATAGATTTCCGCCTTGGGCAGATCCACCAGCAGCGGGATCGACGCGAGGAAAATGCCGACCGCGCCGCGCAGGCCCACCCAGGAGATGAACAGCTTCTCGCGGAAGCTGAAGCGGAACGGCGCCAGACTGACGAACACCGCGACCGGGCGCGCGACGAACATCAGCGCCAGCGCGACCGCCAGCGCCGGCACGATGCGTTCGGGCAGCCGCTCGGGCCAGGCCAGCAGGCCGAGCAGCACGAACATCGCGATCTGTCCGAGCCAGGTCGCCGCATCCAGGAACGTGACCACGGTCTGATAGCCGCGCAAGGCACGGTTGCCGACCACGAGTCCGGCGAGATAGACCGCGAGAAATCCGGATGCATGGATCGACTGGCAGAAGCCGAAAATCACGATCGCGGCGGTCGCGACGAACGGCGCATACAGGCCCTGCGGCAGCGTCACGCGATTGAGCACGAGCACGATGGCGAAGCCGCCCGCCAGCCCGAGGATGGCGCCGAGCAGTCCCTCGCGCAGCAGCAGGAAAACGACATCCGGCCAGCTCTTGTCCCCGACCAGCAGGAACTCGACCAGGATCAGCGTCAGGAATACGGCGAAGGGATCGTTGGTGCCGGATTCGACCTCGATGGTGGCGCCGACCCGCGGGCGCAGGCGCAGGCCGCGCGCATGCATCAGGAAGAACACCGCCGCCGCGTCCGTCGAACCGACCACCGCCCCCACCAGCAGTCCTTCCGTCCAGGTGAAGCCGAGCAGATAGACCGCGACCGGCGCGGTCACCGCCGCGGTGAGCAGCACCCCGACCGTGGCCAGCATCCCGGCCGGCGCCAGCACGCTGCGGAAAGTCGCAAAGCGCGTGTGCAGGCCGCCGTCGAACAGGATCAAAGCGAGGGCGACGGCGCCGACGGAATAGACCAGTTGCACGTCCTCGAACTTGAGGCCGCCCGGACCCGCCTCCCCGGCCAGCAGCCCGATCAGGACGAAGATCAGCAGCAGCGGCGCGCCGAAGCGCAAGGCCACCGGGCTCGACAGGATGCCGGCCAGAACCAGCAGCGAACCCAGCAAAATGACGATGCTGACGGCGTCGAGAACGTACATCCGCGGCGAATCTCCGGTCCGTATTCAATGCGGACGCAGGCGCCGCGGCAATGATTTCCTCCGCCTCAGCGGATTCCGAGGTCGGCGAGCATGGCCCTGGCGATCTCGCGCTCGCCCATCACCACTTCCGAGGCGCCGTGCTTGAGCAGATGCTCGGTCTCTTCCTCGGAATGCGAGCGCGCGATGATGCGCAAAGCCGGCGCCAGGCGGCGCGCCTTCTCGATCGCCTGGCCGCCCTCGAAGGCGTCCGGAATCGCGACCAGCAGGCAGCGCGATGCCGGCAGATTGGCGGCGCGGATGAGCTCCGGATCGACCGCGTTGCCCGCCACCGCTTCCACGCCCGCGGCCGCGAGCCGCGCCACCGCGTCGGCATTGTCCTCGATGACGAATTGCGCGATGCCGGCCGCACGCAGTCCCTCGCTGACGACGCGGCCCACGCGCCCATAGCCGACCAGCACTACGTGATCCTGCAGCGCCGTCACCGGCAATTGCTGGCGCGGGGCCGGCGATTCGGCCGGCTTGCCGGCGGCAGACTGCGGCGCCCCCGCCGCGCGCAGCACCCGGTCGAGGATCGCGAACACGATCGGGTTGAGCAGGATCGACAGGATCGCCCCGGCCAGCACCAGGTCGCGGCCGCGCTCCGGCAGCAGCGCCAGCGACATGCCGAGGCCGACCAGGATGAACGAGAATTCCCCGATCTGGGCGAGGCTCGCCGAGATCGTGAGCGCGGTGGAATTGGGATGGCCGAACAGACGCACGATCGCGAAGGCCGCGATCGACTTGCCGAACACGATGATGACGAGCGTCGCCAGCACCGGCCAGGGATCGCGCACCACGATCATCGGATCGAACAGCATGCCGACCGACACGAAGAACAGCACCGCGAAGGCGTCGCGCAGCGGCAGCGTTTCCTGCGCCGCGCGCTGGCTCAACTCGGAGC
Organism: Pseudorhodoplanes sp.; assembly: GCA_050246095.1. GTDB lineage: Bacteria > Pseudomonadota > Alphaproteobacteria > Rhizobiales > Xanthobacteraceae > Pseudorhodoplanes. The sequence continues at coordinate 18,112 of JBFWWQ010000014.1, forward strand.
CGGCGAGGATCATGCCGGCGAAGAACGCCCCGAGCGCGAACGACACGTCGAACAGGATGGCGGCGCCATAGGCGACGCCGAGCGCGATCGCCAGCACCGACAGGCGGAACAATTCGCGCGAGCCGGTATGCGCGACGTAATGCAGGATCCACGGAATGACGCGACGGCCCACGATCAGCATCAGGATCACGAAGCCCGCGACCTTGCCGAGCGTCAGGATCAGCGGCCAGGCGATCGCCTGCCACGACAGGCCCTGCGCCGCCGTCTCGCCCTTCAGGAGATCGGCCAGCACCGGCAGCATCACGAGGGTCAGCACCATCGCGATGTCTTCGACGATCAGCCAGCCCACGGCGATGCGGCCGCGCTCGGTCTCGATCAGGCGGCGCTCCTGCAGCGCGCGCAGCAGCACCACGGTGCTGGCGACCGAAAGCGCCAGGCCGAAGACGAGGCCGGCGCCCAGGCTCCAGCCGAGATACCAGGCGAGCCCCATGCCGAGCAGGGTCGCCAGCGCGATCTGCGCAATGGCGCCCGGGATCGCGATGGCTTTGACCGACAAAAGATCGTCGAGCGAGAAATGCAGCCCGACGCCGAACATGAGCAGGATCACGCCGATTTCGGCGAGCTCGTTGGCCACACCCTGATCGGCGACGAAGCCGGGCGTGAACGGACCCATCAGGATGCCGGCGACGAGATAGCCGACCAGCGGGGAGACTTTGATGCGCTGGAAGATGGCGCCAAAGGCGAAAGCGAGGACGAGACCGACGACGACGGTGGAGATCAGGGGCGTGGCGTGGTGCATGCGGTTGTCTTAGCCGCCGCACCGGTGTCTGGCGAGCACGCGGATCGCCGCGTCCGCGATCCGGTGCACGCGCCCGACGGCAGCGGCGGATCGATGGCGGCAACCGCCTTGCGAAGCCGGCCGCGCCGCCTGCCCCATTCTGGCACTTTCCCCCGCCCGGATCGGACCGGCGACCGGACCGCGGAAAAATCCGGTATCGAGCGGCCACAGCACCGGAAAAAGTCGTATCTGCGCCCTTCTTTACCCGTCATTCACGATAGACAGTCGCGGCGGCGGCGCTTAATCGAAGACAAAGCGGTCCGGCCATAGGGTGTCGGCGGGGGCGCTTGCGTATGATGCGTGTGGGGGTAGCGATGAGGGCGTGCGGCCGGCAGGGTCGATGGCGGATTGCCGTCGCGACGGCCGTGAGTCTCCTGACCGCCGGCTGCGCCACCGAACCGCCGCGCACGCCCTATACGCAGCTCGAACAGCAGCTCGCGCAGATCCCGGGCTTCGCCGGCGTGCGCATGTGGGCCGACGATCCCAACATGGCGGCGGCGCGCGCCGAGGCGATCGGCCGCTTTCCGGGCAAGACGCCGGTGGTGCTTGCGCTCTCGGGCGGCGGGCCGGACGGCGCCTTCGGCGCCGGACTGCTCACGGGCTGGTCCGCGCGCGGCGATCGCCCGAAATTCGATATCGTGACCGGCGCCAGCGCCGGCGCGCTGATGTCGCCCTTCGCCTTCCTCGGACCGGCCTATGACGACCGCATGCGCCAGGTCTTCGCCAGCGGCGAGATGGCGAACTTCCTCCAGTTCCAGGGCGTGTCCGGCCTGTTCGGCACCGGCCTGTTCAGGACCGAGCCGCTCAAGCAACTGATCGCGCGGCATATCGACGAGAACGTGCTCGCCGCCATCGCGCAGGAATACCGCAACGGCCGGCGGCTGTTCATCGTCACCACCAATCTCGACGCCCAGCGCACCGCGATCTGGGACATGGGCCGCATCGCCTCCAGCGGCAACCCGCGCGCGCTGGAACTGTTTCGTCACGTGATGGAGGCATCGGCCTCCATTCCCGGCATCTTCTCCCCGGTGCTGATCCAGGCCGAAGCGGAAGGCCGCAGCTTCAGCGAAATGCATGTCGACGGCGGCATCACGGCAAACGTCATGGTCGTGCCGGAGGCGTTTCTGCTCACCAATACGAGCGCCATGCCGCGCGGCGTGCGGCCGCGCATCTATGTCGTCATCAACGGCAAGCTCGGGCCGAATTTCGAGGTGGTCAAGCCGCGCACGCTGCAGATCGCGATCCGTTCGTTCGAGACCTCGGTCCGCGCCAACACGCGCAATACCCTTCTCGCATCCTACGAGTATGTCCGCCGCCGTGGCTGGAATCTGCGGCTGGCCGCGATGACGGACGACTATCCCGAAGGCCCGAACCAGGGCTTCGACGAAGCCTATATGCGCGGCCTGTTCGAATACGGCTATCAGCGCGGGCTCGCCGGCAATTCCTGGCAGGATTCCCCCGCCGACACGCCGCGCCCGGCGCGGCCGCAACAGGTCGCCGCGCAGTAACGCAGCCCGGCATTCCGGGGCACGTTTCCCCGGCGTTCAGACGCTTCGCAGAAAATCGAAATCGCAGCCTTCGTCCGCCTGCTGCACATGCTCGCGGTAGAGCCGCGCATAGCCGCGCCGGGCGTCGGGAAAGGCGGGCGGGGTCCAGGCCGCCTGGCGCCTGGCAAGCGCCGCCTCGTCCACGAGCAGGTCGATGCGCCGTCCCGCGACATCGAGCTTGATGCGGTCGCCGGTCTGCACCAGCGCCAGCGGCCCGCCCGCCGCCGATTCCGGCGCGATGTGCAGCACGATGGTGCCGAACGAGGTGCCGCTCATGCGCGCGTCCGAGATGCGCACCATGTCCTTGATGCCCCTCGTTGCGAGCTTCTTCGGGATCGGGAAGGAGCCCGCCTCCGGCATCCCCGGCGCGCCGATCGGACCGGCGCCGCGCATCACCAGAACATCGTCTTCCGTCACGTCGAGCGCGGGGTCGTCGATGCGGTTGGTCATGTCCTCGACCGACTCGAACACGATGGCGCGGCCCTCGTGCTGCATCAGCTTCGGCGAGGCGGCCGACTGCTTGATGACGGCGCCGCGCGGCGCCAGATTGCCGCGCAGCACCGCAATGCCGCCCTCCCGCTTCAGCGGCGCATTGCGCGGCCTGATCACGGTCTGGCCGGGCACGTCCTCGAAGGCCGCGATCGCCTCGCCGAGCGTGCCGCCGAGCACGTGCCGGGCGCGGAGCGCGAGCTCGCTTTTCAGTTCCTGCATCAGCCGCGGCACGCCGCCGGCGTGATGGAAATGCTCCATGTAATGCTCGCCGGACGGCTTCAGGTCGACCAGCACCGGCGTCTTGCGGCCGATCTCGTCGAACGTCTCCAGCGCGATCGGATGCTGCGTGCGCCCGGCGATGGCGGACAGGTGCACGACCCCGTTGGTCGAGCCGCCGATCGCCTGCAGCAGCACGATGGCGTTGCGGAAGGCATCGCGGGTGAGGATTTCCGACGGCTTCGCGCCGCCTTTGGCCATCGCCGCCGCCTGCCTGCCGGTCGCCTCCGCCATGCGGATGCGGTCGGCATGCGTCGCCGGGATCGCCGCGCTGCCGGGCAGCGACAGGCCGAGCGCCTCGATCATGATCGCCATCGTGCTGGCGGTGCCCATCACCATGCAGGTGCCGACCGAAGGCGCGAGCCGCGCATTCGCCGTCTCGATCTCCGCCTCGGAAATGCGGCCGCCGCGGAAATCGCTCCACAGCCGGCGGCAATCGGTGCAGGCGCCGAGCACCTCGCCCTTGTAGTGCCCGACCACCATCGGCCCGACCGGCAAGACGATCGCCGGACGGTCGACGCTCGCCGCCGCCATCACCTGCGCCGGCAGGGTCTTGTCGCAGCCGCCGATCAGCACGGCCGAATCGACCGGCAGCGCGCGCAGCATCTCCTCGGTGTCCATCGCCATCAGGTTGCGCAGGAACATCGAGGTCGGATAGGCGAAGCTCTCGTGGATCGAGATGGTCGGGAACACCATCGGCATGCCGCCGGCGAGCATCACCCCGCGTTTCACCGCCTCGATCAGAGCCGGCACGTTGCCGTGACAGGGATTGAAGTCGGAATAGGTATTGGTGATGCCGACGATCGGCCGGTCCAGCGCGTCGTCGGAATAGCCCATTGCCTTGATGAAGGCCTTCCGCAGGAACAGCGAGAACCCGGCGTCGCCGTAGCTCGTCAGTCCCTGCCGCATTCCCTTGGTCATTCAGCGCCCTTCCTTCGCGTCCGCTCCGCGGCTACGGACAGATATATCCGGCGCCGCTTGGATTGGCGAAGCAACCGACCGATTGCGGCAGCAAGTGACGCGGCAGCCACAGGACCGCCTCGGGAAGGAAAATGCAGAAGGTGATGGCCGCCAGAAAGATCACATAGATCGGGAACGAGGCGAGCATCGCCCGGGAAAACTTCACGCCGACGAATTTCGAGGCCATGAGCAGACAAAGTCCGTATGGCGGCGTAATCAGCCCGAAAGCGAGCGTGGTGATGATGACCACGCCCATATGCACCTGGTTGATGTCGGCATTCTTGGTCAGGTCGATGATCAGCGGCATGAAGATGATGATGGCCGGTATCGCATCGATAAAGTCGCCGACGATGATGAAGAGCAGCACGAGCAGCAGCATGATCATGAAGGGATCGTTGCCTGCCGCGCCCGCAATCCAGTCGGAGACGACGGCCGGGCCGCGCAGATAGGCCAGCATCCATCCGAAGGCCGAAGCCGCGCCGATGGTAATGAGCGGGATGGAATAGAGAAGGCCGGTATGCGCCATGTCGCGCGGCAGATACCGGTAGTGCCGAATGTTGAGCAGCGGGATCGCCACGAAGACGATATAGGCGACGGCAATCACGCCGGCTTCGGTGGGCGTGAACTTTCCGGTCAGAATGCCGCCCATGATGATCAGCGGGATCATCAGCGGGATAGCCGCCGCCTTGCTGGCGTCGGTGAACTCGCCGAAGGTCGCACGCCGCCGCTTCAATCCGACCGGGCCGAAGAAATGGCTGTAGATCATCAGCCCAATGCCGATGATCACGCCCGGCACGACGCCGCCGAGAAACAGCCCGCCGATGGAAACGTTTCCGGTCGCGCCATAGACCACCGCCATGATGCTGGGCGGAATGAGATTGGCCATGGTGGCGGCGGATGCGATCAGCGCCGCGGTGAAGGCCTTGTCGTAGCCCTCGCGATTCATCTCGGGCGCGATCGAACGGGTGAGCACAGCGACGTCGGCGGCGGACGATCCGGAAATGCCGGCAAAAAACATGCTGAACAGCGTGACGACCTGGGCGAGGCCGCCGCGCAGATGCCCGACCAGCGTCTGCGACAGCATGATCATGCGCTGCGTGACATTCGCCGAGGTCATCAGATCGCCGACCAGCAGGAAAAACGGCACCGCGAGCAGCGCCTCGACGTCCATGCCGTTGAAGATCTGCGCGATCATCGAAGCCTGGCTGACGGGCGTGAACGCCGTCACGACAAGCACGGAGCCGATCAGCGCGAAAGCGACCGGAACGCCCATATAGCCCAGGAACAGGAACAGGAAGCCCATCAGCAGGATGAGCGCGCCGTTGGTCGTCACAGGGATTGCCTCGCAAGCGCGTCTTCGGATGCGGGGGCCTCAAAGCCGCGGCGCCAGCCATTGATCATCTGCTCGATCATGAACAATGCGACGAGAAGACCGGACAGCGGGATCGCGGCGTAGAGGCTTGCGAGCGGCGTCATCGAGGGCATGCGCAGGCTCTTGAAGCCATCGAGAAAGTTCAGATAGCCGTAATAGATCATGCAGAAGGCGACCCCGAGCACGACCGTGCGGTTGAACAGCTCGAAGAACAGCCGCCGGCCCCCCGTCATCGATTCGGCAAGCACGGCGAGATAGAGGTGGTCGTTGCGCCTTGTCGCGGCCGCGACACCGACGAATATTCCGTAGATGAAGAACGTCATCGTCGCTTCTTGCACCCACAGCCAGGGGCGGCCGATTGCGCGCGTGATCACGTCCGCGAGCACGAGTACGCTGAACCCCGTGATGCAGATGCCGCACAGGACCATCAGCGCGTTCTCGAGCGGATCGAGCGCGCGCCACTTCAGATGGCGCTGCTCCTGCAGAACCAGGCTGTCGAAACGCTTCATGACAAGAGCCCGCGCGACGCACCGGCGGGAGGGGCGTCCGGGCCCCTCCCGCCGCATGCGTAAGGATCACTTCACGTTGCG
>JBFWWQ010000015.1:0-23720 GCA_050246095.1 Pseudorhodoplanes sp.
GCGGGTCTTGAGCGGCGGCAGATAGGTCGGCGCCGGCGGCGGCGAATAGCTCTGCGGGATCGCGACCGGACCCTTGCCGTAGGCCGGCGGCGGCATGTAGCCGACCGAGCGCACCGCGGCCGCGTTGTTGCCGTCCAGGCCGAAGCGCAGGCCGAGCCGCAGGTCGTGCGAGGTGATGTCCTTGAAGATCATCGGGTTGTTGAAGTTGTTGGTGCCGTCATAGGCGATGATGTCGCCGGTCTGGCCGTCGCCCATGTTCAGGTAGCGGTAGGAGAATTCCACCGTGAAGTTCGGCGCGACCTGATAGGCGAGACCCGCATGCAGCGCCCAGGCGAAATTCCATTTCGAATTGTCGGCGGCATAGGCGACGCCGCCAGTCGGAACGTTGACATCGCGGAAGCCGCTGAGATTGACGTTGGCCATGCCGATGCCGGCGCCGATGAAGGGGGTGATGCACCACCAGGTGCCGAGATCGAGATAGGCGTTCGCCAGAGCGAGCCACTCGGACTTGGTGACGATGTAGTCGTTGGTGCCCGCGCCGTAGCCCGGACCCGCCGGATAGGTATCGAGCGCGCGGAAGGTCGACTTGCCGCGATATTCGCCGGTCAGATCGACGCGGAGCCAGTCGTTGAACTTGTAGCCGAAGCCGAGACCGAAGATCGGCGCCGAGTCGAACGAGCCCTTGTCGAGCCATGTCAGGCCCGTCGTGCTCGCGAACAGCAGGTTGTCCAGCGAATCCACCCGCTGGTTGCTCATGCCGATATCGCCGCGCAGATACCAGCCTCCGAATTCCACCACCGGCTGAACCACGACGGGCGGCGGCAGATCGGCGGCGCTGGCGGCATTCGAGATAAGCGCCGTAACGGCGGCGGCTGTCGCAAGGGAGATTGTTTTTGCGCGGTTCATGATGCGTCCTCTCATCCCCGGAAACACTCACCGGGGCTACTGGACGCGGATCGTGCCAGCGAAACCTTAAGCGCGACTTAACCCTAATTTTTAACCGTGAATCTTAATGCGCGCGCAGGCGCGCCGAAAAACAAAAGCGCGCCAGCCACTTCCGGCCGGCGCGCTTTCGTTGTTAAGACTTCGTTGACGAAATTTTTTAGCGCTTAATGGATTCAGAGAGTGGATGTTACCTCTCCCTAAGGGAGAGGTCGACTTGCGAGCGCGGATAAGTTTACGCTGTCTGCGCAAGTGTGACTGCGCGCGAGCAAGTCGGGTGAGGGTTTGCGGTGCGCACAACGGCCCTTGAAACCCCCTCACCCTAACCCTCTCCCCACAGGAGGAGAGGGGACCGACCGTTATCGCCGCGCCATCGGCATCTCAATCTCAAGCTATCGCGCTTCCGGCGAACTTCCCGCTCAATCCTCCTCGAGCTCGCCGATATGGTGCTGCGAGTAGAGTTCAAGTCCGACCTTGCCGACGAGATCGAGCTGCGTCTCGAGGAAGTCGATATGGCCTTCCTCGTCCTTCATCAGCTCCTCGAACAGGTCGCGACTCGGATAATCCTTGACCGAATGGCAGTAGGTCGCGGCCTCCTGGTAAAGCGCGCGCGCATCGATCTCCGCCTTGAGATCGCATTCGAGCACTTCCTTGACGTTCTGCCCGATGCGCAGCGGGTCGAGCGACTGCATGTTCGGAAAGCCTTCGAGGAACAGGATGCGGGTCGTGAACTTGTCGGCGTGGTGCATCTCCTCGATCGATTCCTCGCGCCACTTCTTGGCCAGCGCGCGGAAGCCCCAATTGTCGAGCATGCGGTAATGCAGCCAGTATTGGTTGATGGCGGTCAGTTCGCTGCGCAGCCCCCGGTTCAGATATTCGATGACCTTGGGATCGCCTTTCATGCGCCTGTCCTCTCGCTTCCAGGGGGATCGGACGCGGGGCCCGCGCCGTCGATTTAGAGGAATTCTAAATAGAGGAGACGGGCAAGGCAAGGGTCGCGCGCGAAACGCGGCCGCCGCGGCCGTTCAAATCGGCTAATTGCGGTCGGGGGCCGCCGCGACGGCGGCCGCATGATGCCCGGGGCAGACTTCGCAGCCCAGCGCGCAGGATGCGGCACCCAGGGCCTCATCCATGATCTGCTTGATGGTGCGGGCGCAGCGGCCGCATTGCGGGCTGCAGCCGAGGCAGCCATAGACCTCGCCGGTCGTGCGCGGCGCCGACCGCGAGCAGGCGGAGCGGATGTCGCTGTCGGACAGGACGTTGCAGGAGCAAACGATCATGGGACCCGGCGGCCGATTGGTACCTGTGGCAACTACCGTTAGCGGGCTTCTTCGGCCCCGTGCAACCGGAAAAACCCCTGTTTACACGTTATCTAATCTGCGCAGGCGGTCGCTTCCGATGGGTGTTCTCAGGCCGCCACCTTGTTCAAGGCCTCGACGATCCCGTCCACGACTTCCTCGACCAGGATTTCGTTGTCGCCTTCGGCCATGACGCGGATCACCGGTTCGGTTCCGGAGGGGCGGATCACCAGCCGCCCCTGTCCGTTCAGGCGCCGCTCGCCGCTGACGATCGCGGATTTGACCGAGGCTTCCTCCAGCGGCTTGCCCTTCTTGTAGCGGACATTCTTCATGATCTGCGGCAGCGGCTCGAAACGGTGGCAGACTTCGGAGACCGGACGGTCCTGCTTCTTCACCACCGCCAGAACCTGCAAAGCCGCGACCAGGCCGTCGCCGGTCGTGGTGTAGTCGGACAGGATGATATGACCGGACGGCTCGCCGCCGAGATTGAAGCCCTGCTCGCGCATGCATTCCAGCACGTAGCGGTCGCCGACCGGCGTGCGCGCCATCGACAGGCCGTGCGCGACCAAATGGCGTTCGAGACCGAGATTGGACATCACGGTGGAGACGAGGCCCGGCTTCGCCAGCCGCCCGTCTTCCTTCCAGCTTTCGGCGATCACCGCCATCAGCTGGTCGCCGTCGATGACATGGCCGCGCTCGTCGACCAGCACCACCCGGTCGCCGTCGCCGTCGAGCGCGACACCGAGATCGGCGCGCGTTTCGCGCACCTTGGCGATCAGCGCGACCGGATCGGTCGAGCCGCATTCCTTGTTGATGTTGAAGCCGTCGGGATCGACGCCGAGCGGGATGACCTCGGCGCCGAGCTCCCACAGGGCCGCCGGGGCGACCCGGTAGGCGGCGCCGTTGGCGCAATCGACGACGACGCGCAGGCCCTCGAACGACATGTTGCGCGGCAGCGTGCGCTTGGCGAATTCGAGATAGCGGTCGTCGACCCCGTCGATGCGGCGCGCACGCCCGAGATCCGGGGATTTCGCGAGCTTGCGCGCGATATCGACGCCGAGCCACTGCTCGATCTCGCGCTCCACTTCGTCGGAGAGCTTGAAGCCGTCGGGCCCGAAAATCTTGATGCCGTTGTCGTCGTAAGGGTTGTGCGAGGCGGAAATCATCACCCCGATATCGGCGCGCATGGAGCGCGTCAGCATGGCCACCGCCGGCGTCGGCACCGGACCGAGCAGCAGCACGTCCATGCCGACGGAGGTGAAGCCGGCGACCAGCGCGTTCTCGATCATATAGCCGGACAGGCGGGTGTCCTTGCCGATCACCACGCGGTGCCGATGCTCGCCGCGCTGAAATACCAGGCCGACGGCCTGACCGACCTTCAGCGCGAGTTCCGGCGTAATGACGCCATTCGCGCGGCCACGAATGCCGTCGGTCCCGAAATACTGACGCACCATACGCTTGGGCCCCCTGCCCCGCCCTTGCGGCGGCGGATATTAGGGCCTGTATAGCAGAGGTCCGTTCAAAAAATGTGAGCGAAGCTGACGGTCGTTAACGCGCGTTAAGAGGCCGGGCGGAAGCGCCTGAAACCCCAACAGTTTCTTGCGATTAGGCCGGCCAGGGGCCGGCAGACCCATTATCCGCCCTTGCGCTTGTCCTGCACGGAGGGCGGCGGCTGGGTCACGTTGACCGGATCGGAGGCCGGGAAGCTCTCTTCCAGGCCCTCTTCCAGCGCGCGTTCCAGGCGTTCCTTGCGCTTTTCGGAATCGAGGCCGGAAGGCTTGTCCTCCGGTTTGGCATGCGCGCGGTCGCTCATCGGCATCTCCCTGCGAAACTCATCCGGCCAACGTCCGACGACGCGACCGGGTTCCATCGTGTTCTGGCGCCGGTGGAACTGTGCTAGGGCATGCGAAACATCAGCCGGACCCTGCATCCATGCCCACCATTGCCTGCATCGACGATCTCCGCGACCTCGCACGCCGCCGGGTGCCGCGCGCCTTTTTCGACTATGCCGACAGCGGCTCCTATTCGGAGCAGACCCTGCGCGCGAACCGCAGCGACCTGGAAAGCATCCTGCTGCGGCAGCGGGTGATGGTCGATGTCTCGGCGCGCGACACCTCCACCACCATTGTCGGGCAGAAGATCGCGATGCCGTTGGTGCTGGCGCCGGTCGGCCTGCTCGGCATGCAGCATGGCGACGGGGAAATCCTGGCGGCGCGGGCGGCCAATGCGGCCGGCATCCCGTTCACGCTGTCCACCATGTCGATCGGCTCGATCGAGGACGTGGCGGAAGCGACCGGCAAGCCGTTCTGGTTCCAGCTCTACGTGATCCGCGACCGCGAATTCATCAAGGACCTGCTGCAGCGGGCGCGCGCCGCCAATTGCAGCGCGCTCGTGCTCACCGTCGATCTGCAGGTGCTCGGCCAGCGTCACCGCGACGTGCGCAACGGCCTCACCGTGCCGATGCAGATCAAGCTGTCCAACGTCATCGACACCGCGATGAAGCCGCGCTGGATCGTCAATATGGCGCGCGCCAAGCGCAAGACTTTCGGCAACATCGCCGGCCGCGTGAAGGGCATGGAGAATGTCAATTCGCTGGCGCAATGGACGCAGGACCAGTTCGACCCGGCGCTGAACTGGAAGGATGTCGAGTGGATCAAGGGCCAGTGGGGCGGCAAGCTGATCATCAAGGGCATCCTCGACGTCGAGGACGCGCGCATCGCGCGCGATGTCGGCGCCGATGCCATCGTCGTCTCCAACCACGGCGGACGGCAGCTCGACGGCGCGCCCTCCTCGATCTCGGCGCTGCCGAAGGTCGCCGACGCGGTCGGCGCGCAGCTCGACATCATGTTCGACGGCGGCATCCGCACCGGCTCCGACCTCGTGCGCGCGCTGGCGCTGGGAGCGAAATGCTGCATGATCGGCCGGCCTTATGTGTGGGGACTCGGGGCGATGGGCGGCGCCGGCGTCGCCAAGGCGATCGAATGCCTGCACAAGGAGCTGGTGACCACTATGGCGCTGACCGGCACGCGCAGCGTTTCCGAAATCGGTCCCCAGGTGCTCGCCGACTGGCCGCGCAATACCGCCTGATTGCCTGCCGAAAATGGCTGCCCACCCGGCGCGCCCACGCCGCCGGGCGATGCAGGCGCTTGTCGCCCATGACTCTATTGCAGCGCAGCAGCCCCGGTCCACGCCGAGGGATTGTTATATCATGTAACAAACGCTAGTCTCCGCGCCGAAATCAAAACAACAAGCGGAGGAAGCCCATGCGATCGAGACTGATTCATGTAGCGTTGCTCGCTCTGGCGCTCGCGCCGGGTGCCGCGCTCGCGCAGACCAAGACCAAGATCGGCGTGCTCAACGATCAATCCGGCGTCTATGCGGACGACCAGGGTGTCGGCTCGGTGATTGCCGCGCAGCTCGCGGTCGAGGATTTCGCCAAGAAGCTCGGCGTCGATGCCGAAGTGGTCACCGGCGATCACCAGAACAAGGTCGATATCGGCACCGGCATCGCGCGCCGCTGGTACGAGAACGAGGGCGTGGACGTCGTGATGGACGTGCCGAATTCGGCGATCGCGCTCGGCGTCAACACGATGGCCAAGGACCTCAACAAGGTCCTGATCGGCTCCGGCGCCGGCACCGCCGCGCTCACCGGCGCGGCCTGTTCGCCCAACACCGTGCACTGGACCTACGACACCTGGGAGCTCGGCCATTCCATCGCCCGCGCGGTCTATCAGCGCGGCGGCAAGAAATGGTTCTTCATCACCGCCGACTATGTGTTCGGCAAGGATCTCGAGTCCAACGCCTCCGACGAGGTGAAGTCGCTCGGCGGCGAAGTGGTCGGCTTCGTGCGCGCCCCGCTCGGCACGTCGGATTATTCCTCCTTCCTGGTGCAGGCGCAGGCCGCCAAGCCCGACGTGATCGCGCTCGCGGTCGCCGGCGGCGACCTCACCAACGCCATCAAGCAGGCGGCGGAATTCGGCATGACCGGCAAATACAAGATGCCGAGCTTCGTGTTCAATCCGAACAACGCGCGCGCGGTCGGTCTGCAGACCTCGCAGGGCATCCTTGCGGTCAATCCCTGGTACTGGGATTCCAACGACGCCAACCGCGCCTTCTCCAAGCGCTATGCCGAACGGCATCCGCGCAAGATGATGCCGAACGACATGCAGGCCGGCGTCTATTCGGCCACCGCGCATTATCTGAAGGCCGTGGCCGCGCTGAAGAATGCCAAGGACGGCCGCGCGGTCGTCGCCAAGATGAAGGAATTGCCGACCGACGATCCGCTCTTCGGCAAGGGCTCGATCCGCGTCGACGGGCGCAAGATTCACCCGGTCACGCTGTTCGAGGTGAAGAAGCCGTCCGAGTCCAAGGGCGAGTGGGACAATTTCAAGGCGCTCGCCCAGGTCCCCGGCGAACAGGCGTTCCGTCCGCTCAATGCCGGCGGCTGCCCGCTGGTGAAGACGCAGTAAGAGTCTCTTCCCTCTCCCCGCTCAAGCGGGGAGAGGTGAAGAACCGCCGGCATTGTTTTTTTGCAGGCCGCGCGGCACCCTGCCGCGCATGAGCGAAAAGCCCGTCCCGACCCGCCGCACCGACTATCGGTATTTCCGCGGCATCTCCACGCGCTGGATGGACAACGACGTCTACGGCCACGTCAACAACGTGACCTACTACTCCTATTTCGACACCGTCGTGAACGGCTACCTGATCGAGCAGGGCGCGCTCGACATCGCGCGCAGCGCGGTGATCGGCCTCGTGGTCGAGACGCAATGCAATTATTTCAGCCCCGTCACCTTCCCCGACACCGTGCTGGCCGCGCTGCGGGTCGCGCATATGGGCCGCTCAAGCGTGCGCTACGAGATCGGGCTGTTTCGCAACGACGAGGAGACCGCATCGGCGCAAGGGCATTTCGTGCATGTCTATGTCGAGCGCGCGGGCAATCGCCCGGCGCCGCTGCCCGAAACCCTGAAATCCGCGCTCTTGCCGCTGCTGCGGGCTTGATGCCGCACCCTTCCCGCTCCGCCATCGCCGCGTTCGGCGTTGTGCAGATCCTCGGCTGGGGATCGTCGTTCTACTTTCCGGCGGTCTTCGCGCCGGCGATCGTACGCGAGACCGCCTGGCCGCTGCCCTGGGTGGTGGGCGGCGCCTCGCTCGGGCTTCTGGTGGCGGGCCTGGTGTCGCCGGCGGTCGGGGCGGCCATCGCACGCCGGGGCGGGCGGGCGGTTCTGGCCAGCAGCAGCGTGCTGTTCGCCGCCGGACTTTGCCTCGTCGGGATCGCGCCGACGCTTGCCGTCTATCTCGCCGGCTGGGCGGTGATCGGCATCGGCATGGGGACCGGCCTGTACGACGCGGTATTCGCCGCGCTCGGCCGCCAATACGGCCATGCCGCGCGCATGCCGATCGCGACGCTAACGCTGTTCGGCGGATTTGCCAGCACGATCTGCTGGCCGTTCAGCGCCTGGCTGCTGGAATGGCAGGGATGGCGGGCGGCCTGCTTCGTCTATGCGGCGCTGCATCTCGCGCTCGCGCTGCCGCTCATGCTGTATGCCACGCGGGTCCGGCCTTCCGCCGCCGCGCCGCCGCACGATGCGAAGGACGGCGCTTCGCCTTTTGCTCCGGCACAGGCGCAGGACCGGCAGCCGATCTTCGCCCTGCTGGCGGTCATCTTCTCGCTCGCCGCCGGCATCGGGGCGATCGTCATCGTGCACATGCTGATTTTCCTGCAGGCGCGCGGACTGGATTTCGCCGCGGCGGTGGCGGCCGGCATGCTGTTCGGACCGGCGCAGGTCGGTGCCCGCGTGATCGAGCGGCTGTTCGGCGCGCGCTATCACCCGATCTGGACGCTGGCGGCGGCCGTCGCGCTGATGGCGCTCGGGCTCGTCCTGTTCACCACCGGCATGCCGGTCATCCTCGCCGCCATCGCGATCTATGCGGCGGGCTACGGCATCAGCTGGATCGCGCGCGGCACCGTGCCGCTCGCGCTGTTCGGGCCGCACGATTATCCCCGCCTCGCCGGACGCCTCGCCTTTCCGGGCCTGATCGTGCAGGCGCTGGCGCCGTCCGCCGGCGCGCTGATGCTCTCGGTCTACGGGGAGAGCGCGACGATCATCACGCTGATCGCGCTTGCCCTCGTCAATGCCGCGCTGACCCTGTGGCTGTTGCGGCTGGCGCGCACGGTAGGCAACGGCGACGGTTTCCGTCATTCTGGCCGGGACCGGAATTGAAGGGCCCATCGATCGTGACCGTGCCGCCGACCGACAGCGCCGTGATGTTCGAACCGCATCCCCTGCGCGCGGCGATCCTCGGCGAAATCCACGCCCGGCCGTTCACGCCGATCGCGACGCCGAGCCGCGTCCTGCATTTCGCCTTTGCGCTCGCCGGCGGCAATGCACAGGCCGACCGTGCGCGGCTTGCCGAACTGTGCCGCGCACACGGACTGCCCGAGCCGGGGGCGGCGAGCAAACACCATCGCGTGCGCTTCGCCGCGGCCGTCCTGCGCTGGGAACAGCATTCGGAATTCACCACCTACACGTTCGAATTGCCTGGCGATCCTGCCGCCGCCCCGTTCACGCCGGCGGCGGGCACGCTCCTCGGCACGCTGCAGCGTCCGCCGCAGCCGGGACCGCTGCTCGTCGCCATCGACCTGCAAATCCTCGCCGAGGCAGGCGAGCCGATCCGGCCCGAGCGCCTGTTCGAGCGCGCCAGCCTCGCGGCGGCGGAAAACTCCGACGGCACCGCGCTCTATGCCACCGACTTCCAGCCGGATGCAGCGGGGTTCGTGCGCATCCTGGTGGTCGACCGCAGGCTCGGCGCGGAACGCACCGGCGCGCTGGTGCAGCGGCTGATCGAGGTCGAGACCTATCGCCTGCTGGCGCTGCTCGGCCTGCCGGAAGCGCAGCGGCTCGCGCCCTCGATCAACCGCATCGAGAAGCGGCTCGGCGAACTGACCAGCGAAATGCGGCTGGCCGGCGATCTCGCCGACAACAACAAGCTGCTCGGCGAACTGACGGCGCTCGCCGCCGAACTCGAGGCCGGCGCCGCCGCCAGCCTGTTCCGCTTCGGCGCCAGCCGCGCCTATCACGAGATCGTGCAGACCCGCCTGCAGACCATCGGCGAACGCAAGGTCGGCGGCCTGCCGACCTGGTCGTCGTTCCTCGCGCGGCGCATGTCGCCGGCCATGCGCACCTGCACCGCGACGGAGGAACGGCAGGCCAGCCTCTCCGGCAAACTCACCCGCGCCGCGGACCTCTTGCGCACGCGCGTCGATGTCGAACTCGAACAGCAGAACCAGGACCTGCTGAAATCCATGAACGCGCGCACGCGCCTGCAGCTGCGCCTGCAGGCGACCGTGGAGGGGCTGTCGGTCGCCGCCATCAGCTATTACGTGGTCGGGCTGTTCAGCTACCTGGTGAAGGCCGCGCACGATGCCGGCCTGATCCATATCGAGCCGAATGTCGCGATCGCCGCCTTCGTGCCGATCGCCGTGCTGTCGATCTGGTGGACGGTGCGCCGCATCCGGCGCACGCATTTCGCCAACGAGGAATAATTATCGCGCCGCCCGCAGGTCCGCCTCGACCATCGCGCGCAACTCGGCGGTGACTTCCGGCCGCACGCCGAAGAACAGCGAGAAGGCGCGCACCGCCTGATACAGCATCATGCCCAGCCCGTCCGCGACGCGCAGGTTGCGGCGGCGCGCCGCCGCGAGCAGTTCGGTTTCCAGCGGCGCATAGTCGAGGTCCGCGACCACCGCCTGCGCCGGCAGGCGCTCGATGCCGATGCCGAGCGGCGGCTGGCCGTGCATGCCGAGCGAGGTCGTGTTGACGAACAG
This sequence comes from Pseudorhodoplanes sp., assembly GCA_050246095.1. Taxonomy (GTDB): domain Bacteria; phylum Pseudomonadota; class Alphaproteobacteria; order Rhizobiales; family Xanthobacteraceae; genus Pseudorhodoplanes. The sequence continues at coordinate 10,066 of JBFWWQ010000015.1, forward strand.
GCCGGTGTCCGCGAGCCCATTCTCCACCTCGCCCCAGTCCGCGACCCGGACTGCCGGACCGAAGCGATCGCGCAAGGCGTGTGCGCGCTCCGGCGTGCGGTTGGCGAGATGGATCGTTCCGACGCCGCGTCCGATCAGGCCGTAGACGACGGCGCGCGCGGCGCCGCCGGCACCGAGCACCGTCGCGGATTTCAGTTCCTTGTCCCAGCCCGGCGCCGAAGCATCGAGATTGTCGAGAAAACCTTCGACATCGGTATTGGTCGAACGCAGCGTCGCACCGTCCAGCCAGAGCGTGTTGGCGGCGCCCACGGCACGCGCGCGGTCGTCCGGCTGCGATACCGCCATCGCCGCTTCCTTGTGCGGAATGGTGACGTTGGCGCCGACATAGCCGTGCGCAGCGAGCGCTGCGGCAAAGCTTGCGAAATCCCCGGCAGTGACCGCCTGCAGGCGATATTCGCCGGCGATGCCGTGCTTGCGGATCCAGTAATTGTGGATCATCGGCGAGCGCGAATGGGCGACCGGCCAACCGATCACGCAGGCGGATCGAAAGGCTTGCGCCATGCTCAGTAGAAGCCCGGCGTCGCGCCGCCATCGACCGCGATGGCGGTGCCCTGGATATGCCGCGCCTGCGGCGTGCACAGGAACAGCGCCAGCGCCGCGATATCCTCCGGCCGGCCCATGCCGTCCTTCAGTGCCTGCGCGCGCAATTCCTCGATCGTCTTTCCGCTCGCGGCCGCGCGCTGCAACAGCAGGTCGGCAACCCGGTCGGTCTCGGTCATGCCGGGATGGATCACGTTGACATTGACGCCGTCGCGCTTGCCGAGCTTGGACAGGCCCTTGGAGAAATTCGCCACCGCCGCGTTCACCGAGCCGCCGATCAGGAACTGCGAGTCGGGCGTGCGCGCGGCCCCGCCGATGATGTTGACGACATTGCCCTTGGCCTGCGTCAGCAGCGGCCAGAACAGCCGCGACAGCCGCACGCAGGCGAAATATTTCAACGCGAACCCGTCCTGCCAGGCATCGTCCGGCAGATCGAGGAAGCCGCCCGCTCTGGTCGCGCCGGCATTGTTGACCAGCACGTCGCAGCGTCCGAACTTCTCCCGCACGCGCGCGAAGACCTGTTCGCAGGCGGCGAGCGTGCGCAGGTCGCCCGCGATGGTCAGCGGCGCGGGCGCGCCGGTGGCGGCGATGGCCTGCGCCGCCCTGGCCAGGTTCTGTTCCGACACGGCCGCGAGCACGACCTGCGCGCCTTCGCCCGCGAACGCCGCCGCGATGGCACGGCCGATGCCGCGGCTGCCGCCGCTGACCACGACGACCTTGCCCTTGAACTGACCCGGCATGAATACCCCCGAAATTTCGCGACCGGCCTTATGGCACAGGCCGGCGGTCTTTGCGCGCCGTTTTGACCGCGTCGGGCCGCCGGCGGGCGGCCGCCCGCCGCACCGGTCCGGGCGCGGCCAGGGTCGCGATCAGCGCGTCCAGCACACGATAGACCTCTTCGAGGCGCGAAGCGCCGATCTCGCGCGTAAGCGCGGCGTAAACGGCCTCGGATTCCGGCGCCACCTCCGCGAACAGGCGGCGCCCGCGCGCGCTGAGCGAGACGATCACGCGCCGCTGGTCGGACCGGCTCGTGCGGCGCGCGAGCAGCCCGGCGCTCTCCAGATGCGGCAGGATGCGCGACAGGCTCGCCGCATGCAGGCAGCAGGCATCGGCCAAAGCCGCGCTGTCGATCTCGCCGCTCTGCTCCAGCGCGCGGATGACGCGCCATTGCTGCTCGGTGAGGCCGTGCCCCGTCAGATGCGGGCGGAAGCGCGCCATCACAGCCTCGCGCGCGCGCATGAGCTGCATGGGCAGCGAACGGCCGAACGGGCGCATGCTGTGGCCGTTGCGGCGCGTCATAGTTCTGCGATCACGACATTGCGCAGCGTGCCGATTTCCGGCACCTCGACCTCCACCACGTCGCCCGGCACCAGCCAGCGCGGCGGATTGAAGCGCGCGCCCGCGCCGGTCGGCGTGCCGGTGACGATGCAGTCGCCCGGCTTCAGCTCGGTGAAGATCGTGATGTAGGCGATCAGATCGGCAAAGCCGAAGATCAGATTCTCGGTCGTGTCGTCCTGCCGGGTCTCGCCGTTGACCAGCGTGGTGAGGTGCAGCGGCCGCGTCCAGTCGATCGCGTCCGCGGTCACCATCCACGGCCCCAGGCTGCCGGAACGGTCGAAATTCTTGCCCTGCGTGACGTTGAACTTTCCGTGCCGCAGCCAGTCGCGCACGCTGCCTTCGTTGCAGAGCGTCAGTCCCGCGACATGCGCGAGCGCATCCTCGCGCGCGATACGCCGGCCGCCGCGGCCGATCACCAGCACGATCTCGCCCTCATAGTCGAACTGCGCCGATTCGCGCGGGCAGATAATCGGCCGCTCATGCCCGGTGAGCGATCCCGGCGTGCGGAAGAACAAACTGGGATATTGCGGCTGGTCGGAGCCGTCCTTGTATTCGGCATTGCGATTGCCGTAATTGATGCCGACGCAGAGGATTTTCTCCGGCAGCACGACCGGCGGCAAGAGATCGACCTCCTGCAGCGGATAATCGGCGCGCACGCCCGCGAAGGCCTGCCGCAATTCGTCGAGCGCGTCCGCGCGCAGCACCTCCAGCAGGCTGTGATAGCGCGGCAGGCGCGCACGCGCATCGGCGACGCCATCGCCGATCACCGGGCCGTAGCTCTCGCGCCCGTTATGGACGTAGCTGGCGAGCTTCATCCCCCGCGCATCCCGGCTTCATTCCGCGGCTTGTTTCGAGAGCAGGCCGGCACGCGCGAGTACCGCGTCCAGCCGCTTCTCCAGTTCCGGCGTCGCCGGCGCCATCGGCAGGCGATGCTCGTTGACCGGAATGATGCCGAGGCGCCGGGCCATGTATTTCATCGGGATCGGATTGGTGTCGAAGAACACCGCCTTGTTCAGTTCGTGCAGGCGGTGGTGCAATTCCTGCCCGCGCTTGAGATCGCCGCGCCACACCGCCTCGCACATTTCCGACAGCACGCCCGGTCGCAGGTTGCCGACCGCATTCATCAGGCCGCAGGCGCCGACCGCCATCATCGGGAAAGACAGATCCTCGAGGCCGACGAAAATCCTGAAATCCTGCCCGACCGCGGCGAAGCATTCCGACACGAAATCGAGATCGGGCGAGGCGTGCTTCATGCCGACAAAGGCCGGCGACCGGTCCTTGAGCTCCTTCACCGTATCGACGGTGACGTTGACCGCGGCGCGGCCGGGAATGTGATAGATCATCCACGGCACCGAATGCGCGCGCGTGCATTCCAGATAATATTCGATGATGCCGCGCTGCGGCGGCCGCGAATAATACGGCGTCACGATCAGCAGCGCGTCGGCGCCGGCCGCGACCGCGTGATCGGTCAGCACCCGCGTCTCCGCGAGAGATTGCGAGCCGGTCGCCGCCACCACCGGCACGCGGCCGCCCACCTTGTCGATCGCATAGGTGACGAGACGATTGCGCTCCTCGATGGTGAGCGAGGCGGGTTCCGACGTGGTGCCGTTGACCAGGATGCCGTGCGAGCCCTCGGCGATCTGCATCTCGATCAGCCGGCCGTAGCTATCGTAGTCGACCTCGCCGTTGCGGAACGGCGTCAGCAGCGGCGGAATCGAGCCCTTCAGGCGCTGCAGCGGCATCGGCATGGCGGTTCTCCCAGGGGCGGCGCGGCTTGACGCGGCGCGCGCCTTCGACGATCATTAACATGTTAAGGGTCGGCCCAAGGCCCGTCAATCGCAGAAGCCGCAGGGAGCGACCGATGCCGCATATCATCGCCGAATATTCCGCCAATCTGGAGGACGCGCTGGACGTGCGCGCGCTGGTCGAGGATTTGCACCAGGCCATGATCGGCTCCGGCCTCGCGCCCGACATCGCGGCGATCCGTACGCGCGCCGAGCGGCGCGAGCATGCCCGCGTGGGCGACGGCCATGCCGCCAACGGCTTCGTGCATATCACCGCGCGGCTGCGCATCGGGCGCACGCCGGAACAGCGCAGCAAGCTCGCCGACGCGCTGCTTGCCGCCGCCGACCGGCAGCTCGAACGCGCCCACAAGACGCATCCGATCGCCATGACCGTCGAGGTCGAGGAGATCGACAACATCACCGCGCGCAAGAATACGCTGCGCGGCAAGGCGGAGCGGGCGGCTTGAACGCCTTCGACCAGACGCTGGCCAAGGCGGAGCGGCATCTCGCGCGCTTCCGCGCCGGCATCGTGCCGCACTGGATCGACGGCAAACCGGACGCGGGCAACGGGGAGAGTTTCGAGACATCGTCGCCGGTCGACAATGCGCCGATCGGGCGCGTCGCACGCGGCGGCGTCGCCGAAATCGACCGCGCCGCGCGCGCGGCGATGAAGGCGTTCCGCACGCACTGGGCTAAAACGAGCGGCGAGCAGCGGCGCGGCATCCTGCACGCCATCGCGGACGCCATCGAGGCGCGCGCCGACGAAATCGCCTGCGTCGAATGCCTGGATACCGGGCAGCCGATCCGCTACATGGCGAAGGCGGCTTTGCGCGGCGCGGAGAATTTCCGCTTCTATGCCGACCGCGCGCCGGACGCCGCCGACGGCCTTTCGCTGCCCACGCCGACGCATCTCAACTACACCCTGCGCCAGCCGATCGGCCCCGTCGGCGTGATCACGCCCTGGAACACGCCGTTCATGCTGTCGACCTGGAAGATCGCGCCCGCGCTCGCGGCCGGCTGCACGGTCGTGCACAAGCCGGCCGAATGGTCGCCGCTGACGGCGGCGCTGCTCGCCGAAATCTGCCACGACGCCGGATTGCCGGCCGGCGTGCTCAACACCGTGCACGGCTACGGCGAGGATGCCGGCAAAGCGCTGACGGAACATCCCGACATCAAGGCCATCGGCTTTGTCGGCGAAAGCGCAACCGGCTCGGCGATCATGCAGCAGGGCTCGGCCACGCTGAAGCGCGTGCATTTCGAGCTCGGCGGCAAGAACCCGGTGATCGTTTTCGACGACGCCGATCTCGATCGCGCGCTCGATGCCTGTCTGTTCATGATCTACTCGCTGAACGGAGAGCGCTGCACCTCGTCGAGCCGCGCGCTGGTGCAGGCGTCGATCTACGACGATTTCGCCAGGAAGGCCGCGGAGCGCGTGCAAAGGATCAAGGTCGGCCATCCGCTCGATCCCGCGACCGAGATCGGCCCGCTGATCCATCCGCGACATGCCGAGAAGGTGCTGGGCTATGCCGGGATCGCGCAGCACGAAGGCGCCAGCATCGCGACCGGCGGCGGACGCGCTTTGGGCGGCCAGGGCAATTACGTCGAACCGACCCTCTACACGCAGGCGCGTCAGGACATGCGCATCGCGCAGGAGGAGATTTTCGGGCCGGTCCTCACCATGATCCCGTTCGCCGACGAAGCCGAAGCGCTCGCGATCGCCAACGACGTGCGCTACGGTCTCACCGGTTACGTCTGGACCAAGGATGTCGGGCGCGCGCACCGGGTGGCGCAGGCGCTGGAGGCCGGCATGATCTGGGTGAATTCGGAAAATGTCCGGCACCTGCCGACGCCGTTCGGCGGCATGAAGGCGTCCGGCATCGGCCGCGACGGCGGCGATTATTCGTTCGACTTCTATATGGAGACGAAGAACATCGCGATCGCGCTCGACAGCCACAAGATTCCGAAGATCGGGGTCTGACTCTCGTGTCCCGGGCGCAGCGCAGCACAAGCGAGAGCGCCGCGATGCGCTGCAGACCCGGGACCGCCAAAGCACGAGTCGAATCTGGAACGGCCCCGGATCGGCGTCGCACCGCTTCGCGCTGCGCCGCGCCCGGGACACGAGGTGCAACATCATGCCCGTCCGCAAGCCGAATCTGAATCCGCCATTCAACGTGGTGCGCGCAAGCCATGTCGAGTTCGGCGCGCGCGACATCGCCAGGACGCGCGCTTTCTATGTCGACTGCCTCGGCTATCTGGTGTCCGACGAAACGCGCGAGGCGCTGTATCTGCGCGCGGTGGAGGAGCGCAACCACCATTCCATCGTGCTGCGCAAGTCCGGCGAGCCGACCTGCCATACCATCGGCTTCAAGCTCGGCAGCGAGGAGGACCTCGACCGCGCCGCCTTCTGGTTCGCCCGCCAGGGGCTGCCGACCTCGTTCCCCTCGGTCGATTTCCAGGGCCGCACGCTCGCCACCGTCGATCCGCTCGGCATGCCGCTGGAATTCTATTTCCGCATGGACCAGCGCGAATGCATGGTGCGCAACTATGCGGCCTATAGGGGCGCGCGCATCCAGCGCATCGATCACATCAACTGCTTCACGCCGGACGTGCAGGCTTCCTACGACTTCTATACCGAGATCGGCTTCCGCCTGACCGAATACACCGAGACCGACGGCGCCGATCCGAGGCTCTGGGCGGTGTGGATGCACCGCAAAGGCAATGTGCACGACCTCGCCTTCACCAACGGACGCGGGCCGCGCCTGCATCACATCGGGGTGTGGACGGCGAGCGCGCTCGACATCCTGCATATCTGCGACGTGATGGCGTCCTCCGGCTATCTGGCCAACATGGAGCGCGGGCCCGGACGGCACGGCATATCCAACGCCTTCTTCCTCTATATCCGCGACCCCGACGGCCACCGCATCGAGCTTTTCACCAGCGACTATCTCACCGCCGATCCCGATCTCGAGCCGCTGCGCTGGTCGCTGCAGGACCCGCAGCGGCAGACGCTGTGGGGACATCCCGCGCCGAAATCCTGGTTCGAGGAAGGCTCGGCCTTCACCGGCGCCGCGGTGCGCGAGCCGCTTCTGGAGGCGCAGCCGATCGTGGCGAGATAGAACCTCGCCAATGCCCCTTCATGCGTTCGTCACCCCCGGGCTTGACCCGGGGGTCCACGTCTTTCTTTATGCGTCCATGATCGTGAATGGCCGGGACGAGCCCGGCCATGACGCCTGTGGACAGGCTTGATTCATGAAATCCCTCTTCATCGACTGCAACCAGCAGCTTGAACCGATCTTTCGCGACGTCCGCCGGCCGGACGATCCGGCCGTCGACGTCAACACCGCCGCGTTCAAGAGCGAGGACCTGCCGCGCCTGCTCGACGGCTACGCCATCTGCATCGACGATCATTCCTATCTGCCGACGCCGGTCGCCGCACAATGCCAGTCGCTCAAACACGTAGTGTTCCTGGGCACGGGCGCGGCAAGCTACATGAACATTGCCGAGCTGAAGCAGCTCGGCATCGCCGTGCACACCATCAAGGGCTACGGCGACACTGCCGTCGCCGAACACACGATCGCGCTGATGTTCGCGGCCGCCCGCGATCTCGCGATCATGGACCGCGAAGTGCGCGGCGGGACCTGGAAGCCGCGCGAAGGCGTGCAGCTCCTCGGCAAGACGCTCGGCATTATCGGGCTCGGCGGCATCGGCAGCGAGGTCGCGCGCATCGGCGCCGGCATCGGCATGAAGGTCATCGCCTATAACCGCAGCAGCAAGCCGGGCGCGGGCGTGACGATGGCCGACCTCGATACCGTGCTGTCGCAATCGGACGTGATCTCGATCAACCTGACCTTGAGCGACGAAACGCGCGGCTTTCTCACCGCCGAGCGCATCGCGCGCATGAAGAAAGGCGTCATCTTCGTCAACACCGCGCGCGGCGCGCTGGTGGACGAGGCGGCCCTGCTCTCGGCGCTTGAGAATCGCCACATCCGCCATGCGGCGCTCGACGTCTTTCATGCCGAGCCGCTGAAGGCGGGCCATCCGCTCACCCGCATGGACCATGTCACGCTGTGCGCGCATGCCGCGTTCCGTACGCGCGAAGCCTCCGAGACGCTGCTGCGGCGCGCGATCGATATCGTGAAGCGGATTTCCGGTTGATGCCGTTCCGGGGCCGGCCGAGGCCGGAGCCGGAACGGCCATGATGAGGGAACTCCGCCTCCACTCACCCGTTATGTCCCATCAGTCAGGGGCATTCGCATGACCGAGCAAGCTACCCTCCCCGCCATTGCCGCGCACGGCGCCACCCGCCTGCCGTCGGTCGAGGTGGACAGCTACAATGTCGAGATCAAGGACGACGAAGGCTTTCTCGGCGACCGCGCCAGCAAGAGCGCGTTCCGCGACATCATCGAGAACTGGCGCAAGCCGCTGCGCAAGGCGGGCCAGGACCCGTTCGGCGACACGCCGAGCGAGGACCTTTCCAAGAAGCAGCTCGACAGCCTGCTCGCCCGCGGCAACGGCGAGGCCGCCGGCATCCTGCAGGGCGCGATCGAGGATTTCGCGCAGGAACTGGCGCTGGTGATCCGCCGCTTCCTGAAGCTGAAGGCCTGGAAGGATACCGAGCGCATCGTGATCGGCGGCGGCTTTCGCGGCAGCCGGGTCGGCGAGGTGGCGATCGGGCGCGCCGCCGTCATCCTGAAGGCGGACGGCATCAAGCTCGACCTCGTGCCGGTGCGCAACGAACCGGACGAGGCGGGGCTCCTCGGCGCCGCGCATCTCGCCCCCGCCTGGATGTTCAAGGCGCATGACGCCATCGTCGCGGTCGATATCGGCGGCACCAATATCCGCGCCGGCATCGTCGACCTGAACCTGAAGAAGGCGAAGGACCTGTCGAAGTCCACGGTCTGGAAATACGAATTGTGGCGGCATGCCGACGAGGGCGGAGTCAAGCGCGAGGACGCAATCGAAAGCCTGGCCAAGATGATCAGGCGACTGGTCGCGCTGGCCGAGAAGGAAAAGCGCAAGCTCGCGCCCTTCGTCGGCATCGGCTGTCCCGGCCTGATCGAGGAAGACGGCTCGATCGACCGGGGCGCGCAGAACCTGCCCGGCAACTGGGCCTCCAGCCGCTTCAACCTGCCGGCCAGTTTGTACGAAGCGGTCCCCCGGATCGGCGGCGAGGAAACCGCGATCCTGCTGCACAACGACGCCGTCGTGCAGGGCTTAAGCGAAACGCCCTTCATGCAGGACGTGACGCATTGGGGCGCGCTGACCATCGGGACCGGTCTCGGCAATGCGCGTTTCACCAACCGCGATTCCGGATAGCGCCCCCGACAACGCCATAAGTTGACGCCCGCGCCTTCCCGCCTTCAGAATAAGAAAAAACTAAATCAGGGGAGGACACGTGAAACCGGCGCCGTTCGCGTATGCCCGAGCACGATCGGTCGACGAGGCCGTCAGGCTGCTGCGCGAGCATGGCGGCGAGGCCAGAATCCTGGCCGGCGGCCAGAGCCTGATCGCGACCCTCAACATGCGGCTGTCGGCCCCGCAAATGCTGGTCGACATCAATCGCATCGCCGGGCTCTCCGGCATCGCGCTGAAGGACGGCAAGGTGTGCATCGGCGCGCTCACCCGTCACGCCGAAATCGAGCGCTCGGACCTGATCGCGGCGCATGCGCCGCTGCTGGCTGCCGCGATCCCGCATATCGGCCATCCGGCGATCCGCAACCGCGGCACCATCGGCGGCTCGATCGCCTTTGCGGATCCGGCAGCGGAGATTCCTGCCTGCCTGCTCGCGCTCGGCGGCGAGGTCGAGATCGCCGGCGCCTCCGGCACGCGCGCGGTCGCCGCCGACGGCTTCTTCAAGGGGCTCTACGAGACGGCCCTCGCCCCCTCGGAAATCGTGACCGAAATCCGCTTTCCGGCGAAGACGCCGCAATCGCGGCACGGCTTCGCCGAACTGGCGCGGCGGCACGGCGATTATGCGCTGGTCGGCCTTGCGGCGTCGGCGGTCGCGGACGGCGCGAAATTGCGGGACGTTCGCCTGGTCTTCTTCGGCGTGGGTCTGACGCCCCTTCGCGCCCGCGGCGCCGAGCAGGCGCTTTCCGCGCAAGGCGTGGAGGCGGCCGCGGCGGCGATCGCCGGCGACCTCGATCCGCCCGACGACATCCAGGCGACCGGGAAGGCGAAGAAGCACCTCGCCGCGGTGCTGCTGCGGCGGGTGGCGAAACGGATGAGGGAGGCTGCCGCGTGAGCAAGGAATGCGACATCGCCCTGACCGTCAACGGCGAGCGCGTCAGCGAGTGCGTCGAGGCGCGCACCACGCTGGTCGACTTCCTGCGCGACGGTCTCGGACTGACCGGCACCCATGTCGGATGCGAGCACGGCGCCTGCGGCGCCTGCAGCGTGCGCGTCGACGGCGCCGTGGTGCGCGGCTGCCTGATGCTGGCGGCGCAATGCGACGGCGCGGCCGTCGAGACCATCGAAGGCGTGTCCGACCGCAGCGAGATCGCCGACCTGCAGGAGGCCTTCGAGCGGCGCAACGCGCTGCAATGCGGCTATTGCACGCCGGGAATGCTGCTGACGGCGCAGGAATTGCTGGCCCGCGGCGGCGTTCCCGCGCGTGCAACGATCCGCGCGCATATTTCCGGCAATTACTGCCGCTGCACCGGCTACCACGCCATCGTCGATGCGATCGAGGCGGTGGCGAAGGCGCGGGGCGGAGTGAAAGCATGATGCTTCGCGCTGCGCATTCGATTTGGGATTGCGTTCGGACGCTCTCCCTAGCGTTCCCTCCCCTCTTGTGGGGGAGGGACAGGGAGGGGGGTAACCGCGAGCATGATCTATCTTTGCCACCCCCCTCCCCAGCCCTCCCCCACAAGAGGGGAGGGAGTGGAGCAGTGTTTGCCGCACGCGCCCGAAACTCCCTTTGGATCCGCGAACGCCGATCTCTCCTAGGGGCCCCTGCATGAAGATCGTAGCCGACCTTCCGCCCGCGCTTTCCGCGCTCGACCGGCCGAATTCCTATATCGGCCGCGCGGTGCCGCGACCGAACCTGCAGCGCCTGACGCAGGGACGCGGCCAGTATATCAGCGACGTCGTGCTGCCGCGCATGGCGCATGTCGCCTTCGTGCGCTCGCCCTTCGCGCATGCGCGCATCCTGCATATCGACGGGAGCGCCGCGGAAAAGGCGAGAGGCGTCGTCGCCGTCGTCACCGGCGCGGAGCTCGCCGCCGTCATCACGCCGTGGGTCGGCGTGCTCACGCATCTGAAAGGCATCAAGTCGGCGCCGCAGCACGCCATCGCGGTCGACCGCGCCTGCTGGCAGGGCGAAGCGGTCTGCGCCGTCGTCGCCCGCACGCGCGCGCAGGCCGAGGATGCCTGCGAGCTGGTCGCCGTGGATTACGAGGAAATGACGCCGGTCACCGACCCGGAGACCGCGCTCGACAAGGGAACGCCGGTGATCCACCCCATCCTCGGCGACAACCTCACCTTCGAGCGCACCCTCGATGTCGGCGAGGTCGACAAGGCCTATGCGACTTCCGACGCGGTCGTGGCCGCGACATTCCTGTTCGGCCGCCACACGGGAGTCTGCAACGAGCCGCGCGCCGTTTTGGCCGACTGGAATCCCGGCGAACAGCGCCTGACCGTCTATCACGCGACGCAGGCGCCGCACATGATGATGAACCTGTTCGCCAAGCATCTCGGTCTCGAGGAGCATCAGGTCCGCGTCCTGACCAAGGATGTCGGCGGCTCCTTCGGGATCAAGGTGCACACCTATGCCGACGAGATGGCGACGGTCGCGCTCGCGAAGCTGCTCAAGCGTCCGGTGAAGTTCGTCGCCGACCGGATCGAGAGCTTCGTCACCGACATCCATGCCCGCGACCACCGCGTGACGGGCAAGATCGCGGTGAACAAGGACGGCGCCATCACCGCCTTCGAGATCGACGATCTCACCGGCATCGGCCCCTACTCGGTCTATCCGCGCACCTCGGGCATCGAGGCCAACCAGGTCGTGAACCTGACCGGCGGACCCTACCGCTGCCCGAACTACCGGGCGCGGGCGCGCGTGGTGTTCCAGAACAAGAACGTCATGTGCCAGTACCGCGCGGTCGGGCACCCGATCGCGACCGCGGTGACGGAGGGCCTCGTCGACCTCGCCGCGCAGGCCATCGGCATGGACCCGCTCGATATCCGCCGCAAGAATCTCTATCCCGACGACGCCTATCCCGCGACCGCCGCCTCCGGGATCAAGTTCGAGAGGCTCTCGCACCATGCCTCGCTGGAGAAGATCGCGGCGATGATGGATTACAAGGCGCTGCGGGCGGAACAGGCGGCTTTGCGGGAGCAGAACGTCCATCGCGGCATCGGTTTCGCGTCCTTCATCGAGGTGACCAATCCGAGCGCGGCCTTTTACGGCGTCGGCGGCGCGCGCATTTCCTCGCAGGACGGCGCGACGGTGAAGCTCGACTCGACCGGCGCGGTCTTCGTGCATTCCGGCGTCACCGAGCAGGGCCAGGGCGCGGATGCCGTGCTCGCGCAATGCGTCGCCTCGTCCTTCGGCGTGCCGATCGAGCGCGTGCGCGTCGTCACCGGCGATACCGACAACACGCCCTATGGCGGCGGCACCTGGGCGTCGCGCGCGGCCGGCATCGGGGGCGAAGCGGCCTGGCAGGCGGGCAAGGCGCTGCGCGCCAACGTGCTCGCGGCGGCCGCGTCGATCCTGCAGGCCAAGCCCGACGATCTCGACATCCGCAACGGCGCCGTGGTCGATGCCGTAAGCGGCAGCGAACGCATCGGCCTCGATGAGGTCGCGCGCATCTGCTATTTCCGCCCCGATACGCTGCCGCCCGGATTCCAGGCCGAATTGATGGCGACGCGGCATTACGTGCCGCGCGCCTGGCCGTTCGCCTTCACCAACGGCATCCAGGCGAGCTATCTGGAGATCGATACCGACACCGGATTCGTCACGCTGCTCAGGCACTGGTGCGTGGAGGATTGCGGCACGGTCATCAACCCGCAGCTGGTCGACGAGCAGATCCGCGGCGGCATCGTGCAGGGGCTCGGCGGCGCGCTGTTCGAGCATTGCCTCTACGACGAGCGCGGCCAGCTGCTCAACGGCAACATGGCCGATTACCTCGTGCCGATGGCGATGGAGATGCCCGACATCGAGGTCGGCCATGTCGTGACGCCGACCGCCGACAGCGAACTGGGCGCCAAGGGCGCGGGCGAAGCCGGCACGGCCGGCGCGCCGGCCTGCGTGATGAATGCGATCAACGACGCGCTGCGCCCGCTCGGCGCGAAGACACTGACCGCGATGCCGTTCACGCCGGAACGCATCCTGGAGGCGCTGGGCAAGGTCTGACTTATCCCTCCCCTTTCAGGGGAGGGATAAAAGAATCAGAACTTGATCATGTCGCTGCGGGTCAGCGTGGTGCGCGGCCCGACGCCCGGCGCGTTGGCGAGATGCCAGGCGCTGTAGAGTTCGGAAAAGGCGTCGGCCGAAGAGATGCCGTCCACCGGCACGATCACGTTCATGCCGGCGAGCGCGGCCGCGGTGGCGGTGGCCAGCACCGCCCCGTTGGCCGCCGTGCCGACGACGATCACCGTCTGGACGTTCCTGTCCTTGAGGATTTTCTCCAGCTCGGTGCGGAGAAACTTGTTGGGACCGGAGAGCACGGACGGCTCGCCCGCCGCCGCCGGCACTTCCGAACGCACATCGGCGGTCGTGGTATTCGCGATCAGGCTGTAGACAACCGGGGCGCCGGCGGCACGCGCCGCATCGGCCAGCTTCTTCATCGCCGGCAGCGTGGCGACGCAGCGCGGGCGCTGTCCGCAATTCTGGTTCATGAAATCGAGCATCAAGAGCGCGGTGGTCTTGGGATCGACCGTGACCGGCTTCAGGGCCGGGGGCGGCGGAACCTTCACATTCGCCCATTCCTC
>JBFWWQ010000016.1:0-23517 GCA_050246095.1 Pseudorhodoplanes sp.
GATACCGTCGAGCTCGACCTGAAGGGCCGGGGTGGACGATCTTTTGAAGAGCTTTCTGGTCATCGTCTCTTATGAATTCAGAAAAATCTTACATTCTATGCCATCTGCGCTATCCTATGTCAATATGTAATTGCTGGCTCACTAACCGTCATGCGGCGGCATCAATATTGGCTGTGAGAACGGTGAAGGTGATAACCGCAACCTCGGGGTCGGCGTCCCACCCTTCATCCCCATGAAGTTCGCGCCAGAATTTCTCGAAAACACGCCGCGGGTCCCGCCGATCTGCGAGGGCTCCGTCGAAATGCCATCGACGACCGCCCTTATCCCATTGGACACCCTCCGCAATCGCGTCCTCGCGAGTAATTTGCTGCACTCGCTCCCTCCTCACCTCGGTCACAATTAACGTCAAGCGGCTCTGCCGGCGCGGCAGGTGCAAGGACGGGCGCCAAGCCATACCCTCGGCGTTGGCAATATCCGCGCGATAAACGATCGGCGATTGAGCCGAACCGCCCGTCGCGAAAGCCTCTTTTACCCAAAGCCGATCTCCCGCGGTGATTTCATGCCAAATCGTTGCGGGCCGATACCTCAGCGCTGAACGACCAAGGTCATCCGTTGCGACGAACATTGCGCTCGGTCGCTCACCATGGCCCTGTTGTGTTGCGCGCGGCTTTCCCCACATCAACCGACGAGTCTGCTGTTTTCGCCCGGAAATCAGCGCTCGTATGGTGGAGGAGACAAAGACGATGGGTCGATCGTTCATAGCTTTAAGCGCGGACGAATGCGATCATAAGAAATTGATCGGCCTCACTTGGTGGTCAAGTTTGAATGTTAATTCGGGCACGAAGGACAGCATTCATCGTCCAACAAAGATGCAACGATTCTGGTTCACAAAGTCAATTCCAAGTCGAATGGGGTTTTCGGAAAGCACAACAGTCAGGTCGCGAGCGCCAAAGGATGCTTGACAAGCACGCGATCCACGGTCGCCAGCCTTAGATTTTCCACTTGGCACTGTGTCAGCAGGAGCCGATCAAACGGATCGCGAGTTTTCGGTTCGGGATTGGTCACAACAATCACATGGCGCGCTTCGATCGGCAGAATCGAAAGGCCCACGGCTTCAAGATAGCCGACCATGTCGCGAAGTGGCATGCCGGGGTCCAACTTCCCGAGTCGTGACTTGATAGCCATTTCCCACAAGCTCACGACGCTCACAAAACCAACCGTCGCAGGATCGGCAAGATGGTGCACGATCTCGGGATACTGTTTTGCAAGAGACCGCCGCAGAAGCGCCAATGCAACGTGCGTATCGAGCAGGACTCTCATCTGGCCTGCGGCAGAGGACGCAGGAGGAAATCCTCGGGAAGCGGTTCGTCGAAATCGTCGGCGATGAACGGTACGGGATTCTTGATGCCCTTCAACCGCAAATAAGCGTCGCCGGCGGCCAAGTTCAAACCGCCATGCTTCTTGTGCGGAACGAGGTCGAACACGGGACGTCCATTGCGTGTCACAACGACGGTCTCTCCCTTTTCAACCTCACGGGCGAGTTCGGTCAGGCGGTTCTTTGCGTCGCGGATTGATACGGTCTTCACGGTTTTCCAAGTAGCCACATGTAGCCACTTTGTCAAGGGGCGCACCTCCGTGACACCCCCCGCAGGTCGGGTTTCGGCGCTCCGGTCGGCAAGGAAACCTGGTGATGGCCGCATGGGTGCCTGACAGCGGTGAAATCGTGTGGGTGAATTTCACTCCGCAAGCTGGGCACGAGCAGACTGGCCATCGCCACGCTTTGGTGCTGTCGCCCGCCCGTTACAACGGGCCGCGAGGCATGATGTTGTGCTGCCCGCTGACAACGAAGCTCAAAGGTTACCCCTTTGAGGTTGCCGTTAGCCAGAACCCGCCAAGCGCCATTCTGGCCGATCAGATCGAGAGCCTCGACTGGCGCGCTCGCAAGGCCAGGCGCAAGGGCAAGGTAACTGCCGTGGTGATGGCTGAGGTTCGGGCCAAGCTCAAGGCATTGCTCCAAATTTAGGGGAAACATTATGCCCATTCGCTCTCTACGCCCGCTATTCCTCCGACAACCAGCGCGACGCCTCCATCGAGTACTTATGGCGTGAACTTCGTGAACGACCGCAGATCTTCAAGCATCCGTAGCTTAGTACTCACGAGTTTCAAGTCTCGCGGTTGCCTTGGGTCAATGTCAAGGTGTGACCAGTCTGAGTGATGGGAAATAACTCCGGTAGCGGCGTGGATCGCGCGTAATCAACGGACAGCCCTCGACCGCTGCATGCGCGCCGATAAAGAAGTCGGGTAACACGCCCGTCCGAACACCTCCGGCTGCACGATATTGTTCGAATGCCTTTCCCGCTAGGAATAGGGCGGATCGCGGGGTAGGGGCGATCTCGATCATCGCCTCGCTGAGCATGGCATCAAGATCCTCAATCCGCTCGTATCGGATCGAGGTCTCTGCATAGACTACGTCGGTTATCAGGATCGGCCCGTTTAGCGCGGCTTCTTCGAGGCGGGCCAATGACCAATCGGCCCAGTTGGGATCATCCGTCACGAGATCGAGAAGGACATTCGTATCGACGATGATCACGTCAATCTTCGCCACGCGTCATTGCCATGATCTCGTTCGTACTTAGTCCCTTGCCTGCATGTCCGCGCAGGCGGGCAAGGCGGGTGGGCTTGGCCTTCTTCTCAGCCTTGACGATGACGATCCGGCCATCCGATCCGCGCTCGAAGTCAACGACGCTGCCCGGGACGATTCCGAGCAGGTCCCGGACTTGCTTCGGAATCGTGACCTGGCCCTTGCTGGTGACGGTCGTACTCATGAAGTTCCTCAAGTAAGGCGATCTAAGAATCTGGTATTACTTAGCATGTCCAGGCCGGATTTTCGAGGGGGATGGTGTGAAATTCAGGAATGTTCAGCAGTTGGGTTGTGACTTAGCCTGGGTCTAAGAGCCCATCCGGAGAATTCTTGAATCATTGGAATCATTTGTGATTCAAAGGAGGCGATCTGATTTTTTGCGGAGATTGCCGATGTGGACGACGGAAAATCGCGGCCGTTATGACCGCAGCAAGTTGCGCTATCCCAGCGATCTGAGCGATGAGGAATGGCAGCTCGTCGAACCGTTGAACCCGCCGGGCAAGCGTGGAGGCGGCAAGCGCACGGTTGTGATGCGCGAGATCGTCAACGGGCTCATGTACATTTTGAGCACGGGTTGCCAGTGGGCCGCACTTCCGAAAGACCTTCCGCCCAAGAGCACGGTGTACGATTATTTTAACCTCTGGAGTTGGGACCACACGCTCGACCGCATCAGGCAGCGTGGTCAATCGGCTGATCGATGGGCTTGGTATCGAGGGTTTGCCACCCATCAATCTTGCGCATGCTGATCTGGCCGGAAGCGAGCAGCGCCCAGAATAACATTGCTGCCGTATCGGCCGATGGCAGCAAGGACTGGGTCTTGATCCGCCGCTTGAACTCTTCGTGCAGACGCTCGATTGCATTCGTTGTTCGCGCGCTGCGCCACTGGCTTGGCGGCAGCCGCGTGAATCCGCGCAGCCATCGCACCATGTTGTTCCGTGCCTCGGACAGCGGGCGCCTCTACCGCATCACGAACGTCAAGAAGCGGGCTATCGGCTGCTCGGTCCGGACTGATGCGGATCAGATTCCACGCTCCTGGTCGCGGCGTCTGGCGTGCCCGACCAAGAGGACTCGGCCACACAGCCTTCACGAAACGCTGGCAGTGCCCTCACGCTGCCTTCTGGAATCGGATGCCAGGGCGCAAACCTGCGCGCTCCGCAAGCCGAACCAGCATGCTCAGGCTGAACCGATTGATCTTTCCGTTCTTGATCTCGGATACCCGAGCCTGAGTGATACCAAGGCGCTTCGCGGCCTCGATTTGCGTCAGCCCGGACTTGCTCAGCCACTTGTTGATCCCGGACAGCAGTTTGGCGCGCATTTCAAGCTCGGCCGCTTCTTCCGCCGGGAACAGGTCGTGAAATACGGACTTTGCCATTGTCGTCACCTGATCTGTCTGAACCGTGCCTTGGCGAGGTCGATGTCCCGCTTGGCTGTGGCCTGTGTTTTCTTCTGGAACGCGTGCAGCACATGAACAGCGTCACCGATGGTCGCCAGGTAGATGATCCGAAAGGCGCCAGACGCCTGACGTATCCTGATCTCGCGAACGCCAGGGCCGACAGATGTCATCGGCTTCCAGTCGGACGGCTCTTCGCCGATCTGAACCTGGAACAGTTGATATCCAGCTTCGCGCCGGGCGCCCTTCGGAAATACGTCGACATCGGATCGGCTGCTGCCGTGCCACTTCACTTCCTTCATCCCGTGAGTATGCCAAAACTGGCATATCCCGTCAACGCGCCCTCACGTCGGGAGCAGCGGGTGTGTGACCGGCTGAGAGGGAGAGGTAGGACAGCACATCGACCCGAAGAAGGAATTGCCTAACTCGTTCGGACAAGGCTTTCGGATATCTGCGTCGCTGAACCGGCGACGATGACCCTCGCGCGGTCGTTGAACAATCGGAGCCGCCAGCTGCGAGGAGGGATAAGCCCCCGGATTTAGGGGAGGACTAGCGGGCGGACTTAGAGGAGGGCTTAAGGGCCGGCGCCGATAGAGTAACTTGCGCTGTGGGGGCTCCGGTTCGAGCCTGAACATCTGGCGCCAGTTCTCGAAGGCCTTCTGCGGCAGACCGTGTAACTCGCAATATTGCCACTGATTCAAGTCACTACGCTTCTGTAACGGGCAGTAGTTGGTCAATCCCTTTTTTGCGTCATCCCGCTCGCCGGTTCGCGCTTCTCACCGACGCGGTCCTGGAGGAAGTCGGCGAATGGCAAAACCGGCCGCTGGATGCCTGCTATCTACGCCGATGATGCTAACCTTCTCCACGGACGCCTCCTTCGTTGCGACTTGACACCGCAACCTTGGCACGTCGGATGCCGTGGGGGCGTCCACCCCATCGGTTACAGCGGTTACCCATCGCTGCTCGTCGATCCCAGATCAACCCCAACCTTTCCCTGCTCGCACAACAACAATTCCCTGGTTCAAAGGGTAGGGAATTTGGCGGTAAGGTTTTGAATTCTCTAGCGGTTCGCCCGCAAACCGATCGTGGGCCGGCCGAATTGGAGCCAATTCCCTGTTATTCTCCCTGTTGGCGGGAAATCGAGTCTTCGTTTGCACGGGGGTCGCTGAAAGCTCCCGAAGCCCTCGCTCTGCGCGTTCCGTGATGCTATGTCGCCTCGTCGCCACGCCCCTGGACCCTGGTAAAAATGTCCCGACCGCAACGCTTGGCCGAATCTCAGAATGGTTCTCTGCTCGAGTCGGCCCTGCGGACGCTGGAGCTTGAAGGGGACGGCATCGGCTCGATCCGGGCGGCCCTGCACAAGGAACTCGGCCCTCCCTTCCTCGCCGCCATCGAGACCATCCGCTCCGCGCCCGGCCGGCTGATCGTCACCGGCATGGGCAAGTCGGGGCATGTCGCGCGCAAGATCGCGGCGACCTTCGCCTCCACCGGCACGCCCGCCTTTTTCGTGCATCCGAGCGAGGCGAGCCACGGCGATCTCGGCATGATCACGCCCGACGACGTGGTGATCGCGCTGTCCTGGTCCGGCGAGACCGCGGAACTGAAAAACCTGATCGACTATGCCAAGCGCTTCAAGATCCGGCTCGTCGCCATGACCGCGCAGGCCGGCAGCACGCTCGGCAAGGCCGCCGATGTCGCACTGATCCTGCCGCAGGCGCGCGAGGCCTGCCCGCACAATCTCGCGCCCACGACCTCCTCGATCATGCAGCTCGCGCTCGGCGACGCGCTGGCGATCGCGCTGCTGGAAAGCCGCGGCTTCACCGAGCGCGACTTCCACATCCTGCATCCCGGCGGCCGGCTCGGCGCCATGCTGAAATTCGTGCGCGACGTCATGCGCACGGAGCAGGCGATCCCGCTCTGCCGTTCCGGCCAGCGCATGTCGGAAGCGATCCTGGAAATGTCCGCCAAGGGGCTCGGCTGCGTCGGCATCGTCGACGCCGACCGCGCGCTGATCGGCATCGTCACCGACGGCGACGTGCGCCGCCACATGAAGCCCGGTTTGACCGAGCAGATCGTCGACGAGGTGATGACGCGCGCCCCCAAGCAATGCCGCCCCGACCAGCTGGTGAGCGAGATCATCGAGGCGCTCAACGCGCACAAGATCACGGCCATGTTCGTGGTCGAGGGCTCCGAGCCGATCGGAATCGTGCACCTGCACGACCTCTTGCGGGTCGGCGCCATTTAACGCATCAGAAGCGCCGGCGCGGGTCCAGGCGGGGCCATAAAGACCGGCGGCGCCGGGTGGTGAAATTGTCCTATCCCTTCGACTGGCTGGCGTCATCGCTCACGGTCGCGAGCGCCGCCGCGCTCGCCGCGGCGCTGATCCTAATGCTGCGCCCGCTGCTTGTCCGCTACGCGCTGGCGCGGCCGAATGCGCGCTCCTCGCACGTGGCGCCGACCCCGCAGGGCGCCGGCGCCGCGGTGATCGCGGCGACCTTCGCGGTCGCCGGCTTTCTCGCCTGGTGGAGCGGGGCCTTTTTCGCTCCGTTCAACCTCGGCCTCCTGGCCGCGGCCACGCTGCTGATCGCGGTCGTCGGCGCGGTCGACGACATCCGCCCGATCCCGGTAACGCCGCGCCTGCTGCTGCAGGCGGCCTGCATCGGCATCGTCCTGACCGCTCTGCCGGCCGGGTTCCGCGTCTTTCCGTCATGGCCGCCGGCCGCCGAGCTGATTCTGCTGCTGCTCGCGGGTTTGTGGTTCGTCAACCTGGTCAATTTCATGGACGGCCTCGACTGGATGACGGTCGCGGAAGTCGTGCCGGTAACGGGCGCGCTGATCCTGCTCGGCGCGCTCGGGGCGCTGCCCTGGCAGGCGGGCATCGTTTCGCTGGCGCTGTTCGGCGCCATGATCGGATTTGCGCCGTTCAACAAACCGGTGGCGCGCCTGTTTCTCGGCGATGTCGGCAGCCTGCCGATCGGTCTCCTGCTCGGCTGGCTGCTGCTGATGCTGGCGGGGAACGGCCATCTCGTCGCCGCCATCCTGCTGCCGCTCTATTATCTGGCCGATGCCACGATCACGCTCGCCCGACGCCTGGCCCGGCGCGAGCCGTTCTGGCAGGCGCATCGCACCCACTTCTACCAGCGGGCGACCGACAACGGGTATTCCGTGATGGACGTGGTGACGCGCGTCTTCGCCCTCAATCTGGCGCTGGCCGCGCTCGCGACCGCGACCGTGACGCTGCGCACCGCCTTTGCCGCCGCCGCCGCGCTGGTCCTCGGCGCGCTGCTCGTCGCCTGGCTGCTGGCGACCTTCAGCCGGAGGCGCGCGTGAGGCGCGTGCTGGTCACCGGCGCCTCCGGCTTTGTCGGCCGGACTTTGGTGCCGGCATTGGCCGCGGCCGGATTTGCGGTGCGCGCGGCCGCGCGCGACGCGGCCGCCGTGACCACGGGCGACGGCATCGAATTCGCCCCCCTGCCCGACCTGTCGCGACCGGTCGACTGGAGGCCGCTGCTGCAAGGCGCGGATGCCGCGATCCATCTCGCCGGCCTCGCGCATGCCGATCCGCGCACCGCGCTGGAAGCCTATGACCGCATCAACCACCAGGCCACGGCGGAACTCGCCATGCAGGCGGCGTGCGCGGGCCTGGCCCAGCTCGTTTTCGTCTCATCGATCCGGGCGCAAGCGGGGGCCGTCAGCGCGGCCGTGCTCGACGAGCATACGCCGCCGACGCCCACCGACGCCTATGGCCGCTCCAAGCTCGCGGCGGAAGACGCCGTGCGGGCGGCCGGCGTGCCGTTCACCATCCTGCGGCCGACGGTGATCTACGGCCCGGGCGTCAAAGGCAATCTCGCGGCGCTCCTGCGCCTTGCGGCGCTCCCGCTGCCGCTGCCGTTCGGCGGCTTCGACAATCTGCGCTCGCTGCTGTCGGTCGACAACCTCGCATCGGCTGCGCGCTTCGTCCTTTCGGAACCGAAGGCGCTGGGCGCCACCTATGTCGTCGCCGACGTCGCGCCCGTAACCTTCGCGGAAATCATGACCGCGTTGCGCCGCGGCCTGGGACAGCCGGCGCGCCTCGTCGCGGTGCCGCGCGGGGCGTTCCGGATTGCGCTGACCGCCATCGGCCGGAAGGGATTATGGGAGCGGCTCGGCGGCGCGCAGGTCGTCGATGCCAGTGCGCTGCGGCGCGCCGGCTGGCACCCCGCCGTCGAGACGCTGGCCGGCCTCGCCGCGATGGCTCAGGCCGCCTCTCCGCGGAAATCGGGGACGGCGTCGCGCAGCACGCGGTAGATTGCGCCGCGATCCTCGCGCGCGAGCCCCTGTTCCAGCGTCGCCAGCCAGGCACGCATCGTATCCAGCGACGGGCTGTTCGGCCGCGCCGCCACGATCCCGGGAATGCCGATTTCCGCCGTCGGCTCTTCCCGCGCGAACAGGATTTCGTGCAGGCGTTCGCCCGGGCGGATGCCGGTGAACGTGATGTCGATGTCGTGTCCCGGCTCCAGACCGGACAGGCGGATGATGCGCTCGGCGAGATCCACGATCTTCACCGGCTGCCCCATATTGAGCACATAGACCGCAACGTCGGAGCGTTCGGGAGACTGCGCGTGGCTTGCCGCCGTCACCACGAGGTCGCAGGCCTCGCGGATGGTCATGAAATAGCGGACCATGTCGGGATGCGTGACCGTCACCGGTCCGCCCGCCTCGATCTGCGCCTTGAATTTCGGCACCACCGAGCCGTTCGAAGCGAGCACATTGCCGAAGCGCACGGCGATCAGCCGCATCGGGGCTTTGCCCTGCACCCGCGCGGCGAAATGCGCGTCCAGCGCCTGGCAATACATCTCGGCGAAGCGCTTGGTCGCACCCAGCACCGAAACCGGCTCGATCGCCTTGTCGGTCGAGATCATCACCATGGCGCCGGCGCCGGAAGCGGCCGCCGCATCGGCGACGTTCACCGAGCCCAGCACGTTGGTCTTCACGCCCTCTCCCCAGTCCTGTTCCAGGATCGGGACATGCTTGAGCGCGGCGGCGTGGTAGACGATGTCGGGGCGGAATTCGGCGATCAGGCGAAAGATGCGGTCGCGGTCGCGGATATCGGCGATACGCCCGCCGATCTCGGCCGCGCTGTCGCGCGCCGCGAGCGTTTCCAGGATGGCATGCAGGGCCGGCTCGGAATTCTCGATCACCAGCAGGCGCGCCGCGCCGAACGTGACCACGCGCTCGCAGATTTCCGCGCCGATCGAGCCGCCGCCGCCGGTCACGACGATCGACTTGCCGCGCACGAATTCCTCCAGGCGCCGGTAGTCGATCTTCACGCTCGGCCGCAGCAGCAGATCCTCGACATTCACGGGCGCGAGCTGCAACGCCTCCGGACCGGCATCGAGCGCCGGCATGCGGCTCGTCGTCAGGCCGAGACGCCGCGCCTGCATCAGCAGCGTGTCGGGCTTGGCATCCGGCTCGAAAGCGGACGGCGTCAGGATCACGCGCGTGATGCGCCTTCCGCGGCTGTTCAGGTCGGTGACGACGCGCTCGAGGTCGTCGAAACTGCCGCGCACCCGAAGTCCGCGCACCGATTGTCCGCGGTCGGACGGCGACGGCGACAGGATGCCGGCGGGCCAGATTTTCTTCACCGACCCGTTCTCGATCGCGCGCAGTAGCACTTCCGCATCGGCGGCCCGCCCGAGGATCAGCGTGGGGCTCGCCTCCGCGGCCTTCACCTGCTGCTGCGAGCGCGAATAGCGGAAATAGCGGTACGCCATGCGCGGACCGCCGAGGAAGAACATCTGCAGGAACCAGTAGATGATGATCGTGGTCTTGCCGAAGAAATAGCCGCCGAACAGGTTCGGCGAGACCAGGATGTAATCGAGCACCAGGAGCGACAGCGCGATGACGGTCGCCGAGCGGAAGATGTTGAACAGGTCGGGGAGCGAGGCGAAACGCCACTTGGCATCGTCGAGATGGAAGAACGAATAGACGATGCCGGCATAGATCATGATGGCCGGCAGCAGGAACGCCAGGTTGTCGATGCGCTCGACCAAGCCCGGCGTCTCGAAGCGCAGATAGAAGGCGCCCAGCACCGCCGCCGCGGTCGCGAGCAAGTCGTGCGCCACGATCAGGGCCTTGCGCAACGTCATGACCGGAAGCCGCAAGCGGGAATCCCCCATTTCGCTAGTCCATACCGGCCTTTGCGGCGGCGCGCCACCCTCCCGCTCCAGGCCCCTAGGCCGCCGCAAGAGCGTCGTTAACGGCGGCGATCACCGACGCCGGCGGCAATTCGTCGAGGCAGCGGCTATAGCTGTCGAGACGGCGCAGACAGCCCTCGTGCTGGCACGGCACGCACGGCAGCGGGTTCTGCACGAGAAGCACATTTCCGCGCCGCTGCATGCCGGCTGCGGCCTGCCACTTTTCCCGCAATCCGCCCTTGGGCCAGGGGCCCCAGAGCCGCGGATCGGTGGGACCGTAGATGGCGACGGTCGGACATCCGGCGGCGGCGGCGAGATGCGTCACCGACGTGTCCGGGCCGACGAACAGGCGCGCCGCCTGCAGCAGGGCGGAAATTTCCGGCCAGGTCAGCTTGCCGTCGAGCCTGTGAACTTCAATCCCGTCCCACAGGGAATCGAGATAGCGCCGCTCGGCCTCTCCCGGTCCGCCGGTCGCGACGACGGACAGGTTGCGCGCGCGCAGATGCGCGGCCAGCGCCCGCCATCCCTCGCCGCTCCATTGCTTGTAGACGAATTGCGGCGCCGCATGGATCACGGCATAGGCGTCGGAGGGAAACAGGTCCGGCCGCGGAGCGGCGCGCGGACACACGACCTCCATCACCGGCTCGATCCCGAGGCTGCGGGCGATCGCGGCCATTTCCTCGACGCGATGCGCACCGGAATCCATGCCGACCGCGCGATGCAGGAAAGCACGCTTCACCCGTCCGATCAGCCGCGCCTCGGCGACGCCGGCGCGCAGGCGCCCCGCAGCGATGGCCATGACGCTCGGCCGGTCGCCGGCCTGCGTGGTGATCGCAAGATCGTATTGCCGCCACAGCGCGCGGATCAAATTCAGGCTGTCGGAGAACGGCGCGCGGGCATCCGTCGCGATGACGCGCGAGATGTCCGGGTTTCCGTCCAGGATCGCCTGCGTGTCGCGAAAGACCAGCATGTCGATTTCGGCGTCCGGAAAGGCGCGCCGCAGGCTGCGGGCGAGCGGCGTGGTGAGCAGCACGTCGCCCAGCCGCCGCAACGCGACGATCAGAAGGCGCGGCCGCGGCGGTAGCCCGATGCGCGCATTCACGGCGGCGCCACGACATCGCGGTGGGAAATGTCGGCCCGTTCCCGCTGCGCCAGGACCACGCCGCCGGCAACGCCGACGCCGATCACATAGAGCCACCCGTGGGTGAAATCGAACAGATGCGAGTTGAACAAGGAGCCGGCAATGTTCTGTACCACCACGAGCGCACCGATCGCGGCCGCGAGGCCCGCGCCCCTGAACAGCGCGAGGTGCGCAAGCCACATGGCAAACAGCAGCGCCATCCCGGCGAAGCCGAGCTGGATGCCGACCGCGAGCGTCTGGTTGTGCGGGTTGGCCGCGATCAGCGCGGACGCGCCCTGCCCGCTCGCGACCCGTTCGAACCGGCTCCTGATCGTGCCGGTGCCGTGGCCGAGCAGCGGCGCCTGCGCGATGAAACCGACGGACTTCTTCCAGAATTCCAGCCGCTCGCCCGCCGAGGTGCGCGTATTGTCGGCGCGGTAAATCTCCACCTCGCTCCACAGCTTTGCCAGCCTTGCGCTCACCGTCGGCTGCAGCAGGCCGACCGCGAGCGCAGCGAACGCGATGATCGCGGCAAAGGCGGCCGCGCGTTTCCCATCATACGTCTTGATGACCAGCACCAGGAGCAGCACGGGAATGCTGACGAGCGCGGTGCGGCTGGAAATCAGGAACGTGATGTCGATCAGAAAGGCGATGCCGAGCGCCAGGAAGCCGACGGCGCGCGACCGCGCGTCACGTTCCCAGCTTTGCCGCGCGAGCAGGAAGCAGCCCATCGCGGCGAGCGAGAAGACCGCGCTTTGCGCGAGATAATCCTTGACCGGAACGCCGGGCATCTTGGCCAGACGCTCGAAGCTGCCGGCGAAGAAATAGGACAGCACGGCGAGGGCCAGCAGCAGCGCGCAGGAGAGGATGAAGGCATGCAGCACGCGCCAGCCGATGGCGGAATGGCGCAAATGCATGAACAGCAGCGGAATGGCGAAGAGCTTCACGTAGGAATCGAACCCGCTGATGCGTTCCTTGAACGTCACATCCGCCCACAGCATGCCGAGCGCGCCGAACCCGATCAGCGCGAGCACCAGCCAGGCCGCGGGCGAGGCCAGCACCGTTCGCACGTCCTGCCGCTCGAGGGTCGGGAGCAGCGCGATCAGCCACAGCGCGGCGAGGATCAGCGTGGCGGTCGTGGACCAGGGGAGCGAAGCGGCCAGCGCGACGAGCATCCAGTCGGCCGCCTGCCGCCAGGGTTCGCGGTCGAAGCCTGAGGGCTTGGCCGACGCCGGCATGCTATCGCTCCGCCGCCATCGGCAGGCGTGACAATCCCTGCAGCGCCTGTATGCGGCGATCGGCAATCGCACGCGCGAGCTTCTCATCGTTCGCGGTCAAGAAGGCGCGGTCCGCCGCCGCGTGCCACAGATGCAGCACGCCGGTCGCGAAATTTCCGTCCTTGCGACGCACGCCGCAATTCAGGAGCCGCACGAGCAGATCGGAGTCTTCCCGGCCCCAGCCGTTATAGGCGGAGTCAAAACCGTCGACGCGATCGAAATCGGCGCGCCAGATCGCAAGGTTGCAGGAGCGCGCCCCGCGCCAGGCGCGCGGGCGCAGCTTGCGCAGCGGACCGAGCGGGACGCCGAACATCGGCGCCAGGCGATTGATGCCGCCGCTCGCCTTCTGCCGCGCCCAGTCGGCAATCGACCAGGATTCGGGCTCCAGTCCCTCGCGCAGCACCCGCTCGGTAAGGTTCTGCGACAGCAGGATGCGGTTGCCGGTAACGAACCAGCCGCGTTCGGCGAGCGCGCGGTGCGCAGCGACGAAATCGGGCCGCGCGATGCAGTCGCCGTCGAGAAAGACGAGATAACCGCCGCGGCAAGCGAGCACGGCGCGGTTGCGGATTTCGCCGGCGCGAAATCCCTTGTGCGCGTGCCACACATGGCGCAGCGGCACGCGCAGGCGCTGCTTCCAGCCCTCGACCAGTGCGGCGGTGCCGGGCCCGGAGCCGTCGTCGGCGACGATCACCTCGAAATCCCTGTCGGTCTGGCGCGACAGCGCGCGCAGCACCGCGTCGAGCGCGTCCTCGCGGTTGCAGGTCGTCACGATCACCGACACGCGCTCAGTCACGGCGCCGCCCCGCCAGCCAGGCCTTCATGAACCGGTAATAGGTGCCCTCGGCATTGGCGACGGCGAGCAGGAATCCCTCCCGCCCGTCGAGGAAGCCGGCACGCAGGATATAGGTGCGGAAGAACGACCAGAAGCCGCGCACGATGCCGGTGAAGAACGACACGCGCCGCCCGGACGCCAGCAGCATGTCGGCGCCGGCCGTCGAATAGCGGTCCATGCGCGATAGGGCATCTTCCAGGCGGTGCACGGGATGGTGCAGCAGCGGCTTCGCAAGCCGCCCGACCGGTCCCTCGCAGATCACGCGCTCATGCACGAGATCGTCGGTGAAGGCGCCCGCCGAGCGGCGGAACAGCCGCAGCACGTAATCGGGATACCAGCCGGAATGCCGCATCTGCCGCCCGCAAAAGGTCGACAGCCGCGGCATCTCGTAGCCGGCCTTCCCGCCGCCCGCGATGACGCCCAGGATTTCGTCGCGCAAATCGGGGGTGACGCGCTCGTCGGCATCGATGGACAGGATCCAGTCACCCTGCGCCTGCGCCAGCGCGAAATTCTTCTGCGCGCCGAAGCCGTCGAAGGCGCGCTCCACCACCCGCGCGCCGGCATTGCGCGCCGCGTTCACGGTGTCGTCGCTGCTGCCGCCGTCGACGACGATGCGCTCGTCGCAGAAGCCGACGCTGTCCAGACATGCCGCGATGTTGCGCGCTTCGTTGCGGGTGATGACAATGGCGGACAGGCGCGGCATGGCGTCACCGGTCAATGCAGGCGGCGCTTGTCGCGCGCCTCGCGCACGCGGTCGCGCATGCGCCGCTTGGCCTCGCGCACCTGCCGGAAGGGCAGCGCGATGTAATATTTGCGGATCAGCTGCCAGCGCGCCAGCGCGTCGAGGCGCGGACGCGCATGCCGCGGCACGTACCAGGAATTGAGCCCGGTGCGTCGCATCAGGCGATAGCCCGCGCGGTGCATGAAATGGTGCTTGGCGAGGCTGGTGACATGGTCTTCGAGCAGGATCAGCCGCGGCTGCCAACGCGCCAGCGAGAAGCCGCGCAGCACGTCGAGCTCGTGCCCCTCGACGTCGATCGACAAGAGGTCGATCGGTACCGGGGCCTGTCCCTCCTCCAGCACCTGATCGAGCGTCTTCACCGGCACCGCGATGCTGCGCTCCGGGCGCACGCCGGTCACCGCCAGCCGCGGATCGAACGACGAAAAGGCGCCCGCCACATGCAGCGTCATGGTCGAGCCCGCCCGCGGCGGCGAAGAGCACGCCACCTCGAACACCCGCGCCTTGCGCCTTTCGCGCAGCTGCGCCGCCAGCTCGGGGATCGGCTCGACCAGAATCCCGGTCCAGCCCAACTGCTCCAGGTGAAAGGTCTGCGATTCCTTCACCGGATCGTTGGCGCCGACCTCGACGAAGAAGCCGGGCGCCTCCGCGGAAAGAAATTCGCGCACCAGGCCCGGTTCGCGCTCGGGGGGAAACAGCGCCCGCATGCGTTCGCGCGCCATAGCGGCTACCGTTTCGGTTTCGCGCGCGCGACCAGGCGCGATGTCGATTGTCCGGGCACGAGATCGACCAGCACCACGCTGCCACCGTCGCGCTCGACGACGTCGCGGCCGACCACGTCCTCGCGCCGGTAGTCGGAGCCCTTGACCAGGACCTGCGGGCGCACGCGGCGGATCAGTTCGAGCGGCGTGTCCTCCCCGAAAATGGTGACGAGGTCCACCGCCTCCAGTCCCGCCAGCACCTCGGCGCGGGCGCGCTCGTTCTGCAGCGGCCGCTCCGGACCCTTGAGCCGGCGCGTGGAAGCATCGCTGTTCAGGCCCACCACGAGACGGTCGCAGGCGGCGCGCGCCTCGGTGAGCACCTTGATATGCCCGGGATGCAGCAGGTCGAAACAGCCATTGGTGAAGCCGATCCGCAGATCCTGCTTGCGCCACGCATCCAGTATTCGCGCGAGATCGCGCCGGTCGCGCACGATCTTCTCTTCCGCGGCCAGCACCGCGGCGGGCAGGATCCGCTGCCGCAATTCATCGATGGTGACGACGGCGGTGCCGCGCTTGCCGACGACGACGGAGGCTGCGGCATTGGCCGTGCGCATGGCGGCCTCGAAACCGGCACCGAGCGCCAGCAGCACGGACAGCGCGGCAACGCTGGTATCGCCGGCGCCCGACACGTCGCGCACCTTCACCGGATAGGCCGGCGTATGGATCGGCTTCTGCCCCTTCACATGCAGCAGCATGCCGTCCTCGCTGAGCGTGACAAGCACCGCCTTGCAATCGACCTGCCTGGCGAGCTTGGCGGTCGCGGCCGCGACCTGCTGCTGCGTCTTCACCGGATGGTGCGCGGCGTCTCCCAGTTCCTTGCGGTTGGGCGTGATCAGCGTGGCGCCGCGATAGATGGAATAGTCGTGGCCCTTGGGATCGACGACGACCGGCTTCTTCAGTTTACGCGCGCGCGCGATCACGGCGCGGATCACGTTCGGCGTCAGCACGCCCTTGGCGTAGTCCGACAGCACCACGGCATCGACGCGCGGCAGGGCCTGAAGCGCCTGCGCGATCAGCGCCTTTTCCACCTTCCCCTCCGCCGGCCGCGCATCCTCCCAGTCGGCACGCAGCAGGTGGGTGGAAAAATGCTCCGACACGAAGCGGAGCTTGCGGGTCGTGGGGCGCGAGGGATCGCGCACCAGCCGGGCGACGATACGCGGGCTGTGTTCGGCGAGCGAGGCGCGGCAGGCGGCGGCGGCCTCGTCGCCGCCGATCAGCCCGACGAAGATGCAGCGCGCACCCAGCGCTGCGATGTTGCGCGCGACATTGCCGGCGCCGCCGATCACCATCTCCTCGCGCTGCACGGCGATCACCGGCGCCGGCGCCTCGGGGGAGATGCGCGACACCTCGCCATAGACGAAGTCGTCCAGCATCAGGTCGCCCAGGCACAGGATCGTGACCTTGCGGGCTTCGCGCAGTTGTCGGTCGAGTTCGAGCATCGGGCGGTTCAGCGATAGGGGTCGGCCGAATCGAGATAGCGCGTGACATATTGCGCCACCGATTGCTCCAGCGGAGCGAAGGCGGCGTTGTAGCCGGCGCGGCGAAGGTTCGTCATGTCGGCCTGCGTGAAATACTGGTAGCTGTCGCGGATCGAAACCGGCATGTCGATATATTCGATGTTCGGCTTGCGGCCCATGGCGGCGAACATCGCCTCGATCATGGCGCGGAAGCTGCGCGCCTCCCCGGTGCCGACATTGAAAATGCCGGACACTTTCGGATTGTCGAGCAGCCAGCGCACCACCGCAACCGCATCGTCCACATGGATGAAATCGCGCCGCTGGTCGCCGTCGGCGATGCCGTCGCGGTGCGACTTGAACAGGCGGACCGGCGCGCCGGCCTTCGCCTCGCCGAAGACGCGGCACAGGACGCTCGCCATCGTTGCCTTGTGGTATTCGTTCGGGCCGAAGACGTTGAAGAATTTCAGGCCGGCCCATTGCGGCGGCAAAGCCGCGCCCTTGCGCTGCCGCTCCACCAAAGCCTGATCGAACAGATGCTTGCTCCAGCCGTAGAGATTCATCGGGCGCAAAGCCTGCAGCGCGGCCGGCGCGTAGTCGTCGCGGAAACCGTTCCGGCCGTCGCCATAGGTCGCCGCGGACGAAGCGTAGATGAACGGCGTGCGGGTGCGCGTGCACCAGTCGAGCAGCGCCAGCGACAGGCGGAAATTGGTGTCCATGACCAGGTCGCCGTCGGTCGCCGTGGTTTCGGAAATCGCACCGAGATGCACGACGGCGTCGAGCTTGCGGCCCTCGAGCCAGGCGAGCAGTTCGCCCGGCGGCACGAAATCGGCCAGGCGCCGCTTGGCGAGGTTGCGCCACTTGCCGTCGCTGCCGAGGCTGTCGTTCACGACGATATCGCCGCGCCCGGCCTCGTTCAGGCTTGCGACCACGTTCGAACCGATGAAACCGGCCCCGCCCGTCACCAACAGCATCGAAGCCGCATTCCCCCGCCGAGATACCCTGTGCGATGGGCTTTCCTTTGCCCGACAAGGGGCTTAGGCGCAACGCCGCGCGCCGTCCACGCCCCCTCGACAGCGCCATCGGCACAGGCTACCGCAGCACCGGCGAGAAATGCTGAATGAATGAACATGAGTTCATTTTTATAGATGAACGATATCAACACCTTGGTGACGCCGGACGCATCCCGAACCGACCCGATCCTGATCGTCCCCTATATGTGGATCGGCGATTTCGTGCGCGGGCATTCGGTAGTGCGCGTGCTCAAGGCGCGCTGGCCGAACCGGCCCGTGGATTTCCTCACCTCGCGGCTCTGCGCGCCGATCCTCGACTACCTGCCGGGCGTGCGGAAGGGCATCGTGCAGGATCTGCCGCGCGGCCAACTGCCGATCCTGGCCTACCGGGACCTCGGACAGCGCCTGCGCGCGGAAAACTATGCCTCGGCCCTGGTCATGCTGCGGACCTGGAAAAGCGCGCTGGCGCCCTTTCTGGCGGGAATCCAGGAGCGGACCGGCTTTGTCGGCGAGGCGCGGTTCGGGCTGATCAACGATCTGCGCTGGGGCGAGCGCAAGCTGGAACGCATGGTGGATTGCTGCGGGGCCCTGGCCCTGCCCAAGGGCGCTTCCCTGCCCGCCGAATGGCCGCTGCCGGAGGTGCGCGTGCTCCCCGAGGAAGTGGTCGCCTGGCGGGCCCGCAACGGGCTCCAGGAAGGACGTCCGGCGGTGGCGCTGGCCCCCGGTGCCGTCGGTCCCGGCAAGGCCTGGCCGCCGGCGTATTACGCCGCCCTGGCCCGGCAGATCGCGGCGGCAGGCGCCGAAATCTGGGTGCTGGGCGGTCCGAACGAAGCGGGGATCGCGCAAGAGATCGCGGCGGCAGCCGGGAATGCCGGCCGCAACCTGACCGGAACGGATCTGCGCAATGCCATCCTCGCTTTGGCGGCGGCGGACGTGGCGGTGACCAACGATTCCGGCCTGATGCATATCGCGGCTGCGATCGGCACGCCGACCGTCGCCATTTTCGGCCCCACCAGCCCGCGCCTGTGGGGACCGCTCAATCCGCTGGCCGCGATCCTGGAGCCGCCCGGCGCAGTGCCTGCCGACATCAAGCGGCGCCGCACGGCGGATGTGACGGTCGATCGCGTGTTCGAAGCGATCGGACACGCGCTCAAATCCTGAGGCAGGCCGCGCCGGTTTTGACCTGTCGCAAGGCCGGATGACCCCTTCGCGGTCCAGGCTGCCGCATGACCGAGATCACAAGGCTGGAAACCCAGCCGCCCGCTCCTTTCGAGTCCTTCGACCGCACGCTGCATGCCCAGCTCGCGCGCATGACCGGCGGATTGTCGCCCGCCGCCCTCGGCTCGGCCTATCTCGACTGGGCGGTGCATTTGGCGGCCTCTCCGGCCAAGCAGTGGGAACTCGCGCAGAAGGCGA
Source organism: Pseudorhodoplanes sp. (assembly GCA_050246095.1). Taxonomy (GTDB): domain Bacteria; phylum Pseudomonadota; class Alphaproteobacteria; order Rhizobiales; family Xanthobacteraceae; genus Pseudorhodoplanes. The sequence goes on from JBFWWQ010000016.1 coordinate 18,819, forward strand.
CCCGCAAGCTTTCGCGCTTCGCCCAATTCCTGGCGCGCTGCGCGGCGGGCGAGAGCGATGCGGCATGCATCGAGCCGCTGCCGCAGGACAAGCGCTTCGCGCATCCGGCCTGGCGCGCATGGCCCTACAACGCGCTGCATCAGGCATTCCTGCTCAATCAGCAATGGTGGCACAACGCCACGACCGGCCTGCGCGGCGTGAGCCCCCAGCACGAGCAGATGGTCGAATTCGGTTCGCGACAGTTTCTCGACATGCTCTCGCCGTCGAACTTTCTGCCGACCAATCCGCAATTGCAGCAATACACGCTCCACCATGCCGGACTAAATCTCGCGCGGGGATGGATGAACCTGCTCGACGATGCGGTGCGAACCGCCACGCACGCGAAGCCGGCAGGCGCGGAGTGCTTCAGGCCGGGTCGCGACGTCGCCGTCACGCCGGGACAGGTGATCTACCGCAACCGACTGATCGAACTGATCCAGTACGCGCCGGCGGGCGGCGCCGTGCATCCCGAGCCGGTCCTCGTCGTGCCGGCCTGGATCATGAAATACTACATCCTCGATCTCTCGCCGCAGAATTCGCTGGTGAAATATCTGGTCGAACAGGGCCACACGGTCTTCATGATCTCGTGGAAAAATCCCGGCCCCGAGGATCGCGATCTCGGGTTCGACGATTATCGCAAGCTGGGTGTGATGGCCGCTCTCGACGCCATCGGGTCCGTGCTTCCGGGCCAGCGGGTTCATCTCGCCGGCTATTGTCTTGGCGGAACGCTCGCCGCATTCGCGGCCGCCGCCATGGCAGGCGCCAAGAACGACCGCCTCAAGTCCCTGACTCTGATCGCCGCGCAAACGGACTTCCACGAGGCGGGAGAAGTGATGCTCTTCATCAACGAGAGCCAGATCGCCTTCCTCGAGGACCTGATGTGGCAGCAGGGCTATCTGGATTCCTCGCAGATGGCCGGCGCGTTCCAGATGCTGCGCCCGAACGACCTGATCTGGTCGCGGATGATCCACGACTACCTGATGGGCGAGCGCCGCCCCATGAACGATCTCATGGCCTGGAACGCCGACGGCACGCGCATGCCCTATCGCATGCACTCGGACTATCTGCGCAGGATTTTCCTGCACAACGACCTCGCCGAAGGCCGTCTGACGGCCGACGGCCATGCGGTCGCATTGTCCAACATCCGCGTTCCGATCTTCGCCATCGGCACGACACACGATCACGTCGCACCGTGGCGATCCGTCTACAAGGTCAATCTGCTGTCGGACGCGGATGTGAACTTCGCGCTGGTCAGCGGCGGGCACAATGCCGGCGTCGTCGCCCCGCCCAGCCAGCCGCAGGCCAGCTACCGGACGATCGCGCGCGCACACGACGACCCCTATGTCGACCCTGACATTTTCTTCGCCTCAGCCGACGAGCACAAAGGATCGTGGTGGCCGTATTGGCGGGCCTGGATCGCCGCGCATTCCGGCGCTGCGGCGGCGCCGCCCCGTATCGGATCGGCGAAATGTCCGCCGCTTTGCGCGGCGCCGGGGGCCTACGTCCTGCAGGCCTGAACCGGCAATCTGCGGCGACCGGCCGCGGCGGCGGCGCATCCTGCGATTGACCTAGCGCAATCGCAGGCCGTGAGCGGGTCTGTTAGAATTTCGGCATGACGAGGTCTTCCGACCAGGGACCTTTTCCGTTGGGCGTGTTGTGGCCGGCCCTTGCGGCCGCATCCGTCAGCGAGATGTCGTTGCTCTGGGCACGGCAATTGATCGACATGGCCGTCGGCTCGGATGCCGAGCCGACCGGTCCGCAGCCCGAATGGACCACGACAAACGCGACCGCACTGGACTTGCCGGGCGTCGTATTGCGCGATTTCTCCACCGGCAGCGACGGCGTGCCGACCCTGATCTGCGCGCCGTTCGTCCTGCACGACGCAACGATCGTCGATTTCGCGCCGGGCCACAGCGTCATCGCGGCGCTGCGCGAGGCCGGCACGACGCGCCTGTTTGTCACGCATTGGTGCTCGGCGACACCCGAGATGCGATACCTCTCGATCGACAATTATCTCGCCGAGCTGAACGTCATCGTCGACCACCTCGGCGGCCGCGTGAACCTGATCGGCATCTGCCAGGGCGGCTGGCTCGGGCTCGCGTATGCCGCGCGATTTCCGGGCAAGGTGCGCTCGCTGGTGCTGGCCGGCGCGCCGATCGACATCGATGCGGCGGACTCGGCCGTCTCGCGCATCGCGCGGGCGACGCCGCCGTCGATCTTTCGCGAACTCGTACAGCTTGGCGAAGGCCGCATCCTCGGCCATCGCGTGCTGCAATTCTGGAAACCGCAACCCGACGACGCGCAGTCCGTGCACGCGATCCTCGATCCCGATTGCGGGATCGCCTCGGATGCGTTCGCTGCGCTCAAGCGGCGCTTCGACCGCTGGTACGCCTGGACCGTCGATCTGCCGGGAACCTACTATCTCGAGGCTGCGGAGCGCATCTATCGCGGCAACGAACTGGCGCGCGGCGAATTTGTCGCGCTGGGGCAGCGGATTTCGCTGGCCTCCGTCAATGTGCCGCTGCTGCTTCTTTCGGCCGACAAGGACGATATTGTCGCGCCGGCACAGCTGTTTGCGGCTGCGCGGCTTGTCGGCACGCGGCCCGACAAAATCCGGCAGATGAGCGTTACCGGCGATCACTATTCGCTGTACATGAATGCGAAGACCCTGCGCCGGACCTGGCCCGACATCGGGCGCTGGATCGCCGAGCAGGACCGCGCACCGGGCGAGACGCGCCGTCCGGCGGCCTGAGGCGGCGGCAGGCTTGCGCGGGGCAAGGCCGGCGGCTACGACCCGCCACGGACCCGCTGGAACCGCCCGCCATGCCCGCCCCGCTCGATCTCGTCCGCAGCCATTTCGCGACCTCGCTCGAGACGATGCAGCGGGCGAGCAGAGACGATGCTCTGCTCCATTCTGTGTCCATGATCGCCGAGCATCTGGTGCGCTCGTTCAGGTCCGGCCGGAAAGTTCTGCTCGCCGGCAATGGCGGCAGCGCGGCGGACGCCCAGCACATCGCCGCCGAATTCCTCTCGCGCTTCCGGCTCGACCGCACGCCGCTGCCTGCGCTGGCGCTGACCACCGACACCTCGGTGCTCACCGCGATCGGCAACGATTTCGGGTTCGACCAGGCCTTCGAACGGCAGGTGCGCGGACTGGGGCGCAAGGGCGATATCTTCATCGCCATCTCCACCTCCGGCCGCTCGCCCAACATCATCGCCGCGCTCAAGGCCGCGCGCGAGATCGGCATGACCACGATCGGCTTTACCGGCGCGCGGCAAAGCGACATGCTGGCGCATTGCGATCAGGTGCTCGCCGCGCCCAGCGAGGACACCGCACTGATCCAGCAGATACACATCACGGCGGCGCATGCCATCTGCGCGGCCGTGGAGCTGGAGCTGTTCAAGCCCGGGGGCTGATCCGATGAAGGCCGCGGACAAGACCACGCAGAAGCCCGCCGCCTTCCTCGACCGCGACGGCGTGCTCAATCACGACGACGGCTATATCGGCACGGTCGATCGCATCCGCTGGATGCCGGGGGCTGCGGCCGGCGTGAAGCGGCTGAACGAGGCCGGCTACCGCGTCTTCATCATCTCCAACCAGTCCGGCGTCGCGCGCGGCCTGTTCACCGAACGCGATGTGGAGCGCGTGCACGACTGGATGCTGTCGCAACTCGCGACGCAGGGCGCGCATATCGACGACGTGCGCTATTGCCCCTATCACCCGGATGCGCCGCTCTCCGCCTATCGGATCGATTCCGACTGGCGCAAGCCGAAGCCGGGCATGCTCGACGACCTCATGCGGGAATGGCCGACGCGAGCGGCCGGCAGCTTCCTGATCGGCGACAAGGACAGCGACCTGCGCGCCGCCGCCGCGATCGGGATCAGCGGCTTTCTGTTTTCCGGCGACGATCTCGATGCGTTTGTGGCCGCGTGCCTGACGCAGGTATCGCGGGCTTCATAGCCGTACCGGTTCGGAGGTCGGCGCCGAACAGGCGCGCCGCCGCCCGCGCGCTGGCCTCGATATAGCTGCGGTCGCCGTGGATGAGCGTCAGCGACATCGCGCCTTCGAGCAGCAGCCAGATTTCCCGCGCGCGCACGGCCGGCTCCGCGATGCCGTGCTGCGCGAGCGCGTCCGCAAGCTGCCGCTCCATGCTCGCCTTGTGATGGCGGGCGACCTTGCGCGCGGGATGCCCCGGCAGGTCGGCGAGCTCCGTGGCGAGCCGCGTGAAGCCCGGACCGCTCCAGCCGGGACGGCTGGCCCAGGCAACGAGCGCGGAAAAGATCGCGTCCACCGTCTGCGCCGCACCCGCGCCCGCACGCAGGCCGAAATCCTGAAACTGCCGGTAGGCAGCCTCGTGCTGCGAGGTGAGGACGGCGGCGAGCAACTCGTCCTTGCTTTGGAAGTGATAATAGAGCGTGCGCTTGGTCACCTTCGCCGCCGCCGCGATCTCGTCGACGCTCACCCGGTAATAGCCGCGCCGGCGGAACTGGGCATAGGCCGCGTCCAGGATCGTCTTGCGGGTGCTTCCGGAGGACATCGGGCTTTCATGTATACTTACTAGTGAGTTTACATGAAGCGTTCGCCTTCGCCAACATGCCCGCGCAAGAACGGCGTGAAAAGGCTGAACATGGTCCCCGCAACGCTGACCTTTCGCGCGCT
>JBFWWQ010000017.1:0-22806 GCA_050246095.1 Pseudorhodoplanes sp.
TCAGCGTCGGGGATCAGAAATGGTCGTTTCCGATCTATCCCGGGACCATTGGTCCGGAGGTGATCGACATATCCAAGCTCTACGGCACCGGCGGGATGTTCACCTACGATCCCGGCTTCACCTCGACCGCGAGCTGCGAATCCAAGATCACCTATATCGACGGCGACGAAGGCACGCTGCTCTATCGCGGCTACCCGATCGAGCAACTCGCCGAGCACGGCGATTTCCTGGAAACCTGCTACCTGCTCCTGTTCGGCGAATTGCCGACCAGCACCCAGAAGGCCGATTTCGTCGACCGCGTGATCCATCACACGATGGTGCACGAGCAGATGAGCCGTTTCCTGCAGGGCTTCCGCCGCGACGCGCACCCGATGGCGGTGATGGTCGGCTCGGTCGGCGCGCTGTCGGCCTTCTATCACGACTCGACCGACATTTCCGATCCGCACCAGCGTCTGGTCGCCTCGATCCGCATGATCGCCAAGATGCCGACGCTGGCCGCCATGGCCTACAAATACACCGTCGGCCAGCCTTTCATGTATCCAAAGAACGACCTCGATTATTCGTCGAATTTCCTGCGCATGTGCTTCGCCGTGCCGTGCGAGGAATACAAGGTCAATCCGGTGCTCGCGCGCGCCATGGACCGCATCTTCATCCTGCATGCCGATCACGAGCAGAATGCCTCGACCTCGACGGTGCGGCTCGCCGGCTCCTCCGGCGCCAATCCCTTCGCCTGCATCGCCGCCGGCATTGCCTGCCTCTGGGGTCCCGCGCATGGCGGCGCCAACGAGGCGGCGCTGAAAATGCTGTCGGAGATCGGCTCGGCCAAGCGCATCCCGGAATTCATCAGGCGCGCCAAGGACAAGAACGATCCGTTCCGCCTGATGGGCTTCGGACACCGCGTCTACAAGAACTACGATCCGCGCGCCAAAATTATGCAGAAGACCTGCCACGAGGTCCTGGGCGAGGTCGGACACAAGGACGACCCGCTGCTGGAAGTCGCGATGGAGCTCGAACGGATCGCGCTGCACGACGAATATTTCGTCGAGAAGAAGCTGTACCCGAACATCGATTTCTATTCGGGGATCACGCTGAAGGCGATGGGCTTTCCGACCTCGATGTTCACCGTGCTCTTTGCCGTTGCCCGAACCGTCGGCTGGATCGCGCAGTGGAAGGAGATGATCGAGGACCCGAGCCAGAAGATCGGCCGGCCCCGCCAGCTCTATACCGGCGCGACGCGGCGCGAATACGTCCCGGTTTCGGCGCGCCGAGCCTAGAGCATTTTCGAGCGAAGTGGGTACCGGTTCGCGTCAAGAAAATGCGATCAAATAAAGGAATCTAAAGCACGTTCCGATTCCATGTAAAACGAACGTGCTTTAGCGGCGTTACACCCTGGGCTGAGACATTCGTCCTCCACCGGCTTCATCCTGAGAGCCTGACCGAAAACACGGTCGGGTATTTCAAGCTACTGGATCTGCCGGTGAAAGTTTTCCGCCCATGCGTCATGGCCGGGCGAAGCCCCGGCCATCCACGTCTTTCTTGCCGATCCTTCATCAGGACGTGGATGCCCGCGACAAGCGCGGGCATGACGGATTTTAGCAACACTGCGTTTCGAACGCGCGTATCGGGCGGCGATCCGGCCGCGTCGAACCGGATCAGGCGGCCTTGCGGTCGCCGTCATAGGCCCAGGTCAGATACGACGCGCCCCAGGTGAATCCGCCGCCGAAGGCGGCCAGGATCATCCGGTCGCCGGTCTTCAGATGCGGCTCGTAGTCCCACAGGCAGAGCGGGATCGTGGCGGCGGTCGTGTTGCCGAATTTGTGGATCGTGACCATCACCCGGTCCATCGGCAGGCCCATGCGCTCGGCCGTGGATTCGATGATGCGGCGGTTGGCCTGGTGCGGCACCAGCCAGCGGATCATGTCGGCGCGCAGGTTGTTGCGCGTCATGATTTCCAGCGCCACCTCGGCCATCTTGGCGATGGCGAATTTGTAGACCGCCGCGCCTTCCTGGTGCACGTAATGCAGCCGCTTGGCGACGGTCTCGAGCGTCGGCGGCATGCGGCTGCCGCCCGCCTTCTGGTGCAGATGCACCATGCCCGAGCCGTCCGAGCGGATCAGGGTGTCGAAAATCCCCTCGCCGTTGGACGAGGGTTCGATCAATACGGCGCCGGCCCCGTCGCCGAAAATCACGCAGGTGGCGCGGTCGGTATAGTCCATGATCGCCGACATCTTGTCGGCGCCGACCACGACCACCTTCTTGCAGGTGCCGGTGGCGACGAACTGGGTCGCGATGCTCAAGGCATAGATGAAGCCGGAGCACGCGGCCTGCACGTCGAAGCTGCCGATATTGTTGATCCCCACCATGTCCGAGATCAGGTTGGCGGTGGACGGGAACACCATGTCGGGCGTCGTCGTGGCGCAGATCAGCAGATCGACCTCGGAAGGTTTCGTGCCGGTGCGCTCGAGCAGCCCGCGCACCGCCTCCGCCCCCATATGCGAGGTGCCCATGCCCTCGCCCTTGAGGATGCGCCGCTCCTTGATGCCGGTGCGTTCGGTGATCCAGGCATCGCTGGTATCGACCAGCCGGGCGAGCTCGGAATTGGTCAGGATATAGTCGGGAAGATAGCCGCAAACCCCTGTAATCGCTGCCGTTTTATGGCTATTTCCGTTCGGCTTCATACGATCTACCCGGGTCTCCTTCCGACGATGGAAAACCTAGTCCCTCCCTGTGTCCAAAGCCAGCCTTTCGGTCAATCCGCCGGCCTCCCCTCGGCCACACGGATCACGATGCCGGCGGCGCGCTGCGCGGGCCGGGCCGTCCCGATCTGCATCAGGCCGTCGAGCCTCGCAAAGGCCTCGATCTGCCGCCGCCGCGCGGCGCTGTCCGACAGAAGCGGCGCCAGGGCCGCGGCGAGCTGTTCCGGCTGACAGTCGCGCTGCAGGAATTCCGGCACGACATTCTCGCCCAGGACGAGATTGGCCAGGATCGCCGTCGACACGCGGATCACTTGCCGGGCGATCATCGCCTCCACGGCCGAAAGCCGATATGCCGTCACCATCGGAACGCCCGCCACCGCCAGTTCCAGCGTCACGGTTCCCGACTTTGCCAGCGCCGCGCGCGCCGTGCGGAAGGCCGCCTGCTTCTCGCGCGGATCGGTGAGAATGCGCGGCGGTACCGGCCATGCATCGGCATGGGCCGCGATCGCGGGCGCAAGATGCGGCACGCTCGGGATCACGATGTCGAACGGGCCGGCGCGCTGCGCAAGCAGATGCGTCGCCCGCGCGAAGATTGCCTGCAGGCGCCGCAGCTCGCTGCCGCGGCTGCCCGGCAGCACGAGCAGAGTCGCCGGCGACGCCATGCGGCGGCGGGCCTCGTCGGGATCGGGGCGCAGATATTGCGCCTGCTCGACCAGCGGATGCCCGACATAGGTGCAGGGCGGACCGCCGAGGCGCGCGTGCACGTCCGGCTCGAACGGCAGCAAGGCGAGCAGATGATCGACATAGGCGCGCATCGCCCGCGCGCGGCCCGGACGCCAGGCCCAGACCGAGGGCGAGACATAATCGACGATCGGAATCGCGGGGTTCGCCCTGCGCACCCGGCGAGCCACGCGATGCGTGAAATCGGGACTGTCGATGATCACCAGCACGTCGGGCTTGGTGTCGAGCACGGCTTCCGCCGTCTGCCGGATGCGGCGGAAGATCATCGGCAGCCGGCGCGGGATGGCGGCAAGGCCGACGATGGAGAGATCGTGCACGGCGAACAGCGACGGCATGCCGGCCGCCGCCATATCCGAGCCGCCGACGCCTGCGAAGGAAACCTGCGGCCGTTGCGCCCGCAGGGCCTGCATCAGCGCCGCACCCAGCCGGTCGCCCGATTCCTCCGCCGCGACGAGAAATATCTTCATGCCGCCCGCCCGTTCCGTGCGCCTTCAACCGCCGCGCTGGGCGGAAGCGATGCTGCAGCCTTCGACGAACAGGCCGGCACGATCCGCGATCTCGACGATAGTCTGCGGTTCGGCGACGATCGTCTCGCCGGCGACGACCGCGACACCGCCCAGTCCCGCATCGCGCACGCCTTCGACGGTGCGCGGTCCCATCGAGGGCAAATCAAAGCGGCGATCCTGGTTGGGCTTGGGTGCCTTGACCAGCACGCCGGTGCCGACCGGCACGCGAATCCGCCCCTGCGCGCGCAGATCGCGCACGCGCGCCAGCATCAGGTCGGTGCCTTCCGCGGCTTCGAGCGCGAGCACATTGTTGCCGGCTACCACCACCGCCTGGCCGATATCGAACGCACCGGTGGCGTGCAATACGGCAAATCCCCGCGCCATGTCGGCGCGGTCCGCCGCGCTCGCGCGGCATCGTCCGAGCGCCCCCTCGGGCACGAGAATCTGCGGCGCGATTTCGTGCGCACCGAGCAGGCGGAATCCGTGATCCTCGAAAATCCGCGCCACCCCCGAGAGCAGGTGATCGTCGCCGCCGTAGAACTGGCGGACGATCCGCGGCATCAGCTTCAGCGTCGTCCAGTCAAGACGAAGTTCGCGGATCGCCGGCCGCACCAGCGTGCCGATGAACACCACATCGCGACAGCCCTCGCGCTGCGCGAGCTTCACGAAGCGACCGAACTGCCCGATATGCGACCAGTAATGCGGATAGCGCTGCACCGCCTCGGGGTCGGCAAAGCCTGTAAGCGCGAACAGGACGGCGCGTCGCCCCCGGGCGATGACCGCATCCGCGACCGTGTAGGGAAAGCTGCCGCCGCCGCAGAGGATGGCGACCGGCCCGGCTTCGGCCGCGGTCGCGCCGGCATTCATGCCGGGGCCTGGCTCTCGCTGTCCGACCGGACATCGGACGTCTGCCATGCCTTCATCAGCGGCCGCGATCCCCCGCCGCGGATGAAATCGATCACCTTGCCGACCAGCGCGTCCGAACCGAATTCCTTCGCCACCGCCTCCAGCCGCTCCTTGTGATGGCCGGGCGCCATGAACAGGCCGCGATAGGCATGGCGCAGCCGCTGGATGTCGAAACGCGAATAGCCGCGGCGGCGCAGGCCCACGACATTCAGGCCGTCGAGGAAGCCACGCTGGCCGATGGCAAAGCCATAGGGGATGATGTCGGCGCCGACGCCCGTCACCCCGGCAATCATGGCGCCCTCGCCGATCCGCACGAACTGGTGCACGGCGGAATGCCCGCCGAACACCACGTGGTCCTCGACCACGACGTGCCCGCCGAGCACCGCGTTGTTCGCCATTGTCACATTGCTGCCGACCTTGCAGTCGTGACCCACATGCGAGCCGACCATGAAGAAGCAGTTATTGCCGACTTCGGTGACGCCGCGATCGTCCTCGGTGCCGGTATTCATCGTCACGCTTTCGCGGATCTCGCATTCGGCGCCGATGACCAGCCGCGTGGGCCCGCCGCGGTAGCGCACCGATTGCGGCTGCGTGCCGAGCGAGGAGAACGGGTAAACCGTGGTGCGGGGTCCGATCGTCGTATGCCCGGCGACATTGACGTGCGACAGCAGCTTGCAGCCGTCCCCGATGGTGACGTTGGGGCCGATGACGCAGAAGGGCCCGATGGTCACGTCGCGCCCGACGGAGGCGCCGGCTGCCACGACCGCATTCTTGTCGATGGATGTCATTGCCGCATCACTCGTGCACGATCATGGCGCCGACTTCCGCTTCGGCGACCGTGTCGCCGCCGACCTTGGCGATGCAGATGAACCACCACATGTCCTTGCGGCGCGCCTTCTTGGTCACGTGGTATTCGATGGTATCGCCGGGTCGCACCTGCTTGCGGAACTTGGCCTTGTCGATGGTGAGGAAATAGACGAGGTTCGAAGGCCCCCCGGCCGCCCCCGAGGCGATGCACAGCACGCCCGCGGTCTGCGCCATGCCCTCGATCATGAGCACGCCCGGGAAGACCGGATTGTCCGGGAAATGCCCCATGAATTGCGGCTCGTTGACCGTGACGTTCTTGATGCCGACGGCGGATTCGCCTGCGCCGCGCAGCGACAGCACGCGGTCGATCATCAGGAACGGATAGCGGTGCGGCAGGCATTCCAGAATGCGCGCGATCTCGACTGCTTCAATCACACGTACCGTTTCGGTCATGCTGGCCGTCAATCCTCGCCGGATGTGTCGGCCGCATCCGGCTCGGCGCTCTTGCGGGCGAGCCGGTCGAGGACGCGAATTTCGCGGAACCATTGCCTGGCAGGCTTCGCCGGGATGCCTCCGTAGCGGCCGCCGGGCGGCACGTCGCGGTGCGCCGCCGCCATTCCCGCAAGCTGGGCGCCTTCCCCGACGGTGACGTGATCCGCGGTTCCCGCACGCGCACCGAACACCACGAAATCCCCCAGGGTCGAACTGCCGGAAATGCCCGATTGGGCGACGATGACGCAATGCCGCCCGATCGACACATTGTGCCCAATCTGCACCATGTTGTCGATCTTGGTCCCCTCGCCGATCACGGTGTCCTTGATCGCACCGCGGTCGATCGCGGTCGCGGCCCCGATTTCCACGCGGTCCTGGATGATCACCCGTCCGACCTGCGGAATCTTCTGATGCCCGGCCGGCCCCAAGGTGTAGCCGAACCCGTCCTGGCCGATGTGGCAGCCCGGATGGATGGTTACCCCGTCCCCGATCAACGCATGGGTGATGGAGCTGTGCGAACCGATCGCGCAGTCGCGCCCGATCCGCACATCGGCGCCGATCACCGCGCCTGCACCGATGATGGAGCCCGAGCCGATCTCGGTGCGCGGGCCGATCACCGCACCGGGATCGACCGTCACGCCGCTCTCCAGCCGCGCCTGCGGATGCACGAAGGCGCCGGCGGCGATGCCCTGTTCCTGGAAGATCGAGGTCGGCCGCAGCGCATCGGGGAACAGGCTGCGCGCGACCGCGACAAAGGCGCGGTAGGGATCGCGCGCCACCAGCGCGGTCAGATGCGGCGGGGCATCCGCGGCAAAGCGGCGGCCGACAAGGCAGGCGCCGGCGCGCGTCGTCTTCAGTGCCGGCGCGTAGCGCGCGCTGTCGCAGAAGGTCAGGTCGGAGGGCCCCGCGCGGTCGATCGGCGCGACATTCGTGATGACGCGCTGCGCCGCCGACCCGGCCGGGACCGGCGCGCCCGCCATTTCGGCGATCGACGCGACCGTCAACCCTTCCCTGGCCTTGAAGAAGATCGGCTCGCTCATGCCGCACGCACCGTAACGGACGACCGAACCGGGGCCGCGATCAGAATTTCGTACCGCCGCCGAAGCGGAATTGCTGCACGCGGTCGAAGCTCTCCTTGGACATCGGGAAGGAGTAGTCGAAGCGCAGCGGTCCGAACGGCGAATCCCACACCACGCCGACGCCGACCGCCGAACGGATCGAGGAGCCATTCGTGGTGGCAAGACCCACCACGGTTTCGCCGGTCGCCGGATTGCTGGTCGGGCCGGTGTAATCCCACAGCGAGCCGGCGTCGGCGAACACGGCGCCGCGCATGCCGACATCCTTGGGCAGGAAGTAGAGCGGGAATTGCAGTTCGAGACTCGCTCCCCAATACATCGAGCCGCCGAGCGCATCCTGCGACGTGAAGGGATTCAGGTCGCGCGGACCGATACCGGCGGGCGCGAAGCCGCGCACCAGATTGGGGCCCATCTTGAACTGGTCGAGGAAGCGCCCCTGCTGCCCGCCCCAGGCCGAAAGATTGCCGGCCTGCAGGTGAACGATGCTGACGACATCGGGGATGAAGTCCGAATAGTAGCGGAAATCGCCGGTGGTGCGGATGAAGTTCACGTCACCGCCGAGGCCGGCAAAGTCCTGCCGCAAGACGGCCATCACGCCGTTGCGTGGGTTCTTGTTGTTGTCGAGCGTGTTGTAGGCGAGGTCGTAGCCCACGAGCGAAGTCAGGACGCTGCCCTGGCCGACTTCCAGGCGGACCGGGAGCGAGGCTTCGCCGTCCGCGTAGCAGTCATATGGACTGGTGTTCGCGTTATAGCCAACACCAGGGATCACGTTAGCCGTTGTACAATTGTTCAGATACCACGGCAGCGTGATTTCCTGGCTGTAGATCGAGTAGCGCAGCTGCAGCGACAGGTCCTCGCGCAGCTGGAAGCCGAGCCGCGTGCTGAAGCCCATCGTCTCGGTTTCGTAGGACTGGTAGTTCGAGGCGGTCATCTTCTTGTAGAACAGGTCGATGCCCCAGGCCACGCGATAACCGAGCAGATACGGCTCGACGAAGGAGAATTCCGCGCCGCGCGCTCGCTCGCCATACTGGCCGGCGATGCGCACATACTGGCCGCGGCCGAGCAGGTTGCGCTCGCCCACCGAGACTTCGGCCAGGAAGCCGTCCGCGGTCGAATAGCCGCCGCCGATGGAGAATTCGCCGGTCGACTGCTCTTCCACGTCGACATTGATGATGATGCGGTCGGGCGCCGAGCCGGGCTCGTTGGTGATCTTGACCGTCTTGAAATAGGCGAGGTTCTTCAGCCGCCGTTCGGCGCGGTCGATCAAAGCGCGGTTATAGGCGTCGCCTTCGGCGATATCGAATTCGCGCCGGATCACGTAGTCGCGCGTGCGGTTGTTGCCGCGGATGTTGATGCGCTCGATATAGGCGCGCGGCCCTTCCTCGATGACGAAGGTGACGTTGATCAGATGCTGCTCGAAATTGCGGTCGCCGGACGGCCGGACCGCCGCAAACGGGTAGCCCCGCTTGGCGATCTCGATCGACATGTTCTCGACGCTCTTCTCGATCGCCTCGGCGTTGTAGAAGCTGCCCGACTTGACCATCATCACGCGGCGCAGGTCCTCGGGACTGACGGCGCGCACGTTGGAATGAATGTCCACCGCGCCGAACTTGTAGCGCTCGCCCTCGTCGATGGTGAAGGTGACGGTGAAGCCCTTGCTCTGCGGATCGTATTCGGACACCGCCGAGACGATGCGCACGTCCGCATATCCCGCCTTGAGATAGAAGCGGCGCAGCAGGTCGCGGTCGGACTCGATGCGGTCCGGATCGTAGATGTCGGTATTCTTGAGGAAGCTGAGGATCGTCGTCTCGGACGTCTTGATCACGTCCTTGAGACGGAAGTCGGAATAGGCGCGATTGCCGACAAAGCGGATTTTCTTGATGCCGGTCTTGCCGCCTTCGGTGATCTCGAAGATGAGGTCGACGCGGTTGTTCGGCAGCTCGATGATTTTCGGGACCACGCGGACATCGAAGCGTCCGTTGCGCCGGTAGATTTCCACGATGCGCGAGACGTCGGCCTGCACCATGGCGCGCGAATAGGTGCCGCGCGGCTTCGACTGCAATTCGCCGAGCAGCTGCTCGTCCTTGGTCTTCTTGTTGCCCTCGAAGGCGACGCGATTGATGACCGCATTCTCGACGACGGTGACGATCAGGCGGCCGCCGGACTGGCGGATCTGCACGTCCTGGAACAGGCCGGTGCCGTAAAGGCCCTTCAGCGCCTCGTCGATCGCGGCGGCATCGCGGCCTTTGAAATAGGAGCGGATGGTGTCGGCTTCGACGCGACGGTTGCCTTCGACAACGATGCCGCTCGCCTGGGCATAGGCATGATCGGCCGTGACCACGCCGGCGACGGCGCAGCCAAAGACAATCCCCCCGAGGAGTAGTGCCGAAAGGCCCAATCCCCGTACAAGCGCACCAATTCCCATGCGCACGCGCCCTATGTCCCCGTCCTTTTTGATCGCCTCAGCGGTTAAGAATCTCTTAGAGACCCAAACTTCTACAGGCTTTGCCGTATCCTGCAAAGCCAAGGAGCCGCCGGGTTTCCCTTTCCCCTCAACAAGTTGCACCCTCGCCACAGGGTCCCGAAGGGGTATCCCGGTCAGGATGCGGCCAAGTGTATGATGTCGTTAAAGGTTGCAAAAATCATCAACATAACGACGATCGCGAGCCCGATGCGGAACCCGAACTCCTGGGCACGTTCCGAAAGCGGCCGGCCGCGGATGGCCTCGATTGCGTAGAACAAAAGGTGTCCGCCATCCAGCAGGGGAACCGGAAACAGGTTCAACAGGCCGATGGAGACCGAAAGAATGGCCGCCAGATTGATCAGGGCGACGAATCCGACGCTCGCGACCTGGCCGGAAACCTGCGCGATCCGGATCGGGCCGCCCAATTGGTCGGCGGCCTCGCGCCCGACAATGACCCCGCCCAGATAGCTCATGGTCCGCTCGATCACGAACCAGGTCTCCTGCGCCCCCAGCCAGACCGCCTGGACCGGACCGGCCTTCTCGAACCGCACGTCGCCCGGGGACATGGACCGGCTGATCCCGAGCACCCCGATGCGATGGGTGTTGCCGAAATTGTCCTTGATTTCCCGCAGCGCCGGGGTGGCCTTCAGGTCCTGCCGCACGCCGCCCCGCTCGATGGTCACGGTCAGCGGCTGCCCGGCGCTGACGGCGACGATGCGCTGCATGTCGCCGAAGCTCTCGATGCGGCGGCCATCGATCGCCACCACCACGTCGCCCGGCTGGAAGCCGGCGCTCGCCGCCGCGCTGTCGGCCTGGATGGTGTCCACGCGCGCGGTCGTCGACTGCTTGCCGTAGAACATGAAGACCGCCGCAAAGATCGCGATGGCCAAAATGAAATTCGCGATCGGGCCGGCCGCGACAATGGCGGCACGGCGGCCGACGCCCTGGTAGAAGAAACTCTCCCGCCGCTCGCCGGGCGACATGGACGACACCGCGTCCTGGTCCGGCACGCTGGCGGCGTTTTCATCTCCGAAAAATTTCACGTAACCGCCGAGCGGAATGGCCGCGATCTTCCAGCGCGTCCCGTGGCGGTCGTTGAACCCGAGCAGCTCCGGCCCGAATCCGATCGAAAAGGTCAGGATCCGCACGCCGCAAAGCCGCGCCACGAGGAAATGGCCGAGCTCGTGGAAAAACACGACGATGGTCAGAACGAACAGGAACGGGATGATGTAGCCGGTGATCCCGCCGCCCAGCATGCCGAGGCCGTCAAAGAGAGAACTGGACATGAATCGCTGGCCTCATCGATGGCGGCGCCGGACGATCCGGCGCGGCGAAGTTTACCTTAAGCGTGCGCGGTGGCGACGGCCGGCAGCAATTCTGCGGCGATCGTTCGTGCAACATGGTCAATGGCGAGGGCGTCGTCGACGCTGGCGGGCTCCCGATCGTGGCCCCGTCGCGCTGCGACATTCATCGCCTGCTCCACGAGCCCGGCAATGCCGGCAAATTGGAGGCGACCGGCAAGGAATTCCGCGACCGCGACCTCGTTGGCGGCGTTGAGCACGGTCGCCGCCGCCCCGCCCGCTTCCAGCGCCTCGCGCGCCAGCCGCAAGGCGGGAAAGCGCTCGAGATCCGGCTGTTCGAAGGCCAGCGTGCCGACCTTGGTCCAGTCCAGGCGCGCCGGCGCATCGCCCAGGCGCTCCGGCCAGGCCAGGCAATGGGCGATCGGAACGCGCATGTCGGGCGGACCGAGCTGGGCGACGAAGGAACCGTCGTGGAACTCGACCATCCCGTGCACGATCGATTGCGGATGCACGAGCACGTCGATCTGGGCGGAGGGCAGCGCGAACAGATGGTGCGCCTCGATGATTTCCAGCCCCTTGTTCATCATGCTGGCGGAATCGATGGTGATTTTCGCGCCCATCGACCAGTTGGGATGCTTCAGCGCCTGTTCGCGCGTGGCGCTGCGGATCGCCTCCTTGGTCCAGGTGCGGAACGGGCCGCCGGACGCGGTGATGATCACGCGGCGCACTTCGCTGCGATGGCCCGAGGCCATCGCCTGGAACAGCGCATTGTGTTCGGAATCGACGGGCAGCACCGTCGCGTTGCACGAAGCCGCGCGCCGCATGAACAAAGCGCCGGCGCAGACGAGGCATTCCTTGTTGGCGAGCCCGACCATCGCACCGCGCTCCACGGCCGCGAGCGCCGACTTCAGGCCTGCCGCCCCGCTGATCGCCGCCATCACCCAGTCGGCCGGAAAAAGCGCGGCCTCCACCATCGCATCCGGTCCGGCGGCGGCCTCGATGCCCGAATTGCCGAGTGCGTCCTTCAGTTCGCGATAGGATTGCGGATCGGCGACGGCTGCGAACTTGGCGTCGACCGAACGCGCGAGCTCGGCCAGCGCCTTGGCATTGCGGTTGGCGCTGACGGCAGCGACGGCATAGCGGTCGCGGTTGCGCCCGATCAGATCGATCGTGCTGGTGCCGATCGAGCCGGTCGCGCCGAGCACGCTGATCGTGCGCAGGGCGGCGGGCTTTTTGGCGGGTTGCGCGCTCATGCCGGTCGTCTTTGCCTCACCAACGCACCAGGCCCTGCGCCGGCAAATCCCAGCCGGCCCGCAAGGCGCCGACGAGATAAGCCGTCACGGCCGCGGTCACATATCCGTCCAGACGATCCATGACGCCGCCATGCCCCGGGATCAAGCTGCCGGCATCCTTGGCCTCGAACAGCCGCTTGAAGCGGGATTCGAACAGGTCGCCTGCCTGTGAGACGACCGAGAGCAGCAAAATGATCAATCCCAGGCCGACCGCGGCACCCGGGTCCGGGGGCCGCACCACGATCAGCCCGGCCAGCAGGGCCGCGGCCAGTCCGCCCAGCGCCCCCGACCAGGTCTTGTTCGGGCTGATGGCGGGCGCGAGCTTGGGGCCTCCGAACGCGCGTCCGGTGAAATAGGCGAGGATGTCGGTCGCCCAGACCACCGCGAACAGGAACACCACCGCCAGAAATCCCGCTGCGGCGTCGTTGCGCAGTCCGAGCGTGGCCACCAGCACCGCTCCGGCATACGCAACCCCGATGCCCGCCCAGATTCGATGGCGTCCGGCCATGCCGGCAACCAGCGCCGCACCGGCGACAATCGCCAGCGCGCCGCCCGGAGCCGAACGCATCTGCGCGAGCAGCATGGCAATCGCCAGCGCCGCGATGCCGGCCACCAGCACGGCGGCGTTGTCGCGCAGCCCCAGCAGGCCCAGCCATTCCCACCAGATCGCGAGCGCCGCGAGCAGCCAGAACAGTGCGAAAGGCCATCCGCCGAAATAAGCAAGCAGGACGGCGAGCGGCGCGAGCACGGCTGCGGACGCGATCCGCAAGAGCAGGTTGCGGTTAGGCGTCGCCGCCGAACCTGGACCGCCTGCCGGCATCGTCACGCTAGGAGCCGCCGCCGGCCGCAAGGCCGCCGAACCGGCGTTCGCGACGGCCGTACTGACCGATCGCATCTTCCAGCGTGGCCCGGTCGAAATCCGGCCAGAAGGTGGGGACGAAAACGAGTTCGCTATAGGCCGCCTGCCAGAGCAGGAAATTCGACAGCCGCTGCTCGCCGCTGGTGCGGATCAGGAGGTCCGGCGCGGGAATGTCGGGGGCGTCGAGGAACGCAGCGAATCCGTCCTCGTCGATCACGGCCGGATCGATGCGGCCCGCGAGCGCTTCGCCCGCCAGCCGCTTGGCCGCGCGCACGATTTCCTGCCGGCCGCCATAATTGAAGGCGACGACCAGCGTCAGTCCGCTATTCGCCTGCGTGAGCTGCACCGCCTCGTCGAGCAGGCGCAGCACGTCCGGCTCAAGCCCCTCGCGCTCGCCGATCACCCGCACGCGCACACCGCTGCGATGCAATTCGGCGAGGTCGTTGCGGATGAAGCGCCGCAGCAGCCCCATCAGATCGCGGATTTCGGATGCGGGTCGCGACCAGTTCTCGGCGCTGAAGGAAAAGATGGTGAGGATTTCGATGCCGAGCTCGCCGGCCGCGCGCACGGTCCGCCGCAGCGCCTCGACGCCGCGGCGATGGCCTTCGCCGCGCGGCAGACCGCGCGCGGCCGCCCAGCGCCCGTTGCCATCCATGATGATGGCAACGTGCCGCGGCACCTCGTCGCCGGCCAGTCCCGGCACCTTGACGTCGGGCATCGACATCGCAAATCCAACCCGGTTGCCGTTCCTCACACCGTGAGGATTTCCTTTTCCTTCGACGACAGCATGTGATCGACCTCGTGAATCATCTGGTCGGTCGTCTTCTGAATCTCGCCGGACATCCGCTCGTGATCGTCCTGGCTGATCTTGTGATCCTTTTCGAGCTTCTTGATGACGTCGAGGCCGTCGCGGCGCACATGCCGGACCGCGACGCGCGCGGCCTCCGCATATTTGTGCGCGACCTTGACCAGCTCCTTGCGGCGCTCCTCGTTGAGTTCGGGGATGCGCAGGCGGATGGTGGCGCCCTCGGTCTGCGGATTGAGGCCGAGATTGGCGCTGGTGATGGCCTTCTCGACCGCGTGCACCATCGAGCGGTCCCAGACTTGCACGCTGAGCAGGCGCGCTTCCGGCACGCTGACCGTCGCGACCTGGTTGAGCGGCATGTGCTGACCATAGGCCTCGACCTGGACCGGGTCGAGCAGGTGCGCCGAGGCGCGGCCGGTGCGCAGGCCGGAGAATTCCTGCTTGAGAACGCCGAGCGCGCCCTGCATGCGCCGTTTGATCTCGTTGATGTCGTGCGTGCCGGCGGTCATCTGCGTCCTCGTTCTCGCGCCCGGCTCCTGACCCGGCCGGCTTGCTCTCCTGTAGCCGATTCTGCCCGGGGCGCTCGTCGTCAGACGCCGACGGTGGTCGCCCGGCCCTTCCCGGCCAGCACGGCCGCAATGGCGCCCGGCTCGCCGATGGAACAAACGATGATAGGCATCCGGTTTTCGCGGGCAAGCGCGAAGGCGGTGGAATCCATGACCTTCAGGTCGCGCGCGATCGCCTCGCCGTGCGTCAGCCGGTCGAATCGCGTCGCCCCGGGGTCCTTTTTCGGATCGGCGCTGTAGACGCCGTCGACATTGGTCGCCTTCAGCACCGCGTCGCAACCGAGTTCGAGCGCGCGCAAAACGGCGGTTGTGTCGGTGGTGAAGAACGGATTGCCGGTTCCGCCCGCGAGCACCACGATGCGGCCCTTGGCCAAGGCCGCCAGCGCCGCCTGGCGCGAATAGGTCTCGCAGGCCTGCGGGGCGGCCAAAGCCGACAAGGTGCGTGCGGCAGCCCCGTTGCGCACCAGCGCGGCTTCCAGCGCCAGCGCATTCATCACCGTCGCCAGCATGCCCATCGCATCGCCGGTCGGGCGATCGACGCCGCGTGCGGAGACTTCCACGCCGCGGAAAATATTGCCGCCGCCGACCACGACGCCGAGCGCCACGCCGAGCTTGCCCACGGCGATCAGGTCCGCCGCGATGCGGTCCAGCGTCGGCTGATGGATGCCGAAAGCTTCGGGCCCGGACAGCGCCTCGCCGGATATCTTGACGATCACTCGGCGATGCAGCGGTCCGCTCATGGCGATCAGCCCGTCATCCGCCCGCTGCTAGGAGGGCTTCGCCGCCGCGGCGACCTCGGCGGCGAAGTCGCTTTCCTGCTTCTCGATGCCTTCGCCGAGCGCGTAGCGGACGAAACCGGTGACCTTGATCGGGCCGCCGACCTTGGCTTCGGCCGCCTTCAGCGCCTGCGCGACGGACTTGTCGGGCTCGTGAATGTAGGGCTGCTCGATCAGGCAGACCTCCTTGTAGAAGGTCTTCAGGCCGGATTCGACGATCTTCTCGATCACGTTGGCGGGCTTGCCCTGCTGCTTGAACTTGTCGGCCAGAACGTCCTTCTCGCGCGCGACCACGGACGGATCGACCCCCGCCGCGTCCACCGCCAGCGGATTGCTGGCGGCGACATGCATGGCGAGGAGCCGGCCGAGCGCGCTGAGCTCTCCGGCATCGCCGGTGGATTCGAGCGCAACGATGACGCCGATCTTGCCGAGGCCGTCGGAGACGGAATTGTGCACATAGCTGCCGATGGCGCCCTTGGGCACCGCGAGCTGCGCGGCGCGGCGCAGCGACATGTTCTCGCCGATGGTCGCGATCGCCGACGCGACGGCGTCCGCCACCGTGACGCTGCCGACCTTCACCGCGTTGATCTTGTCGACATCGGCGCCGTTATGCAGCGCGACGTCGGCGATGAGCTTCACCAGGCCCTGGAACTGGTCGTTGCGCGCGACGAAATCGGTCTCGGCATTGACCTCGACCACGACGCCCTTGTTGCCCGCCACCGCGACGCCGATCAGGCCCTCGGCCGCCACGCGGCCGGCCTTCTTCGCCGCCTTGGCGAGGCCCTTCTTGCGCAGCCAGTCGACCGCGGCCTCGATGTCGCCGCCGGTCTCGTTGAGGGCGGCCTTGCAGTCCATCATGCCTGCGCCGGTCTTCTCGCGCAGTTCCTTGACCATCTGCGCCGTGATTTCAGCCATGTCGAACAGTCCCGTTGAGGGTGCACGGCGGCGGGCCGTCGGTCCCGCCGCCTCTAAGATTGCGGTGCGCGGATTATTCCGCTTCCGCGGTGAGCTTCTTGGCCTGGGTGATCCAGCTTTCGACGCGGCCGGGCAGTCCGACCTCTTCGCCGATCTTGTGGGCGGCCCCCGGCCGCAGATCGGCGATCTGCCAATAGTGGAAAATCCCAAGGTCGTTGAGCTGCTTCTCGATCGTCGGCGAGACGCCCGGCAGCTTCTTCAGATCGTCGGCGACGCCGCGCGGTCCGGGCAGCGCCTCGAACTCGTCGCCGTCGGACTTCGGCAGTTCCTCCACGATCGGCTGCGCCGCCGCGCCGATATCGACGCCGCGTTCGCCCTGCGAGCGGGAAATGCCGTCGATCGCCGCGCGCGCGACCAGATCGCAATAAAGCGAGATCGCACGGCTGGCATCGTCGTTGCCCGGCACCGCGAAGCTGATGCCGTCCGGGTCGCAATTCGTGTCGACGATGGCCGCAACCGGAACGCCGAGCCGCTGCGCTTCCTTGATCGCGATGTCTTCCTTGTTGGTGTCGATCACGAACAGCATGTCGGGCAGGCCGCCCATGTCCTTGATGCCGCCGAGCGAGCGGTCGAGCTTGTCGCGCTCGCGCTGCAGGTCGAGGCGCTCCTTCTTGGTGTAGCCCTGCGCCTCGTTGGAGGAGAGCATCTCGTCGAGCTTGCGCAGGCGCTGGATCGAACCGGAAATGGTCTTCCAGTTGGTCAGCGTGCCGCCGAGCCAGCGCGAATTGACGTAATACTGCGCCGAGCGCTTGGCCGCGTCGGCCACCGGGTCCTGCGCCTGACGCTTGGTGCCGACGAACAGGATGCGGCCGCCCTTGGCGACGGTGTCGCTGATCGCCTGCAGCGCCCGATGCAGCATCGGCACGCTCTGGGCCAGGTCGATGATGTGGATGTTGTTGCGGGTGCCGAAGATGAACTGACCCATCTTCGGATTCCAGCGGTGGGCCTGATGGCCGAAATGCACGCCAGCCTCGAGCAGCTGACGCATCGAGTAGTCAGGAAGAGCCATAGAACTTCTCCGGTTGAACCTCCGCGGACCTGTGAGCGCTGCCTTGCGGGCTGGCGCCACCGGACGGCTTCAAGGCCCGTTGTCGGGGCCCAAAACCACGGTCCGCGTGTGGGATGGGCGGCTATATAGCCGCGCGGCCCAAGGGAAGCAAGCGACCGGCCGGCCGGAAATGGCCCGTACCGGCGGCCTGCCGGCCGTTCCGGGGAGCGGCGGCGGCCCGGTTCCGGAATGCCAGGGTCAGAGGGCCTCGACCGCGACCACGCCGGGGACCGCCTTGATCGCGCCGGCGATCTGCGGCGAGACGCGGAAACGGCCGGGCAGCTTGATCTCCACCTCCCCGCCCGGTTCCAGCAGTAGCACCATGCTGACATCGCCGTCGCCCCTGGGCTCCAGGCGGCGGGTGATGCCTTCCAGGGCCTGGTCGGAGCGCACGAAGATTTTCAGGCTCTTCTGGATTTTGGCGGCCGCGTGGTCGAGCTTTTCCACCGACTGGATGCGCGCGCGTACGTCGTCGCCCTGCGCCTCCGCACTGAGAAACAGCAGCACCGAATTGCCCGGCTCCAGCAGATCGCGGAATTGCTGCAGCCCTTCCGAGAAAATCACCGCCTCGTAATGCCCGGACGGATCGGAAAGCCCGACAATGCCCATCTTGTTGCCGGTCTTGGTGCGCCGCTCGGTGCGCGAGACGACGGTGGCCGCGGTGCGGCCGGCGGTGACGCCCGCCTTCACCTCGCGCGAGAATTCCGCCCACGACTTGACCTGCATGCGCTTGAGCGCGGCGGCATAGTCGTCGAGCGGATGGCCGGTGAGGAAGAATCCGATCGCCTCGTATTCGCGCTGCAGCCGGTCCGCCGGCAGCCACGGCTCGACCGCCGGCAGCGGCATGGCCTGGCGGACCGCTTCGCCGCCGAACAATTCGCTCTGCCCGGCACTCGCCGCCTCGTGCGTATGCTGGGCAAGCGCGAGCATGCCCTCCACCGCCGCATGCGCCCTCGCCCGGTTCTTTTCAAGGGAATCGAAGGCGCCGGAGGCGGCGAGGCTTTCCAGCACACGCTTGTTGACCGCGCGCGGGTTGATGCGCGAGGCGAAGTCGGCGAGATCGCGGAACGGTCCCGCCGCGCGGGCGGCGACGATCGATTCGACGGCCTGCGCGCCGACGCCCTTCAGCGCCGCCAGCGCATAGCGGATGGTGTTGCCCGCGACCTCGAAGGCGACACCGGAGCGGTTGATCGAGGGGGGCTCGACCTCGATGCCGAGCCGCTCGGCCTCGGCGCGAAATTCCGACAGCTTGTCGGTGTTGTTGATGTCCAGCGTCATCGACGCGGCCATGAACTCGACGGGATAATTCGCCTTCAGATAGGCGGTCTGGTAGGCGACCATTGCATAGGCTGCGGCGTGGCTCTTGTTGAAGCCGTATTCGGCGAAGCGTTCGAGCAGATCGAAAATCGCATCCGCCTGGCTCTTCTCCACGCCGTTCGCCACCGCGCCCTTGACGAAGTCGCTGCGCTGCGCCTGCATTTCCTTGCGGATCTTCTTGCCCATGGCCCGGCGCAGGAGATCGGCCTGACCGAGCGAATAGCCGGCCAGGATCTGCGCGGCCTGCATCACCTGTTCCTGGTAGATGATGACGCCGAACGTCTCCTTCAGGATCGCTTCCAGCTTGGGATGGATGTAGTCGGGCTGCTCCAGTCCGTGCTTGCGCAGGCAATAGGTCGGGATATTCGCCATCGGACCCGGGCGATACAGCGCGACCAGCGCGATGATGTCCTCGAAGCGGTCGGGCTTCATGTCGAGCAGGGCGCGCCGCATGCCCTGGCTTTCCAGCTGGAAGATGCCGACCGCCTCCGCGCGCGACAGCAATTCGTAGGTTTTCGGATCGTCGAGCGGGATCGCCGCAAGATCGAGATCGACGCCGCGCTGCTTCAAGAGTTCGACCGCCTTGCGCAGCACGGTCAAAGTCTTCAGGCCGAGAAAGTCGAACTTCACCAGTCCCGCCTGCTCGACCCATTTCATGTTGAACTGGGTCACCGGCATGTCGGATTTCGGATCGCGATAGAGCGGCACCAGTTCGCTCAGCGGGCGGTCGCCGATGACGATGCCGGCGGCATGCGTGGAGGCGTGCCGGTTGAGCCCTTCAAGCTTGCGCGCGATGTCGAAGGCGCGCCGCACCAGCGGGTCGGCATCCTGCGCCGCCTGCAGGCGCGGCTCGTCCTCGATCGCGCGCGCCAGCGTGACCGGATTGGCCGGATTCTGCGGCACCAGCTTGCACAGCTTGTCGACCTGCCCGTACGGCATCTGCAGCACGCGGCCGACGTCGCGCAGCACGCCGCGCGCCTGCAGCGTGCCGAAGGTGATGATCTGGGCGACCTGGTCGCGCCCGTAGCGCTCCTGCACGTAGCGGATCACCTCGTCGCGCCGGTCCTGGCAGAAATCGATGTCGAAATCCGGCATCGAGACGCGCTCCGGATTGAGGAAGCGCTCGAACAGGAGTCCGAAGCGGATCGGATCGAGATCGGTGATGGTGAGCGCATAGGCGACGAGCGAGCCCGCTCCCGAGCCGCGGCCCGGACCGACCGGAATGTCCCGCGCCTTCGCCCATTGAATGAAGTCGGCGACGATCAGGAAATAGCCGGGATATTTCATGCCGGCGATGACATCGAGTTCGAAGGCGAGCCGCTTGTCGTAATCCTCGCGGGTGTGTCCCGGCGCTATTCCGTGCTGGGCGATCTTCTGCGCAAGCCCCGCCTCGGCGCGCTTGCGCAATTCCGAGGCCTCGTCGGCGTCGCCGCCGCCGGCCGCGAAGCGTGGCAGGATCGGCTTGCGCGTATGTGGGCGAAACGCGCAGCGGCGCGCGATCTCGACGCTCGATGCCAGCGCCTCCGGAAGGTCGGCGAACAGCGTCAGCATTTCCGCGCGGGTGCGGAAGCGGTGCTCGGGCGTGAGCTGCGTGCGCTCGCCCTCGGCGACGAACCGGCCTTCGGCGATGCAGATCAGCGCGTCATGCGCCTCGAAATCCTCGGCGGCGGCGAAGA
Source organism: Pseudorhodoplanes sp. (assembly GCA_050246095.1). Classification (GTDB taxonomy): domain Bacteria; phylum Pseudomonadota; class Alphaproteobacteria; order Rhizobiales; family Xanthobacteraceae; genus Pseudorhodoplanes. The sequence goes on from JBFWWQ010000017.1 coordinate 20,304, forward strand.
ACGGCTCGGCGGTCGCCACCAGCGGCAGGCCCGCCGCATAGGCGAGATCGAGCAAGCCCGCCTGCAGCGGCCGCTCCTGCGGCCCGCCATGCCGCTGCAATTCCACATACAGCCGGTCGCCGAACAGGCGCGCCGCGCGATCGAGCCGGGCGGCGGCGAGTTCGGCCTGTCCGGCCAGCAGCGGCATGTCGAGGAATCCCGACGGCCCCCCGGTCAGCGCGATCACGCCCTGCGCCGCCTCCTCCAGCCAGTCTAGCTGGATGCGCGGCTGTTCGTTGGTTGAGGTCTCGAGAAAGGCCCGCGAGTTCAGCCGCATCAGGTTGCGGTAGCCCTCCTCGCGCGCCGCCAGCAGCACGATGCGCGGCCAGGTCCGCATCGCGTGCGGATTGCGCGGGTCTTGCTCCTGATCGCCGAAATCCACCGCCAGCGCACAGCCGACGATCGGCTGGATGCCCGCGGAGGCCATCTTCTCGGAGAATTCCAGCGCCCCGAACATGTTGTCGGTGTCGGTCAGCGCCAGCGCCGGCTGCCGGTCCGCCTTGGCGAGCTCGGCCAGCCGCGCAATGGGGAGCGCGCCCTGCAGCAGCGAATAGGACGAATGAACGTGCAGATGCACGAAGCCGGGATCGGATGCCACTTGGCCTCTCTTGGCCTCTCGCGATTCTCTCTCCCGCGCGATGGTGGGGGCCGAACGGCAAATGTCCACTCCCGCGGACGCGGCGGGCCGGTTATCCCGCGCTTTCCCCAGGTCGGCAGTCCATTGCCTAAAGAGTCGCGAAAACCTGCGCCCAGATGGCGATCATGCCCAGGAACAGGCTCAGGGACGTGAGGGCGGCGGCTTCCTCCACAACGGCGCGGATCATGGGTCTCTCCCGGCTCTTTGGATAGAACATAGAGAGAACATAATTCATGTTTTGTTCCCGCCGTCAAGGGGGTCAGCTAGCCGTCCGGCTGCCGCCGGGCATCAGCCCAGCTCCACCACCCGCCCCTCCCGCAGGGTGACGCGCCGGTCCATGCGGCCGGCTAGATCGAGATTGTGGGTCGCGATGATGGCGGCGAGCCCGCTCGCCCGCACCAGCTGGCTCAGCGTGTCGAACACGTGGCCCGCCGTATGCGGATCGAGATTGCCGGTCGGCTCGTCGGCCAAGAGGATGCGCGGCGCATTGGCCACCGCGCGCGCGATCGCCACGCGCTGCTGCTCGCCGCCGGACAATTCCGCCGGCCGGTGCGTGAGGCGTTCGCGCAAGCCCAGATAGGTCAGCAATTCGGCGGCCCGCCGATCCGCCTCGCGGCGCGACAGCCCGCGGATCATCTGCGGCAGGATCACGTTCTCGACCGCGGAGAATTCCGGCAGCAGGTGATGCGACTGGTAGACGAAGCCGATATCGTTGCGGCGGATGCGGGTGCGCTCGGCGTCGGCGAGCGCGGAAGTGGCGACCCCGTCGATGAACACCTCGCCGCCGTCCGGATATTCCAGGAGGCCCGCGATATGCAGCAGCGTCGACTTGCCCGATCCGGAGGGCGCGATCAGCGCCACCGACTGCCCGGCCCAGGCCCCGAGCTCGGCCCCCTTGAGGATTTCGAGCGTGGTGCTGCCCTGGCTGTAGCGGCGCTCCACGCCGTCGAGAAACAGGATCGGATTGTCGGCACCGGCCATCGCGCTTACTCGTACCGGAGCGCTTCGACCGGATCGAGACGCGCGGCGCGCCACGAAGGATAAAGAGTCGCGAGCAGCGACAGCGCCAGCGCCATCACCACCACGGCCGTGGTCTCGCCGACATCCATCTCCGCCGGCAGCTTCGACAGGAAATAAAGCTCAGGCGAGAACAATTCGGTCGAGGTCAGCCAGGAGATGAAGCGCCGCAGCGATTCGATGTTCTGGCAGACCACGGTACCGACGAGGAATCCGAGCACGGTCCCGACGACGCCGATCGAGGCGCCGGTGATGAGGAAGACGCGCATGATCGCGCCCTGCGTCGCCCCGATGGTGCGCAGGACGGCGATATCCGGCCCCTTGTCCTTCACCAGCATGATCAGCCCGGAGACGATGTTGAGCGCCGCCACCAGCACGATCAGCGTCAGGATCAGGAACATGACGTTGCGCTCGACCTGCAGCGCGTTGAAGAAGGTCGCGTTGCGCTGGCGCCAGTCCACCATGAAGATCGGCCGCGCCGCCGCGTCCGCCACGGGCTTGCGGAAATTCTGCACGCGGTCGGGATTGTCGGTGTAGATCTCGATCGCGGTCACGTCGCCGGAGCGGTTGAAATAGGCCTGCGACTCCACGAGCGGCATGAACACGAAGGCGGAATCGTATTCCGACATGCCGATCTCGAACACGGCGGCTATCTTGTAGGCCTTGATGCGCGGCGTCGTGCCAATCGGCGTCACCGCCCCGCGCGGGGCGACCAGCGTGATGTTGTCGCCGGCGCGCAGCGAGAGCTGGTCCGCGAGACGGCGCCCGATGGCGAGCCCCTGCCCCTGGTCGAAGCCCTCCAGCGTGCCC
>JBFWWQ010000018.1:0-22650 GCA_050246095.1 Pseudorhodoplanes sp.
CGGCACGCGCACACGCCGCTGGTCGACGGCGACCTGCGGCTGCGCAACGGCCTGGTGCTGAGCATCGATCTGCAGGGCACCGACCCGCAGACGCTGGTCGGCTGGCGCGCGCAGCGCTATGCCGGCGTGATCGACGTCGACCGCATCGGCGAATACGAGCCGCTGGATTTCTGGGAGCCGATCCATCTGCGCGGCGACGGCAAGCTGATCCTCGATCCGCACCAATTCTACATCCTGGCCTCGCGCGAGCGCGTGCATATCCCGCCCGACCTCGCCGCCGAAATGGTGCCGATCGACCCGATGATGGGCGAGTTCCGCGTGCATTATGCCGGCTTCTTCGATCCCGGCTTCGGCTGGACCGGGAAGGGCGAGCCGGGGGCGCGCGCGGTGCTGGAAGTGCGCAGCCACGAGGTGCCGTTCGTGCTCGAACACGGCCAGGCCATCGGGCGCCTCGTCTACGAGCCGATCGCCGACACGCCGGACGTGCTCTACGGCCAGACCACGGTCTCGAACTACCAGGGCCAGGGGCTCAAGCTCTCCAAGCATTTCAGGAGCTGAGCAAAGCCTTGCGGCGAGCGAAGTCTTACTGAGGAGCGGAGCCTTGCCGCGCGCCCTCAGCCTTCGCTATGGTGGGGCCGTGCGGGTGTAGCTCAATGGTAGAGCAGGAGCTTCCCAAGCTCACGACGAGGGTTCGATTCCCTTCACCCGCTCCAAATCTCAAAGATGCTTCTTCAAATCCTTGGCCGCGGCTTCCGGGGTGCGCTTCATGTTGAAGGGCGCGACGAAGCGGCCCTGCTTGTCCATCAGATAGACCAAAGCGGTGTGGTCCATCGTGTAGTCGTCGCCCTGGGTGGGGACTTTCTTGTAATAGACGCGGTAGGCCTTCAGCATCCGGTCGACGGCGTCCACGCTTCCGGTGGCGCCGCGCAGCTGCGGATGGAAGCTCTGCAGATAGTCCTTCAGCTTGGCCGCCGTGTCGCGCTCGGGATCGACGGTGACGAACAGCGCATTCACCTTGCCGGCATCGGGCCCGAGCCGGGTCAGAATTTCGGAAATTTCAAACAGGGTGGTCGGGCAGACGTCCGGGCAATGCGTGAAGCCGAAGAAGACCAGATACGGCTTTCCCTTCAGCGTCACGTCGGAAACGGCCTTGCCGTCCTGGTCGACGAGCTGGAACGGACCGCCGACCGCGCTGGCGAGCGGCGCCGGCGGGGTGGCGCGCCCGGTAATCAGGAATATGCCGGCGGTGAACAGCAGCAGGCCGCCGAGAAACGCGGTCAGAACGATCAGGATGCGGGTCGTGCGGGGCGTCATCGATTCCACTCAGAAACAGGCCGCGATGCCGGCTGCGATCATCTCGAAAAACACCGTGCTGCCGTAATACGCCCACAGGCCGAGCGTCACGGCAAGCAGCGCGGCGGCGACGCCGCCGGCGAGCCAGGCGGCGCGCGGCCCGAACTGCAGCGTGGGGGCATGATCCGGCATCGGAGTCCTGTCCAGCATTGCCTTGTCCGGAATGGGCGCGGGGAAGCGCCGGTTGCGAGCAGCACCGCTTTTACAGATAGGCGGTCCGCCGGGACCGGGCAACCCGATGCGGCATCCGTTTTTCAAGCCGGCGCGATCGCGCGACACCCGGGCTCAGGACCTGCGCCGCGAGGTTCGCGCGAGACCGTGCTCGGTCTTTTCCCAGCCATGCGGATCGCGCAGCACCTGATAGAGCGCCCGCCAGGCCGCCGCCGACAGGCCCCACCAGTAGAACGGCGTCAGCGCCAGCCACCAGGCCTGCCGCGAAAGGCCGCGATGCGCGAGCCCGACGGTTCCGACAAAAGCAGATGTGAAATAGCCGGCGAGCAGCGTTCCGCCGTAGAACCACATCATCAGATCGTCGGCCCAGCGCGCGCTGTGCGCGAGCCGGAACGCGAACGCCATGACGAACAGCGGATGCACGAGCGCGCTCAGCACGCTGCCGCCGACCAGCAATTGAAAGACCAGGAAATTGACGAGACCGAGTTCGCGCAGCAAACGCAGCGGTCGGCGCATATGCACCTGCCAGGTCTGCACCCAGCCCTTGAACCAGCGCGTGCGCTGCCGCAGCCACGGCGCGAACCGCGCCGGCGCTTCCTCATAGGTCGAGGAATCGATGACGCCGGTGACATAGCCGTGCCGCGCCAGCCGGATCCCGAGATCGGCGTCTTCCGTCACGTTGAACGGATCCCAGGCGCCGATTCGGCGCAGGATGGCGGTGCGGAAGTGATTGGAAGTGCCGCCCAGCGGCAGCGGCAGGCGCCACTTGGCCATGCCGGGCAGGAACGCATCGAACAGGCCGGCATATTCCGCGGTGTAGAGGCGCGTGAGCCAGCTGTCGGCGGTGTTGTCGATAGTCAGCCGCGCCTGCACGCAGGCGAGCCGCTCGTCCGCGCCGGCAAAAGCCGTCACGGCGCGCTTGAGCTGGTCCGGTTCGGGCCGGTCCTCGGCGTCGAACACGCAGAGGAGACTGCCGCGGGCGAAGGGCAGGGCGGCATTGAGCGCCTTCGGCTTGGTGCGCGGGCCCGCGTCCGGCGCGACGACGAGTTCGAACGGCATGCCGGGGTCGAGCAGGCGGAACGCCATCCGCGTCGCGATGTCGTCGGGCTCCAGCACGATCTTGATGTCGAGCTTCTCGCGCGGATAGTCGAGGGCGCGCAGCGCTTCGACCAGGCCGCCGAGCGTGCGCGCCTCGCGATAGAGCGCCACGACGATCGTATAGACCGGCAAGGTGTGTAGCGGCGGCGATACCGGCCGCGGCTGCAAGGGGGCCGATTGCAGGCAGGCGGCGACCCGCAGGGCCATCCAGTGAAAGAAGACGACGGCCAGCAACGGTTCGAGCGCCGATAGCGTGGCTCCGGGCGCGAGGCTCAGTGCCGTCGCCGTGGCGCCTGCGGCCGCGATACCGAGCCATCGCCAGAGGCGGCAGCGGGTCGCGGCCGAAAGCGAGGGACAATGCCGCTTCAGGGCGAAAGCCGCGCGGCCCGCCCATCCGGCGGTGGCGCGCGTCGTGACGAAGCGGGTCAGCGCCTCGCGCGACGTCAGGACCAGCCGCCCACGCTCCCCGGGATAGGCCGTGAGCGTCCGGATGATGTGGCGTGCGGCCCGTCCGGACGGTACCATCGCGTAGGTCAGCGTCCGTCCCCGCCGAAACGGCAAACTGCCGGCGGCCACGGCACCGAGCAATTGCGCATCGTCGAACGGACAGTCCTGCCGCGCGAGATCCTGCAGCCGGTCGAAGCCGATGCCCAGCGAACGGGCCAGCGCCGTTGCGTAGGCCTCCTCGGTGAGCTGGCCGCCTGCGATCAGCGCGTCATGCGCGCCCATGCCGGTTTCCGCCGCTCGCAGTTCGGCTGCGGCGACCACGGCGGGCGGGAAGCGGGAGCGGACGCAATCGAGTTCGGGGCAGGACGGCAGCCGGAAGCGGGCGGTTTCGAGCGGCAAAGCAGGCCGGACCGGGATTGCCCGTCCGGGCCATGCAAGCTCCGCCTGCGGCCAACGGACCGCGTACGCCCCCCGCACCATTCCCGCTACCCAGACACTTTTGCGCCGCGACAATTCGTCTATAAGCGTCGCGGCGGACCCCCACATGCGACACGTGCATCATTCCACAACCTGCAACCATAGCAAGCACAACCATTGGGTGAGCTTGGTTGTCCTTTTTCTGGTTCTGGCCACGCCTTTGCTGGCCGAGCCGGCGGCGGCGCAGCCGCAGAATCCGGCGGCCTCCGTCCCCGGCTTCTGGGATCCGCGGCGACGCCCGGAGCGGCCCGACCTCTCGCGCATCACGCTGATCCGTTTCCTCACCGAGGTCGATTACCCGCCCTTCAACTATGCCGGCCCGGACGGCAATCCGGCCGGCTTCAATGTCGATCTGGCGCGGGCGATCTGCGACGAGCTGAAAATCGCCTGCAGCATCCAGATGCGGCGCTTCGATACGCTGGTGCCCGCGCTCAACGAGAACAGGGGCGACGCCATCATCGCGTCCATCGCCGTGACCGCCGATACGCGCAAGTTGATGGACTTCAGCGATCCCTATTACCGCGCGCCGGCGCGGTTCATCGGACGCCGCGACGCGCCGCTGGAGGACATGCGGCCGGAACGCCTGGAAGGCAAGAAGGTCGCGGTCGTCGCCGGCACGGCGCATGAAGCCTACCTGAAGCTGCTCTTCACCGAGGCGGAGCTGCGCCCCTATCCGAGCATGGACGCGGCGCGGCAGGCGCTGCGGCGCGGCGATGTCGACTTCCTGTTCGCGGACGCGATCTCGGGTTCGTTCTGGCTGAACGGCACCGATTCCGGCGGCTGCTGCGCATTTGCGGGCGGACCCTTCCTGGAAGCCCGGTACTTCGGCGAAGGCGTCGGCATCGCGGTCAAGCGCGGCAACGATACGCTGCGGCAGGCCTTCAACTGGGCGCTGTTCCGGCTGTGGGAAAAGGGGCGCTTTTCCGACCTGTGGCTGCGCTATTTCCCGGTGAATCCGTTCTGATCCGAATATTTGACGCAGCAGGGCGCGATTCATAAGGTCCGCGCCCGGAGATACGATGATGGCCATGACCGATGCCGCACCCGCGGCGGACCTGCGCATGCTCGCCGAGCAATCCGGCGCCTGGCCGTTCGAGGAGGCGCGCAAGATCGTCGCGCGCCTGAAGAAGAAGCCGAAGGACGAGGTGATCTTCGCCACCGGTTACGGGCCGTCCGGGCTGCCGCATATCGGCACGTTCGGCGAAGTGGCTCGCACCACGATGGTGCGGCATGCTTTCCGTGTGCTCACCGACGACAAGATCCGGACGCGGCTGATCGCCTTCTCCGACGACATGGACGGGCTGCGCAAGGTTCCCGACAACATCCCGAACAAGGAAAAGGTGGCGCAGCATCTCGGCAAGCCGCTGACCCAGGTGCCCGACCCGTTCGGCACGCATCCGAGCTTCGGCGAGCACAACAATGCGCGGCTGCGCGCCTTTCTCGACACGTTCGGCTTCCAGTACGAGTTCCTGTCGGCAACGCAATGCTACCTGTCGGGACGGTTCGACGACGCCTTGCTGCGCATGCTCGCGCATTTCGAGAAGGTGATGGCGATCATGCTGCCCTCGCTGCGCGAGGAGCGGGCGCAGACCTATTCGCCGTTCCTGCCGATCTCGCCGCGCACCGGCATCGTGCTGCAGGTGCCGGTAACGGCGCACGACGCCAAGGCCGGCACCATCACCTACGAGGACCCCGACACAAGCGAACAGGTGACGACGCCGGTGACCGGCGGCCGCTGCAAGCTGCAATGGAAGCCGGACTGGGCGATGCGCTGGTACGCGCTCGGCATCGACTACGAGATGGCCGGCAAGGACCTGATCGACTCGGTCAAGCTCTCGAGCGAAATCTGCCGCGCGATCGGCGGGCTGCCGCCGGAAGGGTTCAACTACGAGCTCTTCCTCGACGAGAAGGGCCAGAAGATTTCCAAGTCCAAGGGCAACGGCCTGACCATCGACGAGTGGCTGCGCTATGCCAGCCCGGAATCGCTGTCGCTGTTCATGTATCGCGAGCCGAAGGCGGCGAAGCGTCTCTACTTCGACGTGATCCCGCGTCATGTCGACGAGTATCACCAGTTCCTCGACGGCTATGCGCGCCAGGACGAGAAGCAGCGCCTGTCCAATCCCGTCTGGCATATCCATTCCGGGCATCCGCCCAAGGACGACATGCCGGTGCCGTTCGCCATGCTGCTCAGCCTGGTCACCGCCTCGAACGCGGAGAATGCCGAGACGCTGTGGGGTTTCATCGGCCGCTACCGGCCGGGCGTGACGCCGCAGACGCATCCGAAGCTGAATGCGCTGGTCGGATACGCGATCCACTATTTCCGCGATTTCGTGTTGCCGGCGAAGCGGTTCCGCGAGCCGGGCGAGGCCGAGCGCGCGGCGCTGATGGATTTGCGCGACGCGCTCTCGCAGCTTCCCGCGCAGACGAGCGCGGAAGAGATCCAGAACGTCGTCTATGAGGTGGGCCGCCGCGCGCCGTTCCTGGACGAGAAGAAGAAGGGCAAGGACGGCCGGCCCGGCGTTTCGCTCGACTGGTTCAACATGCTCTACCAGGTGCTGCTCGGGCAGGAGAAAGGCCCGCGCTTCGGCTCCTTCGTCGCCGCCTATGGCATTGCCAATACGGTCGAGATGATCGACGGCGCGCTGGCGCGTTCGGCCTGAATCGCGCGGCCTTCACGCCAGCGCATCGGGCAGCGACGGCAGCGCCCCGGGGCCCGCGGCCTGCGCCAGCGCACCCGAGCGGATCATGGTGGCGGCCGCCTCGATGTCGGGCGCGATCATGCGGTCGTTCTCCAGATGCGGCACCTTTTCGCGCAGCAGGACGCGGGCGCGCTCCAGCGGCGCGCTGGTCTTCAGCGGCGCATGGAAATCGACCGCCTGCGCCGCCGCGAGCCATTCGATCGCGACGATGTCGGCGGCATTGCGCGCCATGCCCTGCAGCCGCCGTGCGCCCTGCGCGGCCATCGAGACATGGTCCTCCTGGTTCGCCGAGGTGGGGATGGAATCGACGCTGGCCGGAAACGCCTTCTGCTTGTTCTCGGAAGTGAGGGCGGCGGCCGTCACCTGCGCGATCATGAAGCCGGAATTCAGTCCCGGCCGGGGCGTGAGGAAGGCGGGCAGGCGCGAGAATACCGGATCGACCATCATGGCGATCCGCCGCTCCGCCAGCGAGCCGACTTCGCACACGGCCATCGCCAGGATGTCGGCGCAGAACGCCACCGGCTCGGCGTGGAAGTTGCCGCCGGAGAGCACGTCGCCGCTCTCCGCGAATACCAGCGGGTTGTCGGACACCCCGTTGGCCTCGGTCTCCAGCGTGCGCGCCGCATGCCGCATGCAGTCGAGCGCGGCTCCCATCACCTGCGGCTGGCAGCGCAGGCAATAGGGGTCCTGGATGCGGTCGTCCCCGGTCAGGTGCGAGGCGCGGATGGCGCTGCCGGCCATCAGCGCGCGCAAGGCATCCGCCACCTCGATCTGTCCGCGATGGCCGCGCAAGGCGTGGATGCGCGGGTCGAACGGCGTGTCGGAGCCCTTGGCGGCGTCGGTCGCCAGCGCCCCGGTCACCAGCGCCGCCTGGAATACCCGCTCGATGGCGAACAGGGCGGCGAGCGCCAAAGCGGTCGAGAATTGCGTGCCGTTGAGCAGCGCGAGGCCCTCCTTCGGGCCGAGCGTCAGCGGCGACAGGCCGGCCTTGGCGAGCGCCTGCGCCGCCGGCATGCGCACGCCGCCGAGAAACGCTTCGCCGGCGCCGATCATGACCGCGGCCATGTGCGCGAGCGGGGCGAGATCGCCGGAAGCGCCGACCGATCCTTTCGAGGGCACCAGCGGCACGACATCGCGGTCGAGCATCGCCTGCAGGAAGGCGACGGTCTGCGGGCGCACGCCGGAGGCGCCGCGCGCGAGCGAGGCGATTTTCAGGCCGATCATCAGCCGGGCGACGTTGCGGTTGAGCGGGTCGCCGACGCCGGCGGCATGCGAGAGCACGATGTTGCGCTGCAATTCGGCGAGATCGGCGGCTTCGATGCGGATGCCGGCGAGCTTGCCGAAGCCGGTATTCAGCCCGTAGACCGGATCGCCCTTGGCGATGATGGCGGAGACCGCCTCGGCGCTCGCGGCAATCGCCGCCGCACTCGCCGGATCGAGCGCGAAGTTCGCCCCGTGCGCGATCGCGCGCCAGTCCGACAGCGGCGTGCGTCCGGGCTTCAGCGTCACTACGGCGGTCATCGGCCGTTCCAGATCCGGGCATGCAGCGGATTGAAGCCGATGCGATGCACCAGTTCCGCCGGATGCTCGATGTTCCAGATCGCGAGATCGCAGCGCTTGCCCGCTTCCAGCGTGCCGATTTCCGACAGGCGGCCGAGGGCGCGCGCGGCTTCGCGCGTCACGCCGGCGATCACCTCTTCGACGGTGAGATTGAACAGGATCGCCGCCATGTTCATCACCGCCAGGATGGAGGTGATCGGCGAGGTGCCGGGATTGCAGTCGGTCGCGACCGCGATCGGCACCTTGTGGCTGCGCAAGGCCGCGACCGGCGGGAGCTGCTTCTCGCGCAGCATGTAGAACGCGCCCGGCAGCAGCACCGCGACCGTGCCGGCGCGGGCCATCGCCGCCACGCCCTCCGTGTCGGTATATTCGAGATGGTCGGCGGACAGCGCGCCGTGCTCAGCCGCGAGCTTCGCCCCGTGCAGGTTGCTGAGCTGGTCGGCATGCAGCTTGACCGGCAGGTGCGCGGCCTTCGCCGCCTGGAACACGCGCGCCATCTGCTCCGGCGAAAAGGCGATCCCCTCGCAGAAGCCGTCCACGGCATCGACCAGCTCCTCGCGCGCGAGCGGGGGGATCATGCGGCAGACGGATTCGATATAGGCGTCCTTGTCGCCATGCGCCTCGGGGGGCAGCGCATGCGCGCCGAGGAAGCCCGTCACCACCTCGACGGGATGCTCCTGCCCGAGCCGGCGCGCCGCCGCCAGCATGCGGCGCTCGGTTTCGAGATCGAGGCCATAGCCGGATTTGATTTCGACGGTGGTGACGCCCTCGTCCATGAGGTGCTGCAGGCGGGGAAGGCTTTCCGCCACCAGCCGGTCCTCGCTCGCCGCCCGCGTATGCTTGACGGTGGAGACGATCCCGCCGCCGGCCTGCGCGATCTCCTCGTAGCTCGCGCCCTTCTGGCGCAGCTCGAATTCATGCGCCCGGTCGCCGGCATAGACGAGATGGGTATGGCAATCGACCAGACCGGGCGTGATCCAGCGCCCGTCCAGGGGGATGCGCTCGGCCGCGTCCCAGCCCGCGGGCAGGTCGTCGGCCGGTCCGGCGAAAGCGATCCGCTCCCCCAGCAGCGCCACCGCCCCATGCGCGATCTCCCCGAGGCCGGGACGGCCGGGGGCGAGCGTCGCCAGGCGGGCATCGAGCCAGATCCGATCAAATCGCATGCTTCCGCCGCCGCCCTGCGCTATCGCTTGGATGCAAGTTCTTGGATGCAGGTTAATGAGGGGAGCGGCGCGTTGTCGAGCCGCACGGATGGGAACGCCGTGACCGCCTTTTTCTTCGACCATGTCCTTCTGCCGCAAGGCTGGGCGCAGGATGTCCGGATCGAGGTGACGCAGGGGAATATCGCCGCGGTGACGCCGCGCGCGGCGGCGGGCGGGGCGGTGCGGGTGCCCGGCATCGCGCTGCCCGGTCTGACCAATCTGCATTGCCATGCCTTCCAGCGCGGCATGGCGGGCCTGAGCGAACGGCGCGGTCCGGCGCATGACAGTTTCTGGACCTGGCGCGAGGTCATGTACCGCTTCCTCGCCGTGCTGACGCCGGACGACGTCGAGGCGATCGCGGCCTTCGCCTATATGGAGATGCTGGAATCAGGCTTCACCGCGGTCGGAGAGTTTCACTACCTGCATCACGACACCGACGGCCGGCCCTATGCCGATCTGGCGGCCATGACCGAAAGGATCGCGGCGGCCGCGCGCGCGAGCGGCATCGGACTGACGCTGCTGCCATGCTTCTACGCCTTCGGCGGCTTCGGTGCGGCGGCGCCCAGTCCGGGCCAGCGCCGCTTCATCAACGATGCGGACCGGTTCGCGAAACTGGTCGCGCGCACGCGCGAGATCGCCGCCCTCGTCCCCGATTGCCGGGTCGGCCTGGCGCCGCATTCGCTGCGCGCGGTCACGCCGGACACGCTGCGCGCGGTGGTGGGCGCGGCCGGGGACGGGCCGATCCATATCCATGCCGCCGAGCAGACCAAGGAGGTGGAAGACTGCGTCGCCTCGCTCGGCAGCCGCCCGGTGCAATGGCTCCTGGACAACATGCATGTCGATGCGCGCTGGTGCCTCATCCACTCCACGCATATGGACGAGCGCGAGACGCGCGCGCTCGCCAAGTCGCAGGCGGTGGCGGGACTGTGCCCGCTCACCGAGGCGAATCTGGGCGACGGCATTTTCAACGGGGTCGATTATCTGGCAGCCGCCGGACGCTTCGGCGTCGGCACCGATTCGAACATCGACATCGACGCGGCGGCCGAGTTGCGGCAGCTCGAATATTCGCAACGCCTGAAGCATCGCGGCCGCAACGTGCTGGCGCAGCGCGAAGGGCAGTCGCTGGGACGGGTGCTGCTCGAACGCGCGCTGGCCGGCGGCGCGCAGGCCATGGGCCGCCATATCGGGGCTCTGGAAATCGGCCGGCGCGCCGACATCGTGGTGCTCGACGCGGAGCATCCCGATCTCGCGGCGGCGCGCGGCGATGTCTGGCTCGATGCCTATATATTCACCGGCGGAAGAAGATTGGTGAAGGACGTGATCGTCGGCGGATCGCACGCCGTGCAGGACGGACGCCACAGACAGCATGACGCCCTGTCGGGCCGCTATCGCGCCACGCTGCAGGCCCTGACCGCGGCCTGATCCGGACGTTTCCGAAGTTCAGCGCCGCCCGATGAATTTCGGCGCGCGCTTCTCCATGAAGGCGCGCACGCCTTCGGCATAGTCCGGATGCGCGCCGGCCTGCCGCTGCAGATCGCGTTCGAGATCGAGCTGGGCATCCAGCGTGTTATGCGCCGAGGCGTCGAGCGCACGCTTGATCAGGGAATAGCCGTGCGTCGCCCCGCCGGCGAAGCGGGCGCACAGGCGCGCGGCCTCGGCCATGAGGTCCTCGTCGGGCAGGCATTTCCAGATCATGCCCCAGCTCTCCGCCTGCTCGGCCGACACGGGCTCCGCGAGCAGCGCCATCGCGCGCGCCCGCGCCAGGCCGATCAGGCGCGGCAGCACATAGGTGCCGCCGGAATCCGGAATGAGCCCGATGCGCGAGAAGGCCTGCAGGAAGCTCGCCGACCTTGCCGCCAGCACGATGTCGCAGGCGAGCGCGATATTGGCGCCGGCGCCGGCGGCCGAGCCGTTGACCGCCGCGACGACGGGGAAGGGCAGGGAACGCAGCTTGCGGACGAGGGGATTGTAATGCTCTTCCAGCGCCTGTCCGACGACGACAACCTTTCCATCCCTGGGCAGTCGGTCGTTGAGATCCTGTCCGGCGCTGAAAGCGCGGCCGGCGCCGGTCAGCAGCAAAGCACGGCAATCGGCGTCGGCTTCGGCCTCGGCGATCGCCGCCTTCAGCGCGACATGCATCGCGTCGTTGAAGGCATTGAGCCGCTCCGGCCGGTTGAGCGTGAGAACGCGATAGCCCTCGCGCTTCTCGACGAGGATCGGTGTTTCGTTCATCGCGCGTCCTCTCCCGGCTGGGGACGAATCCGTTCTGCGCGGTCTTCATGCGCGAGCGGCAGCGATTTCATTAACAGGACCCCGGACACGGCTGTCAACGCGAAGGCGGCGACCGTCCGCGCGCGCGGTGTCACCGAGGAGACAGTGCGGAAGGCTCGCATGGCGGCAATCCGATTGAATTCGATCACCACTGCGTTACTGTCTGCGCGGTATTGAATGCCGTCGAAAGCGACGCCGACTACAAGGCATCGCGGAGACTCCGGATTTTTCACCCGGTGTTCAGCCGCGCACGAACCGAACGGAAGGAAGGACGGCATGGGCGCGTATGGGCAGAAACCGATCGACCGCCGGTTGCTGCTGCTTGCCGGCGGTGCATCGCTGGTCGCGTGGCCGGCGGCCGCGCAGCGTCCGGAGCCGGTGGGCGCGGTCAATGCCCTGACCGGCACCGCATTCGCCGAGAGCGGCAGCGAACGCCGCGCGCTCGACCGCTCCGCGCCCGTCTTCATCGGCGACAAGGTGGCGACCGAACCGAATTCGCGCCTCGCCATGCTGCTCGGTACCGACACGACGCTGCGGCTCGGCGAACGCACCAGCGTCACCATCGATCGCTTCTTGGTCAATGCCGGCGGCGAGATCGTGCTCAATTCCGGACGCTTGCTGTTCGACCGTCCCGCCACCGGTCCGGCGGTGCAGATCCGCAGTCCCTACGGCCTGATCGCCGTGCGCGGCACGAAATTCTTCGCCGGCATGCTGCAGGACAAGTTCGCGGTTTTCGTCGAACGCGGGAAGGTGGATGTCAGCGCGGCCCGCAAGACCGTCTCGCTCGCGGCCGGCGAGGGGACCGATATCGCACGGCGCGGCGCGCCGCCGAGCCCGGCCAAGGCCTGGGGCGCACCGCGCATCAAGCTCGCTCTGGACAGCGTGAGCTGAGACGCCGCCGCCCGCCTTGCCTCCGGCGCCCCCGGGTGGAATAGCTGGTCGGCCGAGGGCGCGGAAAGGTTGCAAGCCGCATGTCGAAGGATGCCGTTGCCGAGCTGCTTTCGCGTACGCCGCTGTTCGAAAGCCTGGGCGAAGCCGAGCTTGCGGCCTGCGCGGTGCAATTCCGCACGGTCGGGTTCGCCAAGGGCGAGCTCCTGTTCGGGCGCGGCGATCCCGGCGAGCGCATCTATCTCATCGCCGACGGCCGCGTGCGCATTGCGATCACGACCGGCGACGGCCGCGAACTCAGCTTCCGTCACGCGACCCGCGGCGACCTGATCGGCGAGATCGCGGTGCTCGACGGCGAACCGCGCACGGCGGATGCGACGGCGATCACCGCCGTCACCGCGCATGTTCTCGACGGCGCGGCGTTCCGCCAGGTCCGCGCGGTCCATCCCGTAATCTCGGAAGCGGTCATCGCCTTCCTGTGCAGCCGCATCCGCGACACCAGCGACCAACTGGAGACGATCGCGCTCTATCCGCTCGACGTGCGCGTGGCGCGGCTGCTGCTGGTCGCGCTGGCCGGCCGCTCGGCCCCGCCGGGCAAGCGCGTGCCGCTCGAACTCGGATTCTCGCAGAGCGAACTCGCCTTCCTGCTCGGCGCCAGCCGGCCGAAGGTCAATGCCGCGCTCGGCACGCTGGAAGCGGCCGGAGCGCTCGGCCGCACGCAGGACCGCCTGTTCTGCGATCCCGTCAAGCTCGCCGATATCGCGCAACGGCACGATGGCTGAGGGGCGTCCATGACGCGCGGCGCGCCGATCGCGGCGGGCGCCGCCGTCCTCGTCGCGTTTCTCGCGGCCGAACTCCTGCTGCCGGCAAGCTGGCGCGAGACGCTGCGCGAGAATGCGTTCGATCTGGTGCTGCGCGCGCGCGAAATCGTGCGGCCCGCCGCGCCGGTTGCCGGCGGCCGCGTCGTCGTGGTCGACATCGACCGGCATTCGCTGCAGGCGGTCGGACCGTGGCCGTGGCCGCGCGAGACGATGGCCGGCCTGGTCGAGGCGGTCGCCGCGCGAAAGCCGGCGGCGGTCGCCGTCGATGTGCTGTTCGACGAGGAGGATACGCGCTCGCCGGCCGCGCTGGCGCGCCGGCTCGGCACGCTGACCGGCCGCGGCGACATCGCGGCGCTTTCGCAGGACCTGCCGGACGGCGACAGTCTGCTGGCGCAGAGCCTGCGCCGCGCGCCGTCGGTGCTGGGCTTCGTGCTGGACCCGGAAAGCCCCACGGCTTTGCCGCAGGGCATGCAGATGTTCATGCGCGGCACGCCGAATCTCGGCGGCATCTGGCGCGCGCACGGGGTCGGCACGCCGCCTCCCTCGCTTGAACGGGCGGCCGCCGGCCTGGGTGCGCTGTCGCTGCCGGCGCATGCGGACGGCGCGGTGCGCTACGTGCCGCTGCTCGTCGCGCCGGGCGAGACTGTGCTGCCCGGCTTTGCGCTGGAGGCGGTGCGGGTGGCCCGCGGCGCCACCGGCTATATCGTGAATGCCGACCCGCAGACGCTCGCGGCCGGCGATGTCTTCCTGCCGCTGCCGCCCGACGCCCTGCTGCGGCTGGTGCCGGTGCCGCGGGACCACGCTGCCGCGCTGTCGGCCTTCGACGTGATGCAGGGCCGCGACACCGACCGGCTCGCCGGGGCGATCGTTCTGATCGGCTCCTCGGCACCGGAGGCCGGCGGGTTGCGCCGCACCAGCGGCGACGCGCTGACGCCGGCGGTGCAGATCCAGGCGCGCGCCGTGGCGCAGATTCTCGCCGGCCGCAATCCGCAATCGATCGCGTCGGCGCGCCTCGTCGCGCCCGCCGTGCTCGTCGGCGTGGGGCTCATGGCGGTTGCGGCCGGCGCCTTCCTGCCGCCGGCGCTCGGTCTCGCCGTGCTCGCGGCGGCGATCGCCGCGACCTGGGGCGCGGCCTTCGCCCTGCTCGCGGGCGCCGACCGCCTGGCCGATCCGCTGTCGCCTTCTTTCGCCGCCCTCGTCGTGTTCTTCGCGGCCTCGATCACCTCCTATGCCCGGACCCGCCGGCGCGAGGCGCTGGTGCGGCGGCGCTTCGAGCAGCACCTGGCGCCGGCCGTGGTCCGCCGCATGATCGAGGAGCCGCAACTGGTGAAGCTCGGCGGCGAGCGGCGCGAAATCACCGCATTGTTCACCGACGTGGAAGGCTTCACGGCGATGACCCATCGCGCCGATCCGGAGACCCTGGTCGCCGTGCTCGACGAGTATTTCGAAGGCGCCGCCAATATCGTGATCGCGCATGGCGGCATGGTGGACAAGATCGTGGGCGATGCCGTGCATGCGCTGTTCAACGCGCCGGTCGATCTGGCGGATCACGCGCGCCGCGCGGTCGATGCGGCGGTCGCGCTGCGCGCGTTCGGCGAGAGCTATCGCCGGCGGCCGGGTCCGGCGGCGCTCGGTTTCGGCCGCACGCGGATCGGCGTCGAGACCGGGCTTGCCATTGTCGGCGACGTCGGCATCCGCGCCAAGCTCGATTACACCGCGCACGGCGACGCCGTGAACGCCGCGGCGCGGCTGGAAGGCGCGAACAAGCGGCTCGGCTCGGCGATCTGCGTGGGGCCGGCCGCGGGGTCGCGCTGCGATCCGGCGCATTTCCGCCCGCTCGGGAAAATCACCTTCGCCGGCCGCGACGACGAGTTCGATGTCTACGAGCCGTGGCCGGACGACGTCACGCCGGCCTGGCGCGCGGCCTATCGCGATGCGCACGCACGCGCCGCGCAGGACCCGCGCGCCGCCGCCGAAGCCTTCGAGCGGCTGGCTGCGGAAAATCCCGGCGATCCGGTGCCGCGCATCCGCGCGCGCGTACTGCGGCAGGAATGAAGCGGCGCCCGCTACAGCAGGCCGCGCTCGAAATTCCCGTCATGCAGGCGAAAGAAGGGGACCGGGAGCTGCGGGCTCATGCCGGCGGCGACCCGCTCTTCCAGCTCCTCCAGCACGAGCTCGGTGATGATCGGGACGTCCAGCTTCCGGGCTTCCGCAATCGACACCCAGGCCAGCTCGACCAGTTCCGCGTCGGTATGGACGATATTCTCGATCCGGTGCGCGATCGCCTCCGCATCCGCCGCGAAGAAGCGCGCATCGAAACGCCGCACGAAGCCGGGCGGCGTGATGGCGCGGGTGATGAAATGCAATCCGGACAGGTCCGGCAGGATGCCGGATTGCGCAAAGTCGCTCCAGATGCCGGGCGGCGGCGGTGTGTCCGGGCTGGCGCGGGCGCCGAGCAGCAACCCGGTTTCCTCGAAAGTCTCGCGGATCGCGGCCAGCGGGAAGGCGCTGGCTTTTTTCGGCCCCTCGACCTCGCGCAGGAGCTGCTGCTCGACCGCCGGCGGCAGGGCGGCGGCGACCGGCATGTCCGCGTCCGCGGCCTCGACCCGCCCGCCGGGAAACACGAACTTGCCGGGCATGAAGACGTGGCGCGCATGCCGGCGCCCGAGCAGGACTTTCGGCAGCGGGCCGCTGCGATCCAGGATGATCAATGTCGCCGCGTCGGCCGGTTGTTGTTGCCTGGATGTCATGCGGATTTCGTCGCCGCCGGTATCCCGATCGATGCCGACGGGAGCGGCCGGCCACCACTATGCTTCGCGCCGGCATCGCGGCGCAAGGCCGGCGGTTTCCGGGGCGAATTCCGCGCGGAGCTTCAGTCCTCCGCCCACATGCGCAGAAGATTGGAAAGCGACTTGGACAGGAGATCGAATTCCGCGCTCTTGCCTTCGCGCGCGAACAGGGCGCGCCGCGCCGTGTCGAGATCGAACAGCAATTCGCGCTGCTCGGCGGAGCGGATCAGCGAGCGGACCCAGCCGACCGCGACCAGGCGCTCGCCGCGCGTCACCGGTGCGACGCGATGCAGGGTGGTCGCGGGATAAAGCACCATCGCGCCCGCGGGCAACTTGACCGCCTGCTCGCCGGCCACGCCTTCGATCACCAGTTCGCCGCCGTCATAGTCCTGCGGCTCCTGCAGGAACAGCGTCCAGGCGAGGTCGGTGCGCATCCCGCCCATGACCGCGTCGTCGACATGCGCGCCGTAGGTTTCGCCGCCGCCGTAGCGGGCGAACAGGATCGGTCCGAATTGCTTGGGACGCGCCGCAATCTGGAACACGGCGCTGGCACGGATCGTCTTCTCGACTTCCTCCTGCAAGGCGCGCAGGGCCGCCGAAGGCGCCGCCTGGCGGTTGCGCTTGACCTCCGCGGCGCTCCAGCCCGCGGTGCTGCGGCCGTCGACGAAGGCAAGCTTGTCCAGCGCCGTGCGCAGGCGCGTGAGCGCATCGCGGTCGAGGATGTTGGCGATCGAGATCATCATGACGTTGTCCGCTTGCCGCATCGGTTTCGATGTGGTGTTAGAGACCGGGTCGACGAGAAAGGGAAGCGCTCAGATTTTAGTTTGAAGAATTAAAAACAGAGCGCGCACCACGAACGGAGAATCCGGCATGAACCGCAGCAAGATTTGGGTTGGGATCGGAGCGTTCGTTCTCACGGGGGCCGGTACAAGCGCGACGGTTCCGGCCGCTCCGGAGGTCCGGCTCGACCGTGCGACCGACGCGCAGGCCGAAACCGCGCCGGCGCCTCGCCCTGCGCATCATTGGGTTTTTGCGCAGACCAAGTCCGGCGGAGAGGGCGGCGAGGGTGGCGAAGGAGGAGAAGGCGGCGAAGCCGGGATCGATCCGGAAGCGGCCGACAGCGACCCGGTGGCCTATGGGGTCGCCCTCGAAGTGATCGCCGCACATTACCATGCCGGCCTCGCCGCCTACGAGAGCGGACAGAAGGAAGCCGGCGCCGAAATGTTCGCGCATGGCCATTCCGAGGTCTATGCCGCGATGGCGGATGTCTTCGAGAAGCGCGGCGTGCGCACGCTCGGCGAGAAACTCGAAAAGGCCGTGGCCACCGCGTCCGGCGCCGCTTCGATGAAGGCGGTACGCAAGGACGTCGCCGCCGTGCTGGCGGCATTGGAAGAAGCGTCCAAGTCCGGTCCGGCATCGCCGGGCGATCCCCTGGCGACCAAGGCCAAGATCATGGCGGAAATGCTCGACCGCGCCGCCGCGCAATACGCCGTCGCCGTCAAAGGCAAGGATTACGAGCCCTATCTCGACGGCTACGGTTTCCTCGCCTCCGCGCGTGCCGGCGGCAAGGATGTCCTGCCCTGGCTGAAGAAGAGGAACGCCAAGCAGGCGGCGGATTTCCAGGCCGCGCTGGCGCTCGGGGCCAAGGCCTATCCCGGCATCCAGCGGCCCAGGCGGCCCGCGGTCGATCCCGGCAAATTCCTGGCGGCGGCGTCCGCCGTGAAATTCGACGCATCCCGGCTCAACTGAGCGTTCCGCCGCCGCTGCCTACGCGCCCGCGCAGCAGCGGGTGGTTCTGCGATTGCAGCCATTCTAGCTCGGCGGCCGCGAAGGCCTGCGCGTTCTCGCGCAAGCGCGAATGGTGATCCCACGACATGGCGCTCAGTTCGGGCGGCAGCGGCGGGACCAGCAGAATGTCGCCGTCGGCGAGCGCACTGGAAAAATCCTCGCGTCCGACCATCAGGCTGCGCAGCAGGATGGCGAGCGGTCCCGGCGCCTTCGGCAGCGGCTTGCGCGAGAACGGATTCAGCAGATGGCGGATCAGCCGGCCGCGCGAGGGCAGCGCGCGATAATCGACCTGGAATCGCGTCGGCTCGGCGAACTGGAAACTGATGACGACGTTCGGCCCCTGCTTGAGCGAGCGCATGACATGGACCGGCGTGTTGTCGAGCAAGCCGCCATCCACCAGCATCTCGCCGGACTGGGTATAGAAGGGCGGCAGCAGGACCGGGATGGCACCGGTCGCGCGCACGGCCTGCCAGAGCGGACCGCGCCGGTGCACATAGATGCCGTTGTCGGTGAGATTGGTGGAGACCGCGAAGAACGGAATCCAGAGATCGGCGATGTCCTTGTCGGTGTAATGCTGCTCCAGCGAGCGGTCGAACGTCGTGTGATCGATCAGGCTGTAGCGCGGCCAGGTCCAGCGCTTGAACACGGCATTGGTGACGAAGATTTCGTGCACGCGGCGATCGATGTCGTCGGTCGGCAGCCCGAGCGCGAAGGCCGCGGTCATGGCGCCGCCGCCGCTGGTGCCTCCGAGGATGTCGAATTCCAGCCCGGCGTCGAGCAGCGCCTGATAGACGCCGATATGCGCCGCCGAGAACGCCCCGCCGCCGCAGGCAACGAGGCCGAGCGCCGTTCCGTTGATGAAGCGGAACAGCCGCCGGTAATGCGGCCCGTGTCCGCGCGCGATGTGATGATGCATGCGCATCGGCGGGCGCATGTCGAGCCAGCGCCGCGTTCCCGAAATATCCCCCTGCGAATCGTGCAGCAGCACCAGGCGCACGTCGTCGGCGCCGTGCAGGGCATGGATGAATTGCTCGATGGCGTTCGGCGCGACCTTGTCCGGCGCGGGGTCGGTTTCGTGCCGGCCGACGCAGAGGACGAGGTCGGCCTGGCGGATCGCCTTCTTCGACCATTCCGTCAGATCGGGGTCGGTGACATAGACGACGAATTCGAACTGCTTCTCGAGTTCGTTGAACCAGTTGGTCGCCTCGCTGCTGTCGAGCGAAATGCCCGTGCCGACGGCGCGCGCGAAGGTGCCGGCATCGAGGAAGAAGCTGCGCGCCTCCGCGGAAAACGCCTCGCGCAGGTCGTCGATGAAATCGGGCGGCACCGGCATCGGTCCCGCGTGGCAGATCGCCAGCGTGCGCGGGCGCATTTCCTTGCGCGGCGGATGTCCGCGCGTCATCTCGGTGAGACGCCGCGCCAGCGAGGCGGTGACGATGCGCCAGATCGCGGGGGATGCGGCGGCAATGCGGTCGAACTCGGCGCGGTCGAGGCGCAACACCAGGCTGTCGCGCTCGGCCTTCACCGAAGCGGTGCGCACGCCGCCGGAGAAGAAGGCGATCTCGCCGATCGAGCTGCCGGCGCCGATCTCGCCGAGCGGATCGTCGCGGCCGTCCACATGGATTTCGAACCGCCCGGATACCACGAGATAGAGGGCATCGGCCTTGTCGCCCTGCCGTATCAGCAATTCGCCGCGCGCAACCGGCGTGAGGCGGAGCGCATCCGCGATCGTGGCGACGACGTCCGCGGAAAGATCGCGGAAAACCTCGACGGCGCGCAACAGTTCGGCGGGACTATCGGGTTCGGATCGCTCGGGCATGGGCAATGCGCAACCATCGCCCAGATGCGCGGTCCGGCGCAATCGGAATAAGCGGCATTGCGCCGCCTGCCGGACAGCCGGGCCGCGATCCGATGAGGTCGAACCGGAGCGCGGCCGGGGCTTTCCGGTTTGCCGCGCAAGCTTGCGGCGAAACGCTGCCGAATGACGGCCAGGCGTTTTCAGCGGCCTGTCAGTCGATCAGATCGCTGGGCCTGGCAATGGCGACCAGAGCGGCCCGGTCCGCGATCTCGATCAGGCGGCCGTTGCTGGCGATCCCGTGCCGCGTCAACTGCGCGAGATTGCGCGAGAGATTTTCCGGCGTCATGCCGAGCTGCGAGGCCAGCGTCCGCTTGTCGAAGGGGAAGGAAACCTGCCCCGTTCCTCCCTGCTGCCGGTCGGCGCGCAGGATCCAGTTGGCGAGTCGCTCGACGCTGGTCCGCAGCCTTTCGTTCTTCAACGTGCGCACGATGCCGCGATAGCGCTGCGCCAGCTCGCTGACGACGGCGCGTGCGAAGGTGGCATTCTGGCTGAAGAGCTGGCGCACGGCGCCGGCCGGGATCATCAGGATGCGCGACTCGGCGATCGTGCGTCCCGAATTCAGATAGGGCTCGTCGCGGATCACGGCGGCGAGAATGAAAGTGGAGACCGGTTGAACGATATCGATCGTGGTTTCGCGTTCGGCATGCTGCGAGAACAATTCGACCTGGCCTTCGACCACGACGTGGAGGAAATCCGGCAGGGCGCCTTCGTCGATGAGCACGACCGAAGGCGGAAAACGCTGCAGCAAAGCTGCTTCCGTCAGCACCGCAAAATGGGCGTCGGGCATCTGGCTGAACAGCGACAGGCTGCGGACCGTATCGAGATCGGAGGGGCGCATAACCGAAACAATAGCGGGTTGGCGTCGGCAGTTATTGATTTTTATCAAGCATAGAAATTACTTTAGTCAAATAGAATATTGATAAAGATAAAACACAGATTCATTTGGGATGAAAAGACGTTGATGCGGCCAATATTGAGCTAGAACAAAGTAAACACTCTCAAATCCTATTTGCTCTGCCCGCAATCGAACAGGGGTCGGGGAGACCATCATGCAGGACAAGGCATCAGCAGCGCCGCAGGGCCAAAGCACCGCGCTTTGGATGTCGACGATCGCGTTTACGGTCTGCTTCGCGGTGTGGACGATCTTTTCGATCATCGGCATCCAGATCAAGAAAGACCTCGACCTCAACGAAACCCAGTTCGGTCTGCTCGTCGGAACGCCGATCCTCACCGGATCGCTGATCCGCATCTTCCTCGGCATCTGGACCGACCAGTATGGCGGGCGCCTCGTCTATACCGTGACCATGCTCGCGGCCGCGGTCGCGACCTTCCTGCTCACCTATGCCACGACCTACCCGCAGATGCTGGTCGCAGCTTTGGGCGTCGGCATTGCCGGCGGCTCCTTCGCGGTGGGCATCGCGTATGTGTCGCGCTGGTACCCGGTCGCCAAGCAGGGTACGGCGCTCGGGATTTTCGGCGCCGGCAATGTCGGCGCCGCCGTCACCAAGTTCATCGCGCCGTTCGTCCTGATCGCCTATGGCTGGCATGCTGTGGCTGAGATCTGGGCGGCCGGCATCGCGATCATGGCCATCGTCTTCTGGCTCACGACCAGGGACGATCCGGTTCTGGTCGAGCGCCGCAAGCGCGGCGAGAAGCCGAAAAGCGCATGGCTCGAACTCGAGCCGCTCAAGAATGTGCAGGTCTGGCGCTTCTCGCTCTATTACTTCTTCGTCTTCGGCGCCTTCGTCGCGCTGGCGCTGTGGCTGCCGCGCTACCTGATCGGCGTCTATGGCCTCGACATCACCGCCGCCGGCATGGTGGGCGCGGCCTATTCGGTCCCCGCCAGCATCTTCCGCGCCTATGGCGGCCATCTCTCCGACAAATACGGCGCGCGGCGGGTGATGTACTGGACCTTCATCGTGTCCGTCCTGATCACCTTCATTCTTTCCTATCCGCCGACGCAATATATCGTTCAGGGCATCAAGGGTCCGATCAGCTTCCATCTGGCGACCGGCGTCGGCACCTTCACCGTCCTCGTCTTCGTGCTCGGCTTCTTCATGAGCCTGGGCAAGGCGGCGGTCTACAAGCACATCCCGGTCTATTACCCGAACAGCGTCGGCGCCGTCGGCGGACTGGTCGGCATGATCGGCGGTCTCGGCGGATTCGTCCTGCCGATCGCCTTCGGCGTCCTCAACGACCTGACCGGAATCTGGACCAGCTGCTTCATGCTGCTGTTCCTGATCTCCGCCGTCGCATTGCTGTGGATGCATTTCGCGATCCAGCGCATGGAGCACGAGGCGCGCGAGCCCGAACTGCGCAAGCTGCCGCAGCTGCCGGAAATGGTGCCGGTGCACGGCGAGGCGCATGTCGGCAAGCTCGGGCCGGCGGTGATCGAGGACTGGCGGCCGGAGGACAAGGCGTTCTGGGAAAGCACCGGGCGCGCCATCGCGCGGCGCAATCTCTGGCTCTCGATCCCGTGCCTGCTGCTCGCCTTCGCGGTCTGGATGGTCTGGTCCGTGGTCGTCGCCAAGCTGCCGGCAGTCGGGTTCAAGTTCACCACCGACCAGCTGTTCTGGCTCGCGGCCATGCCCGGCCTGTCGGGCGCGACGCTGCGCATCTTCTATTCCTTCATGCCGCCGATCTTCGGCGGCCGGCTCTGGACCTCGATCGCGACCTGGTCGCTGATGATCCCGGCGGTCGGCATCGGCCTTGCGGTGCAGAACACCGATACGCCCTACATCATCTTCCTGTCGCTCGCGGTTCTGTGCGGCTTCGGCGGCGGCAATTTCGCCTCGTCGATGGCCAATATCAGCTTCTTCTTCCCGAAAGCGGAGAAGGGCAACGCGCTCGCGCTCAATGCCGGCCTCGGCAATCTCGGCGTCAGCGTGGTGCAGTTCGTCATCCCGCTGGTGATCACGGCCGGCGTGTTCGGCTGGCTCGGCGGCGATCCGTTGACCGCCACCGAGGCCGGCACCACCACCAAGCTGTGGCTGCAAAATGCCGGCTTCGTCTGGGTGCCGTTCATCGCGGTCTCGGCGACGGCGGCGTGGTTCGGCATGAACGACATCGCCTCGATGAAGGCGTCCTTCGCGGACCAGGCGGTGATCTTCCAGCGCAAGCATAACTGGGTCATGTGCTGGCTCTATACCGGCACCTTCGGCTCGTTCATCGGCTATTCGGCGGGCTTCCCGCTGCTGGCGAAGACCCAGTTCCCGGCGGTCGATTCCT
>JBFWWQ010000019.1:0-22482 GCA_050246095.1 Pseudorhodoplanes sp.
CCTTGTGGGGAGGGTCGCTTGCCGAGCATCGCGAGGCAAGCGGGGCGGGGCTCCCTGCAATTCATCTCGCAACCACCCCCACCCGGCTCGCCGCTCACGCGGCTCGCCACCCTCCCCACAAGGGGGAGGGTGGGCATTGGCGCCTCACTTCATCGCGCAGTCCTTGGCATACACGTCCGTATAGTCCGTGAACACCTTCTCGGCGATCTCGGTCTGGTACTTGCCGTCCGCGCGCTTGCCGACCTTCACCAGGTAGAAGTCCTGAACCGGATAGTGGTTGTTGGCGAACTTGAACTTGCCGCGCGCCGACTGGAAGTCCGCCTTCTTGAGCGCTGCGCGCAGGGCGTCCTTGTTGGCGGTGTCGCCCTTCGTCTGCTTGAGCGCGGAGTCGATCAGCTTCGCCGCGTCATAGGCCTGGAAGGCGTAGCTGCCGGGCACCGCGCCATATTCCTTCTCGAAATCCGCAACGAACTTCTTGTTCACGGCGTTGTCGAGATTGGGCGCCCAGTTGGCGCCGCCGAAGAAGCCGATGGCGGCGTCCTGCTGCGCGGGCAACGTGCCCTCGTCGACCGTGAAGGCCGACAGGAAGGTGATCTTGTCCGCGAGGCCGGCCTGACGGAACTGCTTGACGAAATTCACGCCCATGCCGCCCGGCAGGAACACGAAGATCGCCTGCGGCTGCGCGGCCGCGATCTTGGAGAGTTCGGCCGAATAGTCGAGCTGGTTGAGCGGGACATAGACTTCGTCCACGACCTCGCCCTTGTAGTGGCGCTTGAAGCCGGCGAGCGAATCCTTGCCGGCCTGATAGTTCGGCGCCATCAGGAACACCTTCTTGATCGCCTTGTCCTGCGCATACTTGCCCAGCACCTCGTGATTCTGGTCGTTCTGGTAGGAGGTGACGAAGAAGTTCGGGTTGCATTCCTTGCCGGCGAAATTCGAGGTGCCGGCATTCGGGCTGATCAGGATCGCGCCGGAATCCGTCACCGGCTTCATGATCGCCTGCAGGATGTTGGAGAAGATCGGCCCGACCACGAAATCGACCTTGTCGCGCTCGACCATAGCCTTGACCTTGGAGACCGCCACGTCGGGCTTCAGTTCGTCGTCCTGGACGATCACTTCCACTTCGCGTCCGCCGAGCTTGCCGCCCAGCTCCTTGACGCCGAGCAGGAAGCCGTTGCGCATCTGCGTGCCGAGCACGGCGGGCGGGCCGGACAGCGACGCGATCACGCCGATCTTCAGTTTCTCCTGCGCCGGCGCCGCGGTGACCGACAGGCTCAGCGCCGCCGCAAGCCCCAGGGTACGATAAAGACTGCTCATGGAAATACTCCCTCGCGGTTGATCCCGCCTCGTGAATGCCAAATACCGGCCGGCGCCCCACGTCCCGGCCGAAATCCCTCCGGCAACCATTATTTTAAGTTTAAAATATCTCTCTTGAAAAGCCCGTTTTGACAGCGGAGACTGCCAAAAGGTCGCGCGTTTACGCTGCCGCGCGAAAGGGAGTTCGGCGTGCCGCACGGTGTAGTATCGGACGTATTCCGGGCCTGGGCGAAGGCGGCCGCCCCGGCGAGCGAAGGGAGTGGGCATTTCATGCAGACCATGACGGCAGGCATCACCAAGGCCGGCACCGGGATCGACGGCATCACCTGGAACATCCTGGGCCAGACCTATGTGCCCAAGCAGGTCAGCGAGAACTCCTTCTCCTGGCATGCCACCTTCCCGCCCGGCACCTTCGTGCCGCCGCACATCCATCCGACCCAGGACGAATTCATCTACATGCTCGAGGGCCGGCTCGATTTCGTGCTCGACGGCAAGGAATTCATTGGGACATCCGGCGACCTGATCCGCCTGCCGATGAACATCCCGCACGGCATTTTCAACAAGAGCGACCAGACGGTGAAGTGCTTCTTCTGGGTCTCGCCGACGCGCCGCCTCTACGACCTGTTCTGGGCGATCCATTCCATGAAGGAGCAGAATCCCCCGGACGTGGTCGCGCTGGCCGCCAAGCACGAGATCGTTTTCCTGCCGCCGCCGGCGGAGTAAGACGGCGCGCAGCGCGGCATCCCGTGCTAGAGCATTTTCGAGCGAAGTGGGTACCGGTTCGCGTCAAGAAAATGCGATCAAACAAAGGAATCTAAAGCACGTTCCGATTCCATGTAAAACGAACGTGCTTTAGACTACACGCTGCAAGAAGCCATACGCGGGCAACGATCAGGAGATTCCGATTATGAAGATGGTCCTGCCGGCCATGGTCGCGCTGGGCGCGAGCCTGTTTGCGACCGCCGCCGCGGCGCAGACGGCGACCTATTGGCCTTATTGCCTGCGCGACGCCCATGCCGGCTCCGTCATCTGCGCCTATTCGAGCTTCCAGCAATGCCTGTCCGCGCGCATGGGCACGGACGACTGCATGGCCAATCCGATGCCGCCGCCTGCGCGGTCTAAGCGGGCGAGGCCATGATCAGGGTCCAGAACACCTTGTATTTGGTGTTCGGCGCATAGACCGCGGCGATGCCCATCCGGGTCGCGCCCTTGTGCAGCATGTTGGCGCGGTGCGGCGGCGAGTCGCGCCAGCCGGAGAAAGCTTCCGCCAGCGTGTGGTAGCCGGCACCGATATTCTCCACCGCCGAGGAGGCGTCATAGCCGGACTTGTCGAGCCGCTGCTTGAACGTGCCGGCGACGTTGTGGTCGAGCTTGTCGCGCGCCACCATCGCGCGCGATTGCTGCTCGGCAAGCTTCATCAGTTCGGGATCGAGCGTGACGGCCCCGAGCCCGTTATTGGCGCGGTAGCCCGAGATCATCGAGGCGGCCGCGGCGGCATCGAGCTGCACGCCGGGCTGCGCCATGCTGCGATAGAAGCTCGGCTGTCCGGACGGCTCGAAATCCGCCGCGCAGCCGGCAAGCAGCGCTGCCGCGCATAATCCAGCCATCGCCCGCGCAGGCCACCGGAAATTCATCGTCCTCATCCGTCTCGCCGGCAGATTGCCCCGACAAAAATGACCGAAGGGTGAAGATCACGCCCGGCGGGCTTTGGGAGCCGCCACCGCAGGCGCCTCGCCGCGGATCACGAGCTCGCGCTGCGGCGAGGGAATGACGATGCCCTCCTGCCGGAAGCGGGCGATGATCGCGAAATACAGGTCGCTTCTGGCGCTGCCGCCGTCGGCGATATTGCGCACGACGGCGTTGACCTCGAAGTTGATGCCGTTCTCCCCGAGGGAGGTGAGCAACACCGCCGGCGCCGGCGCTTGCAGGACGTTCGGATGCGCCCGCGTGAGATCGAGCAGGATGTCGCGCACCCGTTCCACGTCGCTGTCATAGGCGACGCCGACCTTGAGCACGATACGCGCCAGCGTGTTGGCATGCGTCCAGTTCTTGACCACGCCGGTGATCAGCTCGGAATTGGGGATGATGACGCTGGCGCGGTCGGCGGTTTCGATCTCGGTGGCGCGCACATGGATGCGGCGCACCGCGCCCTCCTCGCCCTTCACGTTGATGATGTCACCGACCCGGATCGGGCGCTCCGCCAGCAGGATCAGGCCCGAGATGAAGTTCGAGACCACCGCCTGCAGGCCGAAGCCGATACCGATGGAAAGCGCGCCGGCGACCAGCGTGATTTTCTGCAGGTCGATACCGAGCGAGGCCAGGGCGGCGGCCACCACCGCGACGATGCAGACATAACTGAAGATGGTCGCGACCGAATGCTGCAGCCCGGGCTCCAGGCTGGTGCGCGGCAGGAATTGCGTGCGCAGCCAGCCCTGCGCGGCGCGCGCGGCGAGCAAGCCGATCAGGACCAGCACGACGGTCGACAGGATGCCGCTGAGCGAGATCGTCAGTTCGCCGATGCGGAATCCGAAGGTCGCCTCGCGCACCACGCCGATGAAATCGGCGGCGAATATGCCCCACGGTCCGAGCAGCGGCAGCAGCACGACGAGGATGAGCAGGATGCGCAGCACCGCCGACAGCAGCGCGCCGGCGAGTTCCACCGTGCGCGGCTTGATGCCGAAGAAATGCGCGACCGAGCGCCCGCGCGGCGTGCTGGCGGTCAGTACTTCGGTGAACAGGGCGTCGGTGAAGACCAGCAGGATGTAGAGCGCGCCGAGCACCCCGAGCGCGGAGAGAAAGCGCCCGGCAAGGAAGGCGGCAAAGCCGATATAGCCGGTGACCAGCGCCACCGCGATGCCGGCAACCAGGATCCAGCCGGCGGTGCGCAGCCAATGGGCACGGCTGACGTCGTCGCCGTCGGATTCCCTGCGGCCGATGGTGAACAGCAGATGCGCGAGAAAGACCGCAATGACCAGCGCGAATATCGCGCTCGCCGCAACCGTCAGCGATACGTTTCCGACGACGGCGCGCTGGATCACGTTGAAGAAGACGACCACGCCGAACACGCGCGCGGTAAAGATCAGGTAGCGCGACATCAGCCGCGCGGTGTCGTCGGCGATGTCGAGCAGCCGGCGGTCCGGTTCGTTGGGCGCGAACAATGCGACCGCGACGCCGCGTCCCACGCTCGCAATGGCGGTCGCGGCGATCAGTCCGAGCGCGATCTCGCCGATGCGCGGCGGCAGCAGCTTGAACCCGTCGAGCGCCATGACCACGACGACCACGGCGGCCGGCGCGGCGAGGCCGATACGCAGCAGGGTCATCAGCGCGAAGAACGATTTGGCGAAGCGCGTTCCGAGTACCGCCGGGCGCAGATTCTGCCGGGCCAGCCAGCGCCAGAGCAGCAGCGCCGCGATCGCCAGACCCGCGAGCGTGCCGGCGGCCGCGGTCATGCTGCTCCAACCGCCATTGTCGCGGGCATAACTCCACCAGGATTGTCCGAGCAGCGAAATCCCGCGCGCCTCGTCCGGAACCGCCTGCAATGCCTGGCGCAGGAAAGCGGGATCGAAAATGCTCGACGTGTGCGCCAGCAATTCGCGCGTGAACAGCGCGCGCCGGCGGTCGGTGATGCGCTCGGCGATGTCGTCGGCACGCAGGTGGAGCAGTCGCGCCTGCTTGAGCGCGGCATCCACTTCGCTGTGACGCTGCATCAGCCGCGCGCGCTCGGCAGCGATCGTCGCCTCCTCCGGCTGCGCCCCTTCCTTGGGCGCCTCGCCCAGCTGCTTCAGTCGCGCATCGACGTCCGCCAGGCGATGCTCGAGATTCTCGATCGCGGCGCGCAGATCGCCGCGCAGCGGCTCCAGGCTGAGGCGGGCCTGCTGGAGCGCGGCATCGGACAGGCTCTCGCGTGCCGTGGTCTGCTCGACCTGGTCGATGGACAGGCGCAGCGGCTCGAGCGTGGAGAGCGGCGTCGGCGGCAGCGGCGCCTGCGCTGCCGGGACCGGTACGGCCGGCGCCGGCTGCGCGCGCAACGCCGCCGGCACCAGAACGGCCACGAGCGCCGCGACGGCCAGCGTCCATCTTCTCACTTCTGCGCGAATCGGCATGCCCGAATTCTGCCCCGTGTTCCGCCGCCCGCTCAAGGACGGCGCGCCGTTGGGACAGGCCAAGAGTGGCGAGAATTCGGCGGTCGCGCGGCCTTGTGGGGCCCCGGAGCCTTTGCGCTTTCGGGAAGGCTCACTTAAGACGGGCGCATGAGCCTTATTCTGCCCTATCACGCGGTTTCGCCGCGTTTCGCCTCCCCGCTCCTGCATGCCGGCGAAGGCGCCGCCCTGCTCGGCCGTCTGACGCTCGGCGCCCATGCGTGGATCGGCCCGTTCGCCGTGCTGCGCGCGGACGGCCACGACGTGACGGCGGGCGACGATTTCCATTGCGGCGCGCGCGCGACCCTGCATATCGCGCATGAGGTGTTCGCCTGCACGGTCGGCGACCGGGTGAGCGTCGGCGAGAATTGCTGCGTGCATGCCTGTACGCTCGGTAGCGATATCGTGGTCGGCGACCACAGCGTGATCCTCGACGGCGCGGTGGTTGGAAACCATGTGGTGTTCGAGCCGCATTCCACCGTCTTCCCCGGCAAGAAGCTCGACGGCGGCTTTCTCTATGCCGGCAGTCCCGCCAAGCCGGTGCGCCCGCTCGCGCCCGGCGAAGTGGCGCAGTGGCGCGCGGCGATGATCCGCGCGCACGGCCGGGGCGAGCTGCCGAAGGCGGTGCAGGTGCCGGCGCGCGATTCCCGTATCGCCGATGACGTCTATGTCGCCTCCACCGCCAGCCTGCGCGGCCGCATCGTCGCGGCGCCGGGCACCAGCATCTGGTTCTCCAATATTTTCGACGCCGGCGACGGCACGATCGAAATCGGCGAACGCAGCAACGTGCAGGACAACACGGTGATCCGCTGCAGCGGCGCGGGCGTGCGCATCGCGCCCGATTCCACGGTCGGGCACAATGTCACGATCCACGATTCAACAATCGGCTCGGGCAGCCTGATCGGCATCGGCAGCACGGTGGCGCCCGGCACCGTGGTCGAGGAGCATGTGCTGCTGGCTGCGGGCGCGCGCACCGAACCCGGCCAGGTGCTGGAATCGGGCTGGCTCTATGCCGGCAGTCCGGCGAAAAAACTCGCGCCGATCGGCGACGAACGCCGCGCGATGATCGCGACCATCGTCTCGCATTATTGTGCCTATGCGAAGGACTTCAAGGCGGCGGAAGCGGCGCTGGCGGGGGTGTAATTCTCCGTCACACCAGTTCCGGCCACGGCACGATGGTCGACTTCACCGTCTTCATCGCCATCGCATCGGCCACCGCCTGCGACACGCCTTCATGCGTGAACGGATACAGCGTCTGCATGTCGAGCCACGGATATTTGTCGCGGGTGCGATAGAGCATGTCCACCCCGAGCGGCAGGTCGTTGGCGGTGAAGGCCCAGGAGCCGAGCACGTTGAGGTCCTTGGCGCAGATGCGATGCCACGAGGTCATGATGGCGCCGGCATCGGTGAACTGTCCCATCTCGACATAGGTGCCGCCGTCGCGCAGGAATTCGATGCCCTCCGGTCCCGCGCTCGGATGGCCGGAGCAATCCATCACCAGATCCGCGCCGAACCCGCCAACAATGTCGCGCACGCGCGCGATGCGCGCCTCCGGCGTCTTGTAGTCGTCGAGATCGACGGTCGCCTCCGCGCCGAATTTTCGCGCCAGCCTGAGCCGCGGCTGTTCCGGCGCGCCGACGCAGATCACGCGGCCGGCGCCCATTTCCTGCGCCGCGGCGACCGCCAGAATCCCGATCGGACCCGATCCCTGGATCACCACCGTCTGCCCCCAGCGGAAGCGCCCCGCCCCGACCGCGCGGTTGAAGGCGCGGATGCACGAGGTGAGCGGCTCGCTCAGCGCGCCGAGCCGCAGCGACATGTCGTCGGGCAGCTTGTAGATTTTCGTGCCCGGCAGCATGTCGAGATCGACATAGACATATTCGGCCCAGCCGCCCCACAGATGCGGCGCCTTGTCGAAGCCGAGATAGCGCCCGTAATAGACCGGTGTCAGGCATTTGTTGGCGCTCTCGGGATAGTGGATGCAGTAATAGCAATGCCCGCACGGCATCAGTGGCGGGATCATGATTTTCGAGCCGACCGTGATCGGCTTGCCCATGAAATCTTCCTTCAGCTCCGGCCCGATCTCCACCACCACGCCGCCGAGCTCGTGCCCGAGCGTGAACGGCCACGGCAGCGGCTTCGGCCAGTGGCCTTTGAGGATATGCAGGTCCGTGCCGCAGACCCCGCAGGCGCCGATCTGGATCAGCGCCGCCTTGCGCGGCACCGCCGGCCACGGGACATTGCGGATGTCCGGCGCGCTGCCCGGTCCGGCAAATGTCGCGACGCGAATCGTTTCCCTGCGAACGGCCTGCACGACGGACCTCCCCGATGGCTGCGCCTGCGTGTTTGAAGCGATCATGACAGATTTTCGCAAGGCTGTCGGCGGCAACCGCCTCGCCATCATGGGGCACGAAGCCTGGCGCTCGAAGACCTGGTGTCTGAAGTCCCCCGGGCCTTTATGCCCTGACCGGCCAATCGCTGGCGGTCAGCCACGGCCGGTTCATGCAGTGGCGCCGCGACCGCCGAATACTTACGTTGATCGTCATTCCGGGGCGACCGCGCAGCGGTCGAACCCGGAATCCAGAGGCAAACGCCGTCCCTGCATCTGGATTCCGGCTCTCGCTTCTCTCGGCCGGAATGACGAATAGAATGATAGAGTCATTCCGGGGCGCGAGCGGAGCGAGCGAGCCCGGAATCCATAACCCCGATCACGAAAATGGATTCCGGGCCCGGCGGCATTGCCGCCGTCCCGGAATGACAGCAAGCAAGGAGCGCATGATGAGCTGGCTGCCCGACAAGGACCCCATCCTCGGCGACAAGCATTCCTGCGACGCGCTCGAACTCGTGATCGTGCCGCGCGCCCGCGACCTCGGCGGCTTCGAGGTGCGGCGCGCGCTGCCGCATGGCCGGCGGCAGATGGTCGGGCCGTTCATCTTCTTCGACCAAATGGGCCCGGTGCAGTTTCTCGCCGGCCAGGGGATGGATGTGCGCCCGCACCCGCATATCGGGCTCGCCACCGTCACCTATCTGTTCGATGGCGCGATCATGCATCGCGACAGCGAGGGCAATATCGAGGAGATCGCGCCGGGCGCGATGAACCTGATGACCGCCGGCTCCGGCATTGCGCATTCGGAACGCACGCCGGACCTGCCGCGCCGGAACGGCCAGAAGGCGTTCGGCATCCAGTCCTGGATCGCGCTGCCCGCCGCCAAGGAGGAGATCGCACCCTCCTTCCAGCATTACGGCACCGACGTGCTGCCGCTGGTGAAGGAGAACGGCCTGACCGCGCGCGTCATCGCCGGCAAGGCGTTCGGCCAAACATCGCCGGTCGAAACGGTGTCCGACTGGTTCTATGTCGAGGTGCTGCTGGATGCCGGCATGTCCGCGCCCCTCGATCCCGACTACGAGGAGCGCGCGATCTATGTCGCGGAAGGCGAGGTGGAGATTGCCGGCGACCGCTTCGCGGCGCCGGCCATGCTGATCTTCCGTCCCGGCGACCACATCGCGGTGAAGGCGCTGACGCGCGCGCGCCTGATGTTTCTGGGCGGCGCGGCCCTCGAAGGTCCGCGGCATATCTGGTGGAATTTCGTTTCCTCGCGCAAGGAACGCATCGAACAGGCGAAGGAAGACTGGAAGAGCGGTCGCTTCGCGCCGGTTCCGGGCGAAACCGAGTTCATCCCGCTGCCGGAATAGGCGCTGCGGGCGCGACAATCGTCAACACGTTTTATGAGCGCTGGCGGTCCCGGGAAGACTCGAACTTCCGACCTTCGGTTTAGGAAACCGCTGCTCTATCCGGCTGAGCTACGGGACCGCCGTAGGCGCCCCCTACCATAGTGGGCGCACCCATGCCTTCTATTTCCGTTCCGCGCGCCCCGATTGAGCCGCATTCCCGCCATTCGATAGAATGCGCTGAAGGGGGCCGCTTCCGGTGACGATCCGCGCGTTCGCGTCCGCATGCGCCTTGCTCGCGCCGCTCCCGGCGTTCGCGCAGCAGGCGGCGGAATGCCGTCCCGGACCGGAAGCCGCCCGGGTGCAGGCCTTGCGCGCCACCGACGGTCGCAGCCTGCTGCTCTCCGACGGCCGCGAGATTCGCCTGGCCGGTCTCGATGTGCCGCTGGGTACGGGCCCGGGCGCCGCGGCGGCGACCGCCGCCCTGCAGCGCGAGGCGGCGGGGCGCGATTTCGACCTGGTTCCGGCCGGACCGGACGACCGCTACGGGCGCGTCGTCGCCGTGCTGTATCCGCCGGGCGACCGCGGGAGCCTGCAGGCGGGGCTGCTGCACGCGGGATTTGCCCGGGTTTTCGGGGATTTCGGTCCCTGCACGGCCGAATGGCGCACCGCCGAGACGTTCGCCCGCGACCGGGCGGCCGGACTCTGGGGGATGCCGGAACACGCCCTGCGGCGGGCGGAGGCCGGTGCGGCTCTGGGGACACAGCGCGGCCAATTCGCCGTGGCGGAGGGCCGGGTGTTGTCGGTGCGCCGCAGCGCGGGCACAATCTACCTGAATTTTGGGCGGCGCTGGCGCGACAGCCTGACCGTTACCATTTCTGCACCCCGGGAGCGCATGTTCGCCCGGGCCGGGCTGGAGCCGAAGGCGCTGGAAGGCCGCACCATAAGGGTGCGCGGCTATGTCGAGGACCGCAACGGGCCCCTGATCGAGGCTTTGCGGCCGGAGCAGATCGAGATCGCGGGACGATAGGACGGGGATCGTGGCGGAAAGGCGGGATCGAAGCGGGCGGAAGCGGGGCGGCATGGCCGCCCTGTGCGCGCTCGCGTTCCTGCTGGCCGGCTGCACCGGCGCCGAATTCGCCAACCGGCAGATCACGATGCCGGATCCGCCGCGCCAGAAGAATGCGCCGACCGGCCAGGCCGCGCGCGAACACGCGCGCATCCTCGCGGCCTATGGCGGCGCCTACGACGATCCCCGGCTCGAGGCGATGCTCGAACCGGTCGTCGACAAGCTGGTCGCCGCCTCCGAGCGGCCGGACCTGAAATACAACATCACCATCCTGAACTCGCCCGCGGTCAACGCCTTCGCGCTGCCGTCCGGCCAGCTTTACGTCACCCGCGGGCTGGTCGCGCTGTCCAACGACAATTCCGAGATCGCCTCGGTGCTGGCGCATGAA
Source organism: Pseudorhodoplanes sp. (assembly GCA_050246095.1). Taxonomy (GTDB): domain Bacteria; phylum Pseudomonadota; class Alphaproteobacteria; order Rhizobiales; family Xanthobacteraceae; genus Pseudorhodoplanes. The sequence continues at coordinate 10,583 of JBFWWQ010000019.1, forward strand.
ATGGCGCATGTGATCGCGCGCCATGCCGCGATCCGCGACGAGCAGATGCGCCAGGCCGCCTTGGTCAGCAAGGTCGCCAACGACGTGCTGACCGACCCGCAGATGGGCGCGCTGGCGCTCGCCAAGTCCAAGATCGCGCTTGCCAGCTTCTCGCGCGCGCAGGAATTCGAGGCCGACGGCATCGGCGTCGGCATTTCCTCGCGCGCCGGCTACGATCCCTACGGCGCGACGCGCTTCCTCACCTCGATGGGGCGCAATGCGGAACTGAAGGCGGCGCAGACCAAGATCGATCCGCGCTCGCTCGATTTCCTGTCCTCGCATCCGGCGACGCCCGAGCGCGTGCAGAATGCCCGGCTGAACGCACGCCAGTTCACCGCGCCCGGACCGGGCGACCGCGAAAAGGACATGTATTTTTCCGCCGTCGACGGGCTCGTCTATGGCGAGGACCCGAGCGAGGGCTTCGTGCGCGGGCGGCGCTTCCTGCATCCCAAGCTCGGCTTCACCTTCGTCGCGCCCGAGGGATACACCCTCGACAATACCGCGCAGGCGGTGTTCGGCGTGACCGAGAACGGCGAACAGGCGCTGCGGCTCGACGTCGTGCGCGTGCCGGCGGAGCAGTCGCTCTCGGACTATCTCACCTCCGGCTGGATCGAGAATATCGACCACGAGAGCGTCAACGAGCTCGGCATCAACGGCCTCACCGCCGCGACCGCGACCGCCAAGGGCGACCAATGGTCGTTCCGCCTCTATGCGGTGCGGCTGGGCACCGACGTGTACCGCTTCATTTTCGCGGCCAAGGCGCGCACGCCCGAACTCGATCTCGCCTTCCGCTATTCCGTCTCCACCTTCCGCCGCATGACGCGCTCGGAAATCGCGCAGGCGCGCCCGCTGCGCATCAAGGTGGTCACCGTGCGCGCGGGCGACACGCCGGAGCGGCTGGCAAGCCGCATGGCGCATGTCGACCGCGCCACCGAGCGCTTCCGCGTGCTCAACGGCCTCGATGCCGGCGACCGGCTGAAGCCGGGCGACAAGGTCAAGATCGTCGTCGAATAGGGTGTCGGTGGCCGCCCCTTACCCCCCCTTGTGGGAGGGTCGACGCGAAGCGTCGGGATGGGGGTGGTTGATCGATGCAGCACCATTATCCGGACACGCCAACAACGACCCCCACCCCGCTCGTTTCGCTTCGCTCAACGATCGACCCTCCCCACAAGAGGGAGGGTGAAAACTTCAAAGCCCGGTCACTTCTTCATGCACACGATCACGGCGGTGATCGCCGCGTCGTCGCCGCAGGTCGCGCCGCTCTCGCCTGCGACCGAGAACGGATTCTGGCCGCGCGCATAATTGCCCGCGCAATGGCCGGCGACGATGCGCTCATCGGCGGCGCAATCGGCCTTCTGCGGGGCGGACACGACGCGCAGCGGCAGCGCGGCCGCGGCGCCTTGCGGACCCGCGGGACCGGCCGGGCCGGCGGGACCTGCGGGGCCGGCCGGACCGGCAGGGCCTGCCACACCTTGCGGACCGGCGGGACCGGTCGTGCCCTGGGCGCCCTGCTGTCCCGGCTTGCCTTCGCAACCCGCCAACACGAGCGCAAGCGCACCTGCCATCGCCAATGCGGAAAGTTTCATGTCCCAGCCTCCCTGTTCTGTGTGTGACGCGCCAAGTCTGCGGCTCGAGTCTGCGGCTCATGGCGCCGCAGTCAACCCGTGCCTATGACGCGGGGAGGAACCGCCCAACAAAAAAGCCCGGCCTCTCGGCCGGGCTTTTTTCAATCGCTGCCGGCAGCCTTTCAGGCCGCCTCGTCCTCGACCGCGGTCTCTTCCTCGCCTTCGGCGCCGGCTTCGGCGGTCTTGGCGCCGCGGCGCGGGCCCTTGGCGAGCGCCGCCTCGATCTCCTTCACCGCTTCCGTCTCGGTGATGTGCTGCACCGCCGAGATTTCGCGCGAGAGCCGGTCGAGCGCCGCCTCGTAAAGCTGCCGCTCGCTGTAGGACTGTTCCGGCTGCTGCTCGGAGCGATACAGGTCGCGCACCACTTCCGCGATCGCGACGATGTCGCCGGAATTGATCTTGGCCTCGTATTCCTGCGCGCGGCGCGACCACATGGTGCGCTTGATGCGGGCGCGGCCCTTCAGGGTCTCCAGCGCCTTCTTGACCACCGCCGGCTCCGCCAGCTTGCGCATGCCCACGCTCGCGATTTTCGCGGTCGGAACGCGCAAGGTCATCTTGTCCTTGACGAAATTGATCACGAACAGTTCGAGCTTGAGGCCCGCGACTTCCTGCTCCTCGATCGCCAGGATCTGGCCGACGCCGTGCGCCGGATAGACGATATATTCGTTGGTCTTGAAGCCCTGGCGCTGGGTCGTCTTCTTGCTTGTGCTCATTCCGGAGGTTGCTCCTTCCCCGGCGCGCGGCGGCGGGGGGGTGATGGCTTTGGCCGTGGGGGCCGCTCCGGACGATCGCCGGGGGGCCTGCGATGCCCGCCGGTTCGCGGCGGACGGCGATTTCGCCCGCCGGCTCGCGCCGGTTGACGTCTTTTTGCTGGTCGACCGGCTCATGCCGGAAGCCTTTCTGGTCTTTTGACGCGCTTTATCTGCCACTGCTGTCGCGTGGTAACTCACGCCCTTCTGGTGACGGTTCCTCCGGAACGGGCCCGAAAAAATAGGCTCCCCAAGGGGAGCTCTCCGGTTAGTTCGTTCCAATGTCACCAATATATCACATTTTCCGCAAAAATCAATGCGTTAGGAGCGCCAAACCCGCACTCCAGCCATGTCGGAACGGAAAAAACGGCGAAATCGTTAAGGTCGGCCGGCCGTAACCCGCTCAATCCCCGGTTCCGGGTTCAGCCGAAAAATACTTCTCGAACTTGCCGGGAACGCCCTCGTATTCCTTGGCATCCGCCGGATGATCTTTCTTGGCGGTGATATTCGGCCAGGTTTTCGCGTATTCGGCGTTCAAGCTCAACCATTGCTCCAGCCCGGGCTCGGTATCGGGCTTGATCGCCTCGGCCGGGCATTCCGGCTCGCAGACGCCGCAATCGATGCATTCGTCGGGGTGGATGACGAGCATGTTCTCGCCCTCGTAGAAGCAATCCACGGGGCAGACTTCGACGCAGTCGGTGTATTTGCACTTGATGCAGTTTTCATTGACGACGTAGGTCATTGAAACGAATTCCGTTGCGTTTTCGGCCCTTTTCGCTGCGCAGGGGGGTCCCTAACGCATGCCATTGGCGTGTGCAAGCCGGTTCAGTCCGGCTCGGCCGGCGCCGCCGAATCGGTCCAGACATCGCCCCATGACAGGCGCCGCGCGCACCGGAACGCCTCGCCTTCGCGCCGGGTGACCAGACGCCGGGCAACGTTACCTTCGGGCCGGCACAGTTTCAGCGCGATCTGGCCCGAGCCGCGGCGCGGCATGGCGAGAATGCGGCTGATAGGCCGGGCGGACGGCTGCCGGGAAGCCGCCAGGTAGATGTATTTCTCGTCCTCCCACGCCATTTCGGCCTGTTTGGATAGCCGATGCAGCCTGGAACGCGGCAGGCGCTGCGCGAAATGGCACCAGTCCGGCGGCGCCAGCGGGCAGGCCAGCGCATGCGGACAGGGCGCCAGGATATGCGCGCCGAGCGCGATAAGCCGTTCCCGCAGCAGGAGAATGCGCTGCCAGCCGGCCGGCGTGCCGGGCTCGATCACGACCAGCAGACCGGCCGTGACCGACCACAGCCGCTCCACCAGGCGCGTGGCGGCGGCTCCCGGAAGCTCGTTGACGACATAGGCGGCGGTGACGAGATCGAACGGACCTTGCAGCGGCGCATCCGCGGCAAGATCGGCCGCGAGCCAGCGGACCACCGGTTTGCTCGCCGCTTGTCCGGTCAGTTGCTCGCCGAGCATCCGCATGGCCGGGCTCTGCTCGATGAGGGTTGCTCGGGCGAGCGCCGGCCAGCAATCGCTCGCCGCAAAAAAACCCGTCCCCGGACCCGCCCCGGCATCGAGTTGCGTCGCCGGCGCGAAGTCCGGCGCCATTTCCGCGACGCGCGCGAGGCAGGCGCGCAACGCCGCATAGGTCGCCGGCATGCGCACCGCGAGATAGGCGCGCGCCGCCAGAGCGTCGAGGGCGACGGCGCCGCTGCGAGTCCCGGAGCGGTAAAGCGCGGAGAGCCGGCGCGAGGCTTCGCTCAGGTCGGCGACGGGGATGCCGGCCAGCGCCTGCGCGATCGCCTGTCGCAAGATGGCCGGAAACTCCACCGCACGCTCACGAAGCCAGCGGCCGCGGCAGTTCGACGTTCTCGAACAGGCTGCTCGCCTCCCGCGCCGAGCCGCGGCGTTCGGCAAAGCCGGTGACGCGCAGCACCCGCACGCGATCGAGCCCGATTGTCACGACATCGCCCGGGCGCACCGGCACGCTGGCCGCATGGATGCGCGCGCCGTTGATGCGCACGCGCCCGCGATCGGCGAGTTCGGCGGCGGCGCTGCGGGTGCGCACGACGCGCGCGTGCCAGAGCCACTTGTCGATGCGCTGGCGATCCAAGGCCGCGCGCCTATCGGCGCTCCTTGCTGCCGGCCTCGAGCTGCTCCTTCAGGGCGGCGAGCTTGGCGAAGGGCGAATTCGGATCCGGTTTTCGCTCCGGCCGTTCGCGGCGCGGTTCGTCGCGCGGCTTGGACTTGCCGTGATGCGGCGGGCGATGTCCCTCGCGGCGGTCCTTGTGGCGCTCGCCGCGATGCGGACGGTGCGGCCGCCGCTGCTCGCGCGTTACCTCGCCCTGCGGGACGGCCGCCGCATCCGCGGCAGGCTGTGTCGCCTCGCCCGGAGCAGGCGCGGCCGATGCATCGGCCGCTGCCGGCGCCTGCGGCTTGCCATGACGGCGCCGCTGTTCGTGCCGCGGGCGCGCGCGATGGCGCGCCTGTCCGTCGAAACGGCCGGGCCGCCACACTTCGATCATTTCCGGCTCGGCCGCCGGCGCGGATTCCGCAGCGGCAGGCGCGGCATCGACAGCGGATCCTTCTGTCGCCGGCGCGGTCTCCGCCGCAGCCGGCCCGGCTGGCACGGGCGATGCGGATTCCATCCCGGCTTCGGGCGCCACCGTCACCTCGACGGCCGCCACATCGTCCACCATTCCGTCCGCGACCGGATCGTCCGTCAGCGCCGGTGCGTCGGAGGCGGAGGCCGGCACATCGTCCGGCGCGGACGCCGCGACCGCAACTTCGGCGGTCGCCGCTTCGCCCGCCGCATCCGCTTCCGTGTCGGGCGAGGATTGCGGCGCGGTATCTGCGGCGGCGGACGTCTCCGGCGCCGGCGCCTCCGCCGGTTTCGGCCGCTTCTCCATGCGGTAACCGAGCGAACGCAGGATGGAGGCGAAATCCTCGCCCGATGAGCCGACCAGCGAAGTCATGCCGACGGTGACGGTGAAGCCCGTGCCGTCGAGCGCGCCCTGCGGTTTCACGCCGGGCGCATTCGCGCGCCAGGCCAGGGCCGGGCGAATGAGATCGGCCAACCGCTCGAGAATGTCGACGCGCACCGCGCGCTCGCCGCAGACGCGATAGCCGGCGGTGCGATAGAGATATTTCGGAATTTCCTTGTTCGCCGGGATCGACGTGCGTCCGCTCGCCGCCAGCGCCTGCACCTCGTCGATCCCCTTCTGCTCGGCGCCGCCCTGCTTGATCGCATAGAGCTGCGCCGCGAGCGCGCGCGGTCCCGGCTTGAGCAGGCCGGGGATATAGATGTGATAGGCGCCGAACCGCACGCCGTGCTTGCGCAGGATCGCGCGCGTGGGCTGGTCGAGGCCCTTGACCTCGTCCGCGACCTTGTGCCGGTCGAGAACCCCGAGCGCCTCGACGAGCTGGAACGCCACGCCGCGCGCAATGCCGGTGATGTCCTCGGCCGAGGCCATCGACACCAGCGGCCCCAGCAGCTTCTCGACATGCGCCTTGACCCAGAGATCGAGCCGCGCCTGCACCGCCTCGCGCGCGCTGCCGGTGAGCTGCTCGTCGGCCAGGATGCGCACGCGCGGACGCAGGACGTCCTCGCCCGCCACCAGCACGCCCACTGCGTCGCCGGTCCAGCGGATGTGATTGTCGGATGCGAGCACGAACTGATCGTCGGGCGCCTGCGACAATTTGGCTGCGCGCGCCTCGATCTCGCCGGCCAGCGCCTTCTGCGCAGCGGCCTGCAGCGCCTTGGCCTCCGATCCGCCGGCGGAGGGATCGGCGGCGAAGCGGAATCCCTCAAGACGGCCGAGCAGATGGCCTTCGACGGTGACTTCGCCGGTTTTGGAGATTTCGCTTTCCAATGCCGTGTTCTCGCGCAGCCGCCGCATCAACACGCTGGTGCGGCGATCGACGAAACGGGTCGAAAGCCGCTCGTGCAGCGCATCGGAGAGCTTGTCCTCGACGGCGCGCGTGACGCCCTGCCAATGCTCCGGATCGGCAAGCCAGTCCGGCCTGTTGGCGACAAACGTCCAGGTTCGAACATGCGCGATCCGTGTCGAGAGCGTGTCGATGTCGCCTTCAGTGCGGTCCGCCTGCTCGACCTGCCGGGCAAACCAATCGTCGGGAATTGTACCCCGGCGCTGCAGGAATCCAAAGAGGGTCGCCACCAGTTCCGCGTGATTGGCGGGCGCGATCTTCCGGTAATCGGGGACCTGACAGGTTTCCCACAGGCGCCGCACGCCGACGCGGTCCGCGGCAAGCCCGCGAATGCCGTCGTCGCGCGCGACATGTTCGAGCACCTGGATGTCCTCGGCGACGGGCGCGCGGGTCAGCCCGGCTTCGTCGGGCACGATCGCCAGCGAGGCCTGCAGGGCGCCGATCGAGGAGAAATCGAGTTCGGAATTGCGCCATTGCAGCAATTTCAGCGGCTCGAAACTGTGGGACTCCAGCCGCTGCACGAGCTCGTCGTCGAACGGCTGACAACGGCCGGTCGTCCCGAACGTGCCGTCGCGCGTCGCGCGGCCGGCGCGGCCGGCGATCTGCGCCAGCTCGGCGGGATTGAGGTTGCGGAACTGGTAGCCGTCGAATTTGCGGTCGGAGGCGAAGGCGACGTGATCGACGTCGAGATTGAGCCCCATGCCGACGGCGTCGGTGGCGATCAGATATTCCACGTCGCCGGACTGGAAGAGCGCCACCTGCGCATTGCGCGTGCGCGGCGAGAGCGCGCCCAGCACCACCGCCGCACCGCCACGCTGGCGGCGGATTAGTTCGGCGATGGCATAGACCTCGTCGGCGGAGAAGGCGACGATGGCGGAGCGGCGCGGCAGCCGCGTCAGCTTGCGGTCGCCGGCATAGGTGAGCTGCGACAGGCGCGGGCGCTGCACGATGTTGGCGCCGGGCAGAAGCCGCTCGACCATCGGACGCACGGTGGCGGCGCCCAGCACCATCGTCTCCTCGCGCCCGCGCATGTGCAGCATGCGGTCGGTGAAGACGTGCCCGCGCTCGAAATCGGCGCCGAGCTGCACCTCGTCGATGGCGACGAAGGCGACGTCGATGTCGCGCGGCATGGCCTCGACGGTGGAGACCCAGAAGCGCGGATTGTTCGGCTTGATCTTCTCCTCGCCGGTGACCAGCGCGACATTCTCCGCGCCCACGCGGTCGACCGCCTTGTTGTAGACCTCGCGCGCCAGCAGGCGCAGCGGCAGGCCGATCATGCCGGAGGAATGCGCGAGCATGCGCTCGATGGCGAGATGCGTCTTGCCGGTATTGGTCGGTCCCAGCACGGCGGTGACGCCGGCGCCGCGGGCGCGCGCGTCCGGGCGGGTCGGCGGGGAGAAGGAAATGGGCATTCAGCCGGACTTTCTGTTCTTTGACGTTACTCGGCGCTGTCCCGCGGCCACGGGCGACGCATGGCATGTCGGATATGAACGATCCAGATTCCGTCGCTCTCGACGGACCAATAGATCAAGTATGGGTAGCGCCCCGCCGGCAGCACTCTGACCTGCTGCTCACCGGCCAGCCGGCCTCCCTCGGGATATTGCGCAATCACCTCGATGGTTTTGTGTATTGCAGCCTTGACATTGCGCGCCCCTTGCAGGCTTCGCTGATCGATGTAGTCGAGAATGGAAATCAGGTCGTCCCGGGCGCGCGGCGTGAACCGAAGCTTCATAAGCCGTGGCGCTTCCAAAGCGCGCGCATGTCCTCCGCGGACACCATATCGCCGCGCCGCGCCTGGGCGAGCCCTTCCCGAATGGCCAGGCGCGTCTCATCGTCAAGGGGCGGGATCGCTCCGGCTGCATTGTCGGCCATCGTCAGAAGAATGGCGCCCAGAACGTCCTGCTCTTCATCGGACAAGGCCCGGGCCTTTTCGAACGCCTTTTCCAGAAGCTTTGTCATCTTGAGTAAGGCCATACCATCCTGCCGATGTCGTTTCTTGTACCATAATGCGACGCATTTACCTTGCCTTCCCGGCCTGTGCTTAACGTGTGGAACGAGTCTGGAACGAAAGGCGGCCGAATCGCTGACTCGCCGCCGATGCGCGTTCGTTCACCGCGACATCTAGCCCCTGCCGCGATCGGCCCCCTAGATGCGGTGTTTACGGGCGCCCGGGACGATTCAAATTGCAGCAAATGCGTTAACCTCTGACGGACTCGGATCGGCCGCGGAGTCAAGCCGGGTTTTCGTCCCTGTCGCTGTGGAGAACAATGTGGACAGCGCGCCGGCCGTCGGCAAGCGCCGGTCCCCTTGCGCCTCGTTTTCCGGTTTGTCGCGCAATCTTGCGGCGAACCGGTCCCCACTTCGCCGGATTGCGCTCTATGGCTTCACGCTCGCCTTCGAGGGCTGCGGCAGCGAGACGAATTGCGTCGCCTGCAGGATGCCCTGGCCGAGCGGCGTCGGCATCGCGAAGCGGAACGGCACCAGCATGCGCGTGCCGCTGAGCGGCGCCAGCGACACTTCCATGTCGCGCTGGCGGATCAGGTATTTGATCGCGGCGCGATCCGGATGGTGTCCGGCGACCGGCGAGAACTGCACCGAACAGACCAGCACGGGCCCGCGATAGCCCTGCTCCGCCTGCACCTGATCGACGCGCTTGAAAGCGAATTCGAGTTCGTAGCGCATGCGTCCGTCGAAAATCGCGACCTTGCGGTTGCACGCCTCGGGCACCATGACGTCGCCGTTGCCGGCCACCTGCACCACCGCCGCGGAAAGCGGATCGATGACGCCGCGGCGATGCGCGTCGGTGACCGGAACATGGCCCGGGCTCGGCGGACGCGGCGCCGGCGTGATCGAGACATCCTTGACGTTGCCGCTGCCGAGCGAGAGCTGCACTTCCTCGGTGCGCTTGCCGGTCGTCATGGTGACGGCATAGCTCTGCGGATTGAGCGAACGGCCGCGGATGCCGCCCTGCGCGGCCACGCTCCCCTGCCCACCGGTGATCGCCTGGACGAGACCCGTGGTCACGCCGCTGCCGGCCATCGAATAATGGTCGTCGGCAATGTCGATGATCCAGGAACCCTTGGCCAGCGGGATGCCGGCAAGGGTGACGGTGTAGCGCGCATCGAGCTTGCTCTGCGCGAGCGCGGGCGCCGCCGCCAGCAACGCCGGCAGCGTGGCGCCGAGCACGCCGCAACACAGGTCGCGAAAACCGGGATTGCGCAAAGCCACCGCGAATCAAACCTTTCTGGCCGAACCGGCGCGCGGCACGCTAATCGGACCCATGCTGGGCTGCAATTGCCGGGCGGCCATGCGCCGCCGCCCCGGTCTCGACCGCATCCTTTCCTGATCGCCCGGGAATGCGCCGTTTCCGTGACTGGGCGGGCGTCCTTGACGGCACCAGCCCCCGCCCCTATACGTCCCGCCGTCCCAGTGAGGATCAGACCCCTGCGCCGGCGCCTCGGGCTCCGGAAATGGCGGATATTCAAAGGTTTACGACGATGTCGCGCAAGTGCGAGCTGACCGGGAAAAAGGCTTTGGTGGGCCACAAGGTGAGCCACTCCAATATCAAGACCAAGCGGCGCTTCCTGCCCAACCTGGTCAACGTCACGCTGCAGTCGGACGCGCTGGCGCGCCATGTGCGGCTGCGCATCTGCACCAACGCGCTGAAGTCGGTCGACCATCGCGGCGGCCTCGACGCATTCCTGGTCAAGGCGCGGGCTGACGACCTGTCGCCGCGCGCGCTCAAGCTGAAGCGCGACATCGAAAAGAAGCTCGCCGCGGCGGGCTGATCGCCGGTCCGGCGGAACGGCCGCTTCCCTTGCCGGTCATTTCTCCAGCAGCGTGAATTGCAGCAGCAGCGTGCGCTGCAGGATGGAGAAATTGTCGTCGGACACGAGCGTCAGCACCAGCGCGCCGTCCGCCGCGCGATGCACGCTCAAACCTTCCATATTGTCGATCTGAAAGCCCATATCGGCTACGATCTGGTAAGGACCGTCGACCACCGCACCGGGGGCGAGGCCCGCGAGCGGCACGCGCCGGATGCGCATCGACACGCCGCGCCGCCAGGAGAAAAATCGCTCCAGCAGCAGCAGTTCGTTGGCCGGCGTCAGCGCGCAATCGGTGATGTCGAAATCGTCCTTGCGCACGACCGAAAATTCGCCGGGCGCGCGCCCGCCGATCAGGAAGCCGCGGATGTTCTTCTCGGCATCGAGGCCGGCCTCGGAGACCGCGATCAGCGCGCCCGCGAGCGGCGTCGCCTTCGGTCCGACCGCGAGGCAATCGATGCCGCGGTTGCGCGGCAGCGAGGCCAGTGCCAGCGGCAGCGCGATCGCCTGGCCGCGCGCCGCCAGGCGATCGCGCGCCGCATTAAAGCGCAGGATCTGGTGCACGCGCTCGAACGCGACATAGAGCGTACCGTCGTCGCCGGCGGCGAGTGCCTCGCTGTCGTACCAGCCGCGTTCGGTGATCGGGCGGCCATTGCCGCCGAGCATCGGCGCCATCTCGGCGTCGGCGATGCCGACGGGCGCGCTGCCGCGATACAGGATGCGACCGCGCAGCCATTGCGCCTTGTCGGTGACGGCGATGAAGGCGGCGCCGTCGGACAGCACGCGGATCGCCGACAATCCGCCGAAGTCGCGGCTTTGGGAGCGCAGCTCGATGCCGCCGCGGAATTCCAGCGACCCGAAAACGCGCCGCGAGGGTTCGCGCGGCTCGAAGCTGTCGAAGGGCTGCGCCGCGATCTCGATCTTCCGGATGGCGGGCGGCGCGGTCTGCGCGCAAAGCCCGGGCGCGAGCGAAAGCAGCGCCGCTGTCGCCAGCGCCCGCCAGCCGATCGCGCGCAAGCCGGCGCGCGTCACGAATGCAGCCGCCGCCGCACCGGCATGACCGGTTCGGGGGCCACGCTCTCCTCGAACAATTCGGCGAGCTTCTCGGTCATCGCGCCGCCGAGCTCCTCGGCGTCGACGATGGTGACCGCGCGACGGTAATAGCGCGTCACGTCGTGGCCGATGCCGATGGCGATCAGCTCGATCGGAGAGCGCGTCTCGATCTCCTCGATGATCCAGCGCAGGTGCCGTTCCAGGTAATTGCCGGGATTGACCGAGAGCGTGGAATCGTCGACCGGCGCGCCGTCCGAGATCATCATCAGGATGCGCCGCTGCTCGGTGCGCCCGAGCAGCCGCCGGTAGGCCCAGTTCAGCGCCTCGCCGTCGATATTCTCCTTCAGCAGGCCCTCGCGCATCATCAGGCCGAGATTCTTGCGCGCGCGACGCCACGGGGCGTCGGCGGACTTGTAGACGATGTGGCGCAGGTCGTTGAGGCGACCGGGATTGGCCGGCTTGCCGGCGGCGAGCCAGGCCTCGCGCGACTGCCCACCCTTCCAGGCGCGCGTGGTGAAGCCGAGAATCTCCACCTTGACGCCGCAGCGCTCCAGCGTGCGCGCCAGGATGTCGGCGCAGGTCGCCGCCACCGTGATCGGGCGCCCGCGCATGGAGCCGGAATTGTCGAGCAGCAGGGTCACCACGGTGTCGCGGAAGTTCGTGTCCTTCTCGCG
>JBFWWQ010000020.1:0-21825 GCA_050246095.1 Pseudorhodoplanes sp.
CCCCCCCCCCCCCCCCCGCCGCTCTCTCGACCATAACCCCTCACCCGACTTGCTCGCAAAAGGCTCGCAAGCCGACCTCTCCCTATGGGAGAGGTGAAACGAGCGCGTGTCGACAGATGCGTTCACTCACAGCACCCGCGGCACCGGCAGCGGGGTGATGAGCTGGCCCTTGAAGCCCTTGGCGCGCAGCTTCGGCGCCAGCTCGTCGGCGATGTGCCAGGAGAAGATCACGGCGGCGTCCGGCTGGTCCTCGAACAGCTTCGCTTCGTCCACGACCGGAATCTGCGTGCCCGGCATGTACATGCCGATCTTGAGCGAGCCCTTGATCTCGACGACATAGTCGATCAGCGCCTCGTCGAGCCCGACATAGTTCACCATCGTGGAGGCGCGCGAGGGCGCGCTGATGCCGGCGATGCGCGCGCCTTTTTCCTTCAGGTCGCGCAGCATCGCCATGAGGCGCAGCTTCGACAGCAGCACGTCGCGGCGGAAATCGTCGAGCCGCTTCGTCATCGCCGTGCCGTGCGGCTCCTTGCCGAGCATTTCGGCGACGCTGGGTCTAACCCTCTGTACGCCCTTGCGCGCGGCATAGACGCGGATCGAGCCGCCATGCGAGGGGATCGGCCGGGCGTGGAAGACTTCGAGCCCGTTCATTTCCAGCAGATGCTTGAGGCTGTGCAGCGAGTAGTAGCGCAGATGCTCATGATAGACGGTGTCGTATTGCAGCGTGTCGAGTAGCGGGATCAGGTAATGCGACTCGGAAATGAACACGCCGTCCGGGCCGAGCAGTTCGAGAATGCCTTCGACGATCGCGTGCACGTCCTCGATATGGGCGAAGCAGTTCGCCGCCGTCACGACGCGCGCGGGCCCGTGCTCGGCCCGCACGTCGCGCGCGACATCGACGCCGAAATAGCGCTGCACGGTCGGGATGCCGCGGCTCTGCGCGATCTTGGCCACGTCGGTCGGCTCGATGCCGAGAATGCGGTGGCCGCCGTTCTGGAAATTCGAGATCAGCGTGCCGTCGTTGGAGCCGATGTCGATGACGAGATCGTCGGGCCCGAGGCCCAGCATCGCCTTCGATTCCGCATGCAGGTCGGCAAAGTTGTCGCGCAGGAGCTTGGTCGTGCCGGATATGTAGGGATATTCCGGCGGGAAGATGATGACCGGATCGACCGCAAGCCCGAGCTGCACCAGTTCGCATGAACGGCAGAACAGGAGATTGGTCGGGAACCAGGGCTGCTGCCGCGGCACCTCGCCGATCTTCACCATCTGGTTGACCGGCGGCATATAGCCCAGCGAAAGCACGTCATCGAGCGGCGCATGCCCGCAGATCTGGCAGCACTCGACCGGAACACTGGCCCCGGTTCCGGCCGCGGCGGCTACCTTGAACGAACGCAAACGCCACCCCCTCGCTTCCGGGATCACGCTTTGGGGGCGAGATCGCGGTTGTTCCAATACCAGTCGACGGTCGGTCCCAGGCCCGCCCCGAGCGGCACGCGCGGCTTATAGCCCAGGCCCTGCAGTTTCGAAATATCCGGACAGCGCCGCGGGGTGGAGCCCTGCAGCAGCGTCGAGGGCTGCACGGCCAGCGTGCGGCCGGCATGCGCGCCGATGCGGCGGGCGAGATCGGCGATGCTCACCTCTTCCGGATTGCCGACATGGTAAATGTTGAGATGCTGGCCCTTCTCGCGCATCGCCATGACGCCCTCGGCGAGATCGTCGACATGGCAGAAGCTGCGCGTCTCCTGCCCGCTGCCCTGAATGGGGAAGGGGATGTCGCCGGACGGGTGCTGCGTGAGCGCATCCTGCAGGCGCAGGGCAAATTGCGGCACGACATGCTCGAAGCCCATGTCGGGGCCGTAGACGTTGTGCGGGCGGAAGATCATCACGCGCTCGAAGAACTTGCGTCCGTAATTGATCGCCATCAATTCGCTGATCAGCTTGCCGCCGCCGTAGGAATAACGCGGGTTGAGCGGGTCGGGCACGACGAGCGGCGCGGTCTCGTCGGTCGGGATGTTCGGCGGGGTCTGGTAGACCTCGGAGCTGGAGGCGAGGATCATGGTGCCGACGCCGTGCGCGCGGCAGGCGTCGATGACATTGACCATGCCCTTGACGCCGACATCGAGCACCAGTTCGGGCGCGCTGTAGAAGAATTCCGTGCCGTTGACGAAGGCGAGGTGATGCACCTCGTCCATGCCCCCGATCGCCTGCGATACGGCCTGCGCGTCGCGCACGTCGCCGCCGACGAACTCGATGTCGTTTGCGACATCCGCAAGCCGCCGCGGACGGCCGCGCGAATTGTCGTCGAGCACGCGGACCGCGCAGCCTGCCCGCACGAGCCGCTTCACCAGCGCGGCGCCGATGAAGCCGGAGCCGCCGGTCACCAGAACGCGCTGCGTCACGCCGCAACCTCCCTGCGATCGACCGGCTGCAGGCGGCCGCCTTCGGCATGCGAGCGGCGCGCGGCCTCGATCAGGCGCTGCACGCGCAGGGCCTCGCGCAGTCCGGGTACCGGCGCATGCCCGTGCGCGATCGCCGCGCGAAACCGGATGGCGAGCTGGCGCACCGGCGCGATGCGCCCGTCGGCGGCCGCGGCATCGGCCGGATCGGGCGCGACGGAGACGGGCGCGAGCGGCGCGGTCGGCCGGCGCGCGTGATACAGGGTGAAGCCGCGCATATAATCGGTGGTGGGATTGGCGAGGACGAGGGTGCCGTCGTTACCGTAAAATTCCAGGCGGTGGCCGGAGCCGAGATAGGCGGCAGCGCTGACCGACAGGTTGACGCTGGCACCGGACGCGAACGTGCCGGCAAGCGAGGCGGTGCTCTCGCTCGGTTCCGCTTCGCCGGGCAGTCCCGACAGGTGCGCCGAGAGCGAGGCGAGGGGCCCGCAGAACCATTCGAGATAGTGGAAGGCGTGGCAGGCGAGATTGCCGATCACGCCGCCGCCCGCGGCGGCCGATGTCTTCCAGTTTTTGAGACGCATGCGTGTGGCGTAGGTTTCGACCATCCAGCTCACGCTCACATGGCGCAGGGCGCCGACGGCGCCGGCATCGAGCATCTGCCTGGCGCCTTTCCATGCCGGCAGTTCCGGAAATTCGAAATCGATCATCACCGGGCGCCCCGCCGTCGCGGCCTGGCGTGCGAGGCGCTCCGCGCCGGCAACGTCCGCGCCGATCGGTTTCTCGGCGAATACCGCCTTGCCGCAGGCGAGCGCCTGCGCCGCGATCTCGGGCTGCAGACGCGGGGGCACCGCGATGACAACGGCCTCGATCGCCGAATGCTCGACCAATTCCCGCCAGTTGCGTGCGGTTTCGCGGATGCCGGCCTTCTGCGCCCGCTCCCGGGTGCGCGCGGGGTCCTGGCCGGCCAGCGCCGCGACGGCAAATCCGCCGGCCGCCTGGAAAGCCGGCAGGAGCACCGTGCAGCCGTAATGGCTTCCGACAATGCCGAGCTGGATCAAGGGGGTCTCCGGACGCGCCTTGCGCCCGGCGCGCCCCCGCAATAGAGGGAAATGCCGGCCCAAGGCAAGCGGTGCGGGACGTGGACGGGTCTTTGCGGCGTGTTGCCGGGACTCAAGGGCGGGCCTAAACAGAGGCATGCAACTCGCGGCGAAATGGGCGATCCTGGCGTTGGTGGTGGCCGTCCTCGGGTTGCCGATCAACCAGATTTTTCCCTTTGTCATAGCGCTGGTCGCCGCGGTCATCGTCTTCTTCGGCAATCCGGTGATGCGGGCGCGGTCCTGGTTCGCGGCGCTCGCCGTCGCGCTCGTGGCGATCGCGGGACAATATGCGCTCAATCCGGACCGCATCGACGAAGGCCACAATGTCTTCCTGGTCGAAGGGCGCGACAATGCGCTGGTGACCGGGCTGCCGCCGGACGTCTACCGCCTGATGGCCGCGGAATTCGAGAAGGTGCATCCGGCCGAGAAGCGCTGCGACGCCAATGCCGAAGGATGCTGGCTGCGCGGCGGCTTTCCGTCGCGCAGCTACGCTTTCTCCGCCGACGGGCTCCTCGATGCCGCGCCGCTGTCGCGCCGCGTCGCCGGCATCAACTTCTCCGATCCGATCTGGCTGCGGCTCGGTTTCATCAACGACGCCCGTTACAACTGGATTTCCGAAGTCAGCGACATCGACCGCTTCAAGCGCGACCGCCGCTTCTGGATGGGGCTGCAACGCTGGCAGCTCACCATGCCCTATTTCGTCATGTACCGGTTTCCCGCCGCGTTCGCCGGCAGCGACCTGTGCTGGATGGGAACCGCGATCTGGGAGGACCGCAACGACCAGTTCTCGCTCCTGACCAACAGCCGATGGGCCTGCCGCGCCATCGAGGCGGCGGATGTCGGCAAGCGCATCTACGGGCTCGGCTTCCGGCCGGGTTCTCTGGCCATGGCGCTGGAGCCGCCGGTGACGCTGGTGCTGCGACAGGCGCTGGCGGCGGGACTCATGGTGTTCGGCGCGGTGACGATCCTCGGTCTGCTCACGCGCTGGCGCGCGCGCCAGGTGCTGCTGCCGGCGACGCTGATCGGCCTCGCCTTCGTCGTGATCGGCATCGACGACGCCGCGTTCATCGGCGGATGGCGTCCGCTCGACAGCGGCGATGACGGGCTCTGGTATGAAAGTGTCGCGCGCGGCATCGTGCAGAACCTGTTCGCCGGCAACATCCTGGAAGCGCTGCGCGGATCGGAATCGGTGTTCTATTACGGCGGTCCGGGCCTGCGCTATCTGCGCGCCTTCGAGCGCATCGTGTTCGGCGACAGCAATCTCGGTTACCTGTCGCTGATGCTGCTGCTGCCGCTTGTCGTCTTTGCGCTCTATCGCCGCTTCCTGCCGGGACGATGGGCGCTGGCTTTGGCGCTGATCTTTGTCGCGGTGCCGGTCGGCGCGCTGTTCGGCACCACTTATTTTCAGTACGCGAAGTGGGCGGCGCGCGGCTTCGCCGATCCGGCGGCTTGCTTATTCGCCATGACCGGGACCTTGTTTCTCGTCGGCGTGACCCGCCTCGGGCCGGGCGCGCGCTTCGCGCCGGCGCTTGCCGCCGGTTTGCTGCTCGCGCTCGCCGTGTTCGTGCGTCCGAACATCGCGCCCTTCGTCGGGATCGTACTCGGCGGCGCCGGACTGGCGGCGCTCCTGCAGCGGCAATGGCTGCGCCTGATCGGCCTGTGTCTCGGCTTCGTGCCGGTGCTCGCCATGCCGCTGCACAATTGGTATTTCGGCAACGCATTCGTGCTGTTCAGCGCCAATGCCGCGCATCCGCAGATCCTGGTCATGCCGCCGTCCGCCTATGTCGCGGTTGCGGGCGACCTGCTGCGCCTCGACCTGTTCGGCGAGCATGTGCCGCGTGCCTTGCGGCACCTGGTGCAGTGGCTCGCCGGGCCGTCGGAAATGGCCGTGATGGCGCCGCTCAATCTCCTCGCCATCGTGCTTGTGGTGTATGTCGTGGCGCGCGCACGGTTCGATTCGTGGCTGCGGCTGGTCGGCGCGGCAGCGCTGGGGCAGCTTGCAGTCGGCCTGTTCTATATCGGTAGCGATCGCTACCACCTGCTCGGCTGGTTCTTCGCCGGCCTGGTGACGCTGGTCTGGCTGCAGGCGGAAGGCCTGCCGCTGTTGCGTTATCGTTATCCGGGCTGGTGGGAGCGTGCGGCGCGCCAGCCGGTCAGCCGCGGACTGGAAATCGCGCTGCGGCGCTTCCAGAAGCTCGCCGGCGTGCGCGACCGCGGCATCTGGCAGGCGGCGCGGTAACCGCTCGAGCACGTTCGTTTTACATGGAATCGGAACGTGCTTTAGATTCCTTTGTTTGATCGCATTTTCTTGACGCGAACCGGTACCCACTTCGCTCGAAAATGCTCTCGCTGTCGTTGCGGGACGGTGCGCGTCAGCGCGCGTTCGGGCTGGCCGCGGCGTATTTCCTCAATTCCATCTTGGCGATGGTTTCGCGATGCACCTCGTCGGGACCGTCGGCGAGGCGGATGGCGCGCGCGCGGGCGAAGGCGTAGGCCAGATGGAAATCCTGCGACACGCCGGCGCCGCCGCAGACCTGGATGGCACGGTCGACCACCTTCTGCGCGACATTCGGCGCCACCACCTTGATCATCGCGATTTCGGTGCGCGCCGCCTTGTTGCCGACCGTGTCCATGCGGTGCGCGGCCTGCAGCGTGAGCAGGCGCGCCTGATCGATCTCCATGCGCGATTCCGCGATCCAGTGGCGGGTCACGTCGTGCTCGGCGACCGTCCGGCCGAAGGTGGAGCGCGACATCGCGCGCTGGCACAGCGTTTCCAGCGCCCGCTCGGCGATGCCGATCATGCGCATGCAGTGATGGATGCGCCCCGGCCCGAGCCGGCCCTGGGCGATCTCGAAGCCGCGTCCGTCGCCGAGCAGGATGTTGGAGGCCGGCACGCGCACATTGTCGAAAACCACTTCCGCGTGCCCGTGCGGCGCATCGTCATAGCCGAACACGGTCAGCGCGCGCACGATGCGGATTCCCGGCGTGTCCATCGGCACCAGAATCATCGATTGCTGCTGGTGCTTCGGCGCGCCGGGATTGGTGCGTCCCATCACGATGGCGATCTTGCAGCGCGGGTCCATGGCGCCGGAGGTCCACCATTTGCGGCCGTTGATGACGTAGCTGTCGCCGTCGCGCACGAACTCGGCCTGGATGTTGGTCGCGTCGGAAGAGGCGACTGCAGGCTCGGTCATGGCAAAGCAGGAGCGGATTTCCCCCGCCATCAGCGGCGTCAGCCATTTGGCCTTGTGCTCGGGCGTGCCGTACAGGATCAGCGTCTCCATGTTGCCGGTGTCCGGCGCCGAGCAGTTGAACGGCTCCGCCCCGATCGGCGAACGGCCCATGATCTCGCAGAGCGGGGCGTATTCGAGATTGCTCAGCGCCTGCGGATCGTGCCGCTTCGGCAGAAACAGGTTCCAAAGGCCGGCGGCCCGCGCCTTGCGCTTCAGTTCCTCCATCACCGGCGGTTGCGACCAGCGCCCGCCTTCCTCGAGCTGGCGCTCGAAGACGGGCTCGGCGGGATGCACATGCTCGGCCATGAAGGCGGTGAGCTTCTCGGCCAGTTCGCGGGTGCGGGGAGAGGGATCGAAGGGCATGATGTCACGCGGCGAAGAGCCCGCCATTCATGCGGGCGAGTTGCAGGAGATGATGATCGGCATCGCCGAACAGGGTGTTGATCGTTGTCAAGCGCTTGAAATAGTGCCCGGCCTGATACTCCATGGTCATGCCGATGCCGCCATGCAGCTGGATCGCCTCCTGGCCGATGAAATGGCCCGAACGGCCGATCTGGACCTTGGCCGCGGCCATCGCGCGGCGCCGCTCGGACAAGTCGGGATCGTCGGCCATCATGGCCGCGAACAAGGCCATGCTGCGCGCCTGCTCCAGCGCCACCAACATCTCGGCGGCGCGGTGCTGCAGCACCTGGAACTGGCCGATCGGTGCGCCGAACTGCCTGCGCGTCTTGAGATAGTCGACGGTGAGGCTGTGCAGCGCTTCCATCGCCCCGACCGCTTCGGCGCAGAGGGCCGCGATGGCGCGTGCGACGATCCCTTCGATCAGCGGAAAAGCCTTGCCCGGCTCTCCAAGAGCCTGTGTGTGCGCCACCCGCACGCCGTCGAGCGCGATTTCCGCTGCGCGCAGGCCGTCGACGGTCGGATAGCCGCGGCGCGAGACGCCGGCCGCGGCGGCATCGACCAGGAACAGCCCGATCCCGTCGGCATCGCGCGGCCCGCCCGCGAGCCGCGCCGAGACGATCAGCGCGTCGGCGCTGTCGCCGTGCAGGACCAGAGTCTTGCCGCCGTCGAGGATGAAATCCGCGCCGTCGGCGCGCGCGTGCGTGCGGATATCGGCCAGGTCGTAGCGGGCCTGCGGCTCCGCATGCGCCAAGGCGACTCGATATTCGCCCGCCGCGATTCTCGGCAGATAAGCAGCGCGCATCGCCGCGCTGCCGCCGGCATCGATCAGTCCGCCGCCGATCACGACGGTCGACAGATAGGGTTCGAGCGCAAGCGCACGACCGAAGGCCTGCATGACGATCATGGTCTCCACCGGCCCGCCGCCGATCCCGCCATGCGCTTCCGTAAACGGCAGGCCGAGCAGGCCGAGTTCGGCATATTGCTTCCACAGCGCGCTGCTGAAGCCGTGCGGCTCGGCCATGAAGCCCCGGCGTGCCTCGAAGCCGTAGCGGTCCGCCATCAGGCGCTCGACCGATTCCTGCAGCAGGCGCTGCTCGTCGGAGAGTTCGAAGTCCATTTCAGGTCTCGTCTTCCCCGTCACCCTGAGGCGCGAGCATCGCTGCCAAGTTTACGCAGCCGGCGTAAACTTGGCTGGATGCGAGCCTCGAAGGGTGGCGTGCTTCATCCTTCGATGGCCGTGCTGTGCACGGCTTCCTCAGGAGGACGCAAAAGGCGTGTCGTGCCTTATCCATCACAACCCCAGTATCGCCTTGGCGATGATGTTCTTCTGGATTTCGTTGGAGCCGCCGTAGATCGACACTTTGCGCCAGTTGAAATAATGCGGCGCCAGCGTGGCCGCCCAGTCCGGGCCGACCGGCGGCTCGTTGCGGCGATCGGCGTCGTCGGGCGGCATCTGGTCGGGCAGCGCATAGGGGCCGACCACTTCCAGCAGCAATTCGCTGATCGCCTGCTGCAATTCGGAACCCTTGATTTTCAGGATCGAGGAGGCCGGGTCCGGCCTGCCGTCATTGCCGTTGCGGGCGCGCGCGACGACGCGCAATTGCGTCATCTCCAGCGCCTTGAGCTCGATTTCGACGGCTGCGAGCTTCATGCGGAAGCGCTCGTCCTCGATCATCGGCCGTCCGTCGGATTGCTGCAGGGCCGCCAGTTCCTTCAGTCGCCGCAGCCTTGCCTTGGAGATGCCGATGCGCGCGATGCCGGTGCGTTCGTTGCCGAGCAGGAACTTCGCGTAGTCCCAACCCTTGTTCTCCTGTCCAACCAGGTTTTCGACCGGCACCTTGACGTCATCGAAGAACACCTCGTTGACCTCGTGTCCGCCGTCGATGGTTTGGATCGGCCGCACGGTCACGCCCGGCGTCTTCATGTCGATCAGGAGAAACGAAATCCCCTCCTGCTTCTTTGCCGCGGCGTCGGTGCGGACGAGGCAGAAAATCCAGTCGGCATATTGCGCGAGCGTGGTCCAGGTCTTCTGGCCGTTGACGAGGTAATGCTCGTTCGTGCGCCGCGCGGCAGTCTTCAGCGCCGCGAGGTCGGAACCTGCGCCCGGCTCGGAGAATCCCTGGCACCACCAGTCGTCGAGATTGGCGATGCGCGGCAGGAAACGCCGCTTCTGCGCCTCGTTGCCGAAGGTGGCGATCACCGGTCCGACCATGTTGACGCCGAAGGAAAGCGGCTCCGGCGCCGGTGCCTGCTGCAGCTCGTCGCGGAACAGGTAGAGGCGGACCGGGTCCCAGCCGGTGCCGCCCCATTGCACCGGCCAGTGCGGCACCGCCCAGCCTTTGGCATTGAGGATGCGCTGCCAGGTCACATAATCGGCGCGGGCGAGGCGCCGGCCTTCCACCATCTTGCGGCGGATCGGATCCGGCAACGCCGTGCGCATGAAGGCGCGGACCTCGTCGCGAAACGCGATTTCCCCCGGGGTGAAACGCAGTTCCATGTCTTCCGCCTTTATCTCATTCTGCCTTCGGCAACGCGCCGGCACGCGGCGCGCCGGACCTGGAGCGTTCTTCCTCCGCCAGGACGCGCTTCGCCGGCTTGCCGACCGAGGTGCGCGGAAGCGTATCGCGCAATTCCAGCGCGGCCGGCATTTCGTGGCGGCCGATCTTGTCGGCGAGGAAGGCGCGCAAGCTCTCCAGCGTGAGCGGCGCGGCGCCGGCCTTCATCTTGACGAAGGCCTTGGCCGCCTCGCCGCGATATTCGTGCGCCATGCCGATCACCATCGCTTCCTCGACATCCGGGTGCTCGAAAATCGCGTCCTCGATCACGCGCGGATACACGTTGAACCCGCCGGAAATGATCATGTCCTTCTTGCGGTCGACAACCCAAAGATAGCCGTCGTCGTCGAGATAGCCGATATCGCCGGAATGGAAGAATCCGTCGATGAAGGTCTGCGCCGTCTCCTCCGGCCGGTTCCAGTAGCCGGCGGTGACGTTGGGACCCTTGATGCAGATTTCGCCGGTCTCGTTCAGTCCGAGCGTGCGCGCCGGATCGTCGAGGGCGACGATCTTGACGACAATCTGCGGCAGCGGCAGGCCGCACGAGCCGAGCTTGCCCGGCAGGACGACCGGCTGGGTGCAGGCGGCCGGTGAGGTCTCGGTCATCCCGATGCCGTTGCGCAGCCGCTTACCGGTCAGCGCCATGAACCGCTCGGCGATTTCGACCGGCAGCGCGGCGCCGCCGCAGGAACAGCTGACGAGCGAGGAGAGATCGCGCCGAGTCAGATCGGGATGGTGGCACAGCGCCAGCCACATGGTCGGCACGCCGTTCATGTGGGTGGCGCGCCTGTTCTCGATGTCGTCGAGCACGGCATCGGCATCGAATTTCTCGCGCAGCAGAATCTCGTTGCCGTTCGACAGGTGCCGCAAGGTCACGGTCGAAAGCCCGAAAATGTGGAACAGCGGCAGCGCCATGATGGCGCGCGCCTGGCCGGGCTTGATCGTGCTTTGCGGGTTGAACCAGGCATCGTAGATCGCGCAGGAGGCGGTGATGTTCGCGTGCGTCAGCATCGCACCTTTCGGGATACCCGTGGTGCCGCCGGTATATTGCAGGACCGCGATGTCTTGCTTGGAAATTTCCGGCCAGCGCGCGGGCGGCGCCGCCTGCAGCAGCGACGCAAGCGTGCGGCATCCGGGCCGTTCCGGCATCGGCAAAGCCGGCTGGCCGCCCGGTGCATGGGTTGCATCGTCGGCGACGACGAGCGTTCCGATCAGGCCGGCTGCGTGCAGCTTCAGCGCCAGCGGCAGCAGCGGATCGACATTCAGCGTCACCACGAAGCGCGCGCCGGAATCCTTCAGCTTGTGCGCGAGCCCGCGCTCGGCATCCAGCGGGCTGAGCTGCACGATGCGCGCACCGGCGCGCAAGGCGCCGAAGAAGGCGACGAGATAATCGGGGGAATTGGGAAGGTACAGCCCGACCGCCGTGCCGGGCGTGACGCCCTGAGCGATCAGGCCGGCGGCGGCGCCGTCGGCGAGGCGCGCCAGCGCGGCATAGGTGATGCGGTGTCCACGGAATTCCAGCGCCGGCTTGTCGGCAAAGGCCGCGACGGCGCGGTCGAGCAGACCGGGAATGGTGTCGGTCCGGATCGGGGTGTCCCAGGCGATCCCGTCGGGATAGGATTTCTCCCACACGAAGGGCCGCCCGGCGGCCATGTCAGGCGGCCTTTGCGGTCATTGTGCCGAACGAGCCGCCTCCGTCGGCCAGTCGGGAGAGCAAGGCCGCCGGCTCGTGACGCTTGTCGCCGGTTGCTTTCGCAAATTCGATCAGGCGGTCGCGGATATAGGGCAGGCCGACGCGGTCGGCATAGAACATCGGGCCGCCGCGCCAGATCGGAAAGCCGTAGCCGTAGACCCAGATCACATCGATGTCGCCGGAACGCTGCGCAATCCCCTCTTCGAGGATGCGGGCGCCCTCGTTGATCATCGGGAAGAGCAGGCGTTCGGTGATGGTCTTGCGGTCGAGGCTGCGCCGCGCAATCCCGAGGCGCTGCGAGGTCGCGACGATCAGGGCCTCGACATCGGGATCCGGGCGCGGCGCGCGCGAGCCCGGCTCGTAGAGATAGAAGCCTTTCGACGTCTTCTGGCCGAACCGACCCATCTCGCAGAGCTGGTCGGCGATCTCCGCGCGCGCCCCCTGTGCCTTGCGCATGCGCCAGCTGATATCGAGGCCGGCGAGGTCGCTCATGGCGAACGGCCCCATGGGGAATCCGAATTCGGTGAGCGCGCCGTCCACGTCCTGCGGCAGGGCGCCCTCCAGCAGCAGGCGTTCCGCCTCGACGGTGCGCGCGCGCAGCATGCGGTTGCCGACAAAGCCGTGGCAGACGCCGACCACGACCGGAACCTTGCCGATCTTGCGGCCCACGGCCATCGCGCTGGCCAGCGTGTCGGCGGCGGTATCGGCGCCGCGCACCACTTCCAGCAATTTCATGACATTGGCCGGGCTGAAGAAATGCATGCCGACCACGGACGAAGGCCGTTTGGTGGTGCGCGCGATCTCGTTCACGTCGAGATAGGAGGTGTTGGTGGCGAGCACCGCTTCCGGTTTGCCGACGGCATCGAGCGTGCCGAAAATCTGCCGCTTGACGTCCATCTCCTCGAACGCCGCTTCCACGACGATGTCGGCGTCGCCGGCATGATCGAGGCCGACTGCACCGGAAATCAGGCGCAGGCGCCTGTCGACATCATCGCCGGTCATGCCGCCGCGTGCAGCCGACGCGCGATAGTTCTTTTCGACGATGCCGAGGCCGCGCTTCAGCGCCTCCTC
The DNA here is from genome assembly GCA_050246095.1 of Pseudorhodoplanes sp. GTDB lineage: Bacteria > Pseudomonadota > Alphaproteobacteria > Rhizobiales > Xanthobacteraceae > Pseudorhodoplanes. The sequence continues at coordinate 12,451 of JBFWWQ010000020.1, forward strand.
CGAGGTTTCGATCACCGTAACCGGAATGCCGGCATTGGCGAAGCACATGGCAATGCCGCCGCCCATCGTGCCGGCGCCGATCACCGCGGCCTTGCGAATGTCGCGCGGCTTCACGTCCTTCGGCAGACCGTTTATCTTTGCGGCCTCGCGTTCAGCGAAGAAGATGTGGCGCTGGGCCTTGGATTGCTCGCCGCCGCGCAATTGCATGAAGCTCGCCCGCTCGCGCTCGATCGCCTGCGCGATCGGAACGTCGAGATTCATGCGCAGCGCCTCGATCGCTGCCGTCGGTGCCTGCAGGCCGCGCGCACGCTTGGCATGCGCGCTTACGATCTCGTCGAACTTGGCGCGGTCCGCGCGCAACGGCGCGAGCTTGCCTTCGCGCTGGCTGACCGATGCCAGCGCACGCTTTTCCGCCAGAATTTTCCGGGCGAAGGCGATACCGGCCGCGGCCGGGTCGCCTTCGAAAATTTCGTCGATCAGGCCGAGCGCCAGCGCCTCCTTGGCGGGAACCGGATCGCCCGACAGGATCATGGCCGCCGCCTTCTCCATCCCGATCAGGCGGGGCAGCCGCTGCGTCCCGCCGGCGCCCGGCATCAGGCCAAGCTTGATCTCGGGCAGGCCGAGGCGGGTACCGGCCGCGGCAATGCGGAAATGGCAGCCGAGCGTCAGTTCGAGCCCGCCGCCGAGCGGCGTTCCGTGCACGGCGGCGACGGTGGGCTTTGCGATCGCGTCGACCAGGGCGATCACCTCGACCAACGTCGGACCGCTGACCGGCTTGTCGAACTCGGTGATGTCGGCGCCGGCGACGAAGGTACGTCCTGCGGCCGTCAGCACGATGGCCTTCACGGCGGGATCGTCCCGTGCCTCGGAAAAGGCCTCGATCAGCCCTGTCCGGACCGCCTGGCTCAATGCATTGACCGGCGGATTATCGACCGTGATGACGGCTATCTCGCCGTCCCGACGCAACGCGACCACACCCGGCATCTGATGATCTTCCCTGGACCTGATGCTGCATAGGAAGCACGGTTTCAGCCGTCAAGGCATCAGGTCAAGGCGAAGGGGTCGGGAAAACGCGGATCAGGCCGCAACCAGCCTGCCGCCGGCGCGGATCGGGACGCCGCTGCGCGCGAAACAATAGCCATTGCGTCCGGCGTGTTTGGCTTTGTAGAGGGCATTGTCGGCGGCGCGGATCAGCGATGCCTGTTCGGCGCCGTCCCACGGGCCGAAGGCGATGCCGATGCTGACGCCGATGCTGATGCTGTGGCCCTCGAAACGGTAGCTGTCGCCCAGGGCCGCGATGATGCGCTTGGCGAGTTCTGCGGCATCCTCCTCCGAGCGGGCGCCGGCCTGCAGGATGGCGAATTCGTCGCCGCCGAAACGCGCAACGGTGTCGCCTTCGCGCACGCAATGCATCAGGCGGCGCGCGGCCTGTTCGAGCACATAGTCGCCGGCCGCATGGCCGAGCGAGTCGTTGACCGACTTGAAGTGATCGAGATCGAGATAGAACAGGGCGAAGGCGTCGTCCTCGCGCTGCGAGCGGCCGAGCGCCGAGACCACACGCTCGCGGAACAGCTCGCGATTGGCCGCGTTGGTGAGCGAGTCGTGGCTGGCCAGCTTGGCGATCCGTGCCTCATGGCGCTTGCGTTCGGTGATGTCGGTGAGCGTGCGCACATGGCCGCCGTCCGGCGTCGGAACGACCCGGACCTCCAGCACGGTGCCGTTCGGGCGCGTGCGCTCGTAATGGGTGACGGATGTGTCGAGGCCGTCGCTCAGCAGCATGTCGCGGATATGCGGTTCGCATTCGCTGTTCCTGAATTCGCCGCGGTCGCGCAGCAGCGCGAGTAGATCTTTCAGCTGGTGATGGCCCGTCAGCCAGGATTCGGGCAATTCCATCAGCTCGACGGCGCGCCGGTTGATGACATGGATGATTCCCGCACCATCCACCATGATCATGCCCTGATCCATGGTTTCCAGCGTGTTACGCAGCTCGCCCTCCTTCTCGCGCGCGACTGCCTCGCTATGCCGCAATGCGTCGACGGTGGAGTCGAGTTTGCGCCGGTGCAGGATGCTCAGGATCATGATCGCCAGAATGAGGCCGGTGACGCCTCCGCCGAACCAGGCGAATTTTCCCCATGAGGCCTCGAATTCCGCCAGCACCTCCTGCCGGCTCAGGCCTACAGCGACGACCATCGGCAGTCCGCTGACCGTGCGGTAGGACATGATCCGCGCGACCCCGTCGAACGTACCCTCCGATATGTAGGAGCCATTCCGTGCCAGTTTCTGGCGCGTGCGCAAGCCGGAATCGCTCGATACATAGCCGATCGCGGTCTTGAACCCGCGCGATGCGCGGACATAGCCGTCAAGGCCGACGATGCTGATCGATCCGTGCTTGCCGATGTCGATCGTCTCGTAGAATTTCGCGAGCTGGGTGGGGTTGATCGATGCCGTGATCACGCCGTCGAACTCGCCGTTGCGATTCAGCATGCGCCGGCTGAGCTGGATCAGTGGCTTGCCGTGCAGGCGGGCGATCAGCGGCCTGCTGATGAATACCTCATCGTATTGGGAATCGACATGGATCAGGTAGTGCTCCCGATCCCGCAGGTCGATCCGCGGTACCGGACCTGTGGAGGTCGCACGCAGGTAGCCATCCCTGTCGATAAAGGAATACTGGAACACGACGTCGGAAACGATTCCTGCATGCCAGGTCCATTCCGCCAGGTCGAAAGCGGCGGGATTCTTCTCGTACACCGCGCGCAGGACCAGCAGCGTCGAATCGATGCCGCGGATCGTGCGCAGAATCTGCTCCTCGAAACTGATCGCGAGGTTGGCCGTGGTCACGTCAGCCGCATCGAGCGCGGCCTGACGGGCCACCCCGCGGTGATAGGCAATGCTGCTCCACAGCAGGGCGATCATTGCGACACCGAGAATCGTGGTGCCCTGCAACGATGCGCGCAGCCATCCTGACGCGGCCTTGAGCATGGCTCTGGTGGCCTCCCTTGGCTGACAGGCCTAAAGGAAGGGTGTTAGAATCCTATTATTGGCAACCTGGGATTGTGGAAGGCGATCGTTGGCCTTGCTGGCGCTGCGGTGCGAGATAGTACAATGAATCCAGCGGCTCGGCACGATTTCGCCGGTGCGATGGCGGCAATTTCGGGCTACCGGTCAAGGGAAAATTGAACATGTTCGGAAGCGGGGAGAGCGCCTGATGCGGTGGAGTTCTGTTTCTGGGCGCGATGCCCGCGCCGGGATCCTGCGCTGATGGCCTCCGCGGTCGAAGACGCCAAGCGCATGGTCGCGCTCGGCAACCGCATGCTCGCGCATGAGGGCGTGCTGGATGCCTTCGGTCACGTCTCGGTCCGCCATCCCGGCGATCCCGGCCGGTATCTGCTGTCGCGCTCGCGCGCGCCGGAGCTGGTCGAGCCTGCGGACGTGCTGGAATACGATCTCGATTCCGATCCGGTGAAGCCGGCCGGCGTCGCGCTGTATTCCGAGCGCGTCATTCACGGCGAAATCTACAAGGCGCGGCCGGACGTGATGGCGGTGACGCATCACCATTCGCCCGCGATGATGCCGTTCTGCGTCAGCGGCGTGGCGCTGAAGCCGGTCTTCCATCTCGGCGCGCCGATGGGCCATGAGGTGCCGTTCTGGGATCAACGCGACGAATTCGGCGACACCAACATGCTGGTGATGCGCCGGGAGGAGGGTGCCTCGCTCGCGCGCGCCCTCGGCCCGCACGCGATCGTGCTGATGCGCCGGCATGGCACGACGGTGGTCGGCACCGGCGTCCCGGACCTCGTCCTGCGCACGATCTATTCCTGCAAGAACGCCGAATATCAGTGGCAGGCGCACCAGCTCGGCCATGTCATGGGACTGTCGCCCGGCGAGATCGAGAAATGCACGGCCATTCACCGGCAGCCGAATGTCACTTCGCGGACCTGGGAATACTGGTCGATGCGACTTGAACGCGCAGGATATGGGCTTCCACCGGTCCGATCGGGGCGTGCTAGGGTGACGACAATGCCGCGCAAGAAAAGCAAAGGGAGAAAACGATGAACCGGTCCTTTGGGATGATGACAGCCGCAATGGTGGCTGCGGCCTTTGCCGCGGCGCCGGCGCAGGCGCAGGACACGCTGAAAATCGCGATCGGCCAGATCAACAACTGGGAGAACCAGGCGCCCACGCTCGGGCAGGACGCCGGCATCTTCAAGAAGCACAATCTGGCTATCGAGGCGGTCGGCACGCAGGGCGCCGGCGAGACGATCCAGGCGGTGATCTCCGGCAGCGCCGATCTCGGCGCGGGTGTCGGGGTCGCCGGCGTCATGCGCGCGTTCTCGCGCGGCGCGCCGGTGCGCATCCTGCTGCCGGCATTCACCGGCACCGGCGATCTCTACTGGTATGTGAAGGCGGATTCGCCGATCAAGTCGCTGAAGGACACCACCGACCAGAACACCATCGCCTATTCGACCAGCGGGTCCTCCTCGCACAACATCGTGGTCGCGTTCGGCCAGGAACTCGGCTCCAAGGCGAAGCCGACCGCGACCGGCGGTCCTCCCGGAACGCTGACCTCGGTCATGTCCGGACAGATCGATATCGGATGGGCGGCGCCGCCGTTCGGCGTCAAGGAGGTCAAGGAAGGAAAAATCCGCATCGTCGCGCGCGGCAGCGACGTGCCCTCGCTCCGGGGCCAGACCGTGCGTACGATCATCGTCAACGCCGACGCGCTGAAAAACAAGAAAGACGCGATCATGCGTTTCGTGAAGGCGTATCGCGAATCCGTCGACTGGATGTATGCCGATCCCAAGGCGCTCACGATGTATGCCGCGAAGCTCAAGGCGGACGAGGGGCTGCTGCGCGAATCGCGGAAGGAGTTTCATCCGAAGGAAGCGATGCAGACCGACCAGATGAAGGATCTGGACGCCGCGGTCGCCGATGCGGTGAAGCTGAAATTCCTGGAAACGCCGCTGACCAAGGAGCAGCTCGCGGAATTCATCCAGATTCCGGCGCGCTAGCCGCAATTGCCAAGCCGCAGGACGGGGCCGCCACGCCAGCGGCCCCGTTTCGTTGCGGGACGCGCGTTCAGTGCCGGTCGCGCGCGGCGGCGCTGATCGCCTGCAGCATGGCGGCGCGGCCCCGATCGAGCGTCGCCTTGATCGTCTCCTGCTTGCCGAGCACGCCCATGTTGCGCTGGCGCCGGACCGTGGCATTGACCATCAAAGGCTCGACGCCGAGTTCGCGCAGCGTTTCGGCCACCTCTTCCATTTCCGCGGCCCGGCGCCCGCCGTGGCTCGCCATGCGCTCGATATTGTATTCGGCAACCTTGCCCCAATCGAGCGAGGGATAATTGTTGCGCAGCGAAGTCGCGACTTCCTCGACCACGCCGGCGCGCTGCGCGGCCAGGAAGCATTCCAGCGTCAGCGCCTCCAGCCCCTTGATCATCACGCTGCGCACCATCTTGATGGCGGCGGCCGCGCCGGTTTCCGCCCCTGCCATCGTGAACACCATGCCGAGCGCGTCCAGCACGGGCGCGACTGCACCGGCATGCGGACCCGCGATCAGGAGCGGCGACTTGTGCCGCCTGGGATGGATGGGCGACAGAATGGCGACATCGACATAGCGGGCGCCCTCGCCGAGCAGCCTGGCGGTGGCCTGCTTGCGGCCGGGCGAAACCGAGTTCACGTCGAGATAGAACGGCGCGTGCGTCAGCCGCCCGGCGACCGATTGCGCCGCCTCAAGGCTCGACGCCGCCGTCACCGCGGCAACGATCACATCGGCCCCGCCGACCGCGTCCTGCGCCGAAGCCGCGATGCGCACGCCGGTCGCCTCCGCCGCATCGCGAAGTCTCTCGCCTTCCGGGGACGGAAACAGGATGTCCCAGGCGGCGATTTCGGTCACGCCTTCCTGGCGCAGGCCCGCCGCGATGGCCTGTCCGGCCTCGCCGAAACCGATAATGGCCAGTCTTGTAATGGCCAGTCTTGGCTTTCCGTGCGCGCTCATGGCTCGTCCTGCAATTTGCGCTGAATCCGCTTGTCGAAGCGTTCGACGTTGACCACGACGCGCACGTGGCGTCCGTCGCCGATGCGCTCCCTGTCGTCGAAGGCCTCGACGCGAAACTCGACATTGCGCCCGTCGATTTTCGTCACTTCCGCGCTCGCGCGCAGCGTCATCCCGACCGGCGTCGCGGCATAATGCCCGACGTCGAGATGCGTGCCGAGGCTTTGATGGCCGGCGGGCAGGAGGCTCTCGATGGCGTCGAGCGCGGCCGCCTCCATCATGTTGATCATCACCGGGGTCGCCAGCACCCGCACGCGCCCCGAGCCGACGCGCGGCGCCGTCTGCTCTTCGCCGACGCGGATTTGCGCTTTGCCCTTGAGGCCGGTTTTGAGCTTGGAAAGATCGGTCATGCGTCAGAGCATCTCCAGCGCCTGCTTGCGCGTGGGTGGCGGGAAGGCCTTGTCCAGGGCCGCGAGATCGTCGTCGGACAGCACGAGGTCGGCGGAGGCGCGGTTCTCGCGGATATGCTGCGGGTTCACCGCCTTCGGAATGGCGATGACGCCGTCCTGGCGGATGAGCCAGGCAAGCGCAATCTGCGCCGGCGTCGCCTTGTGGCGCGCGGCGACGGACTTGAGTGCGGCGCTGCCCAGCAGCCGCCCCTGTTCGATGGGCGAATAGGCCATGATCGGGATTTGCCGGTCGCGGCACCAGGGCAGCAGGTCGAATGCGATGCCGCGCCGCGTAAGGTTGTAGAGCACCTGATTGGCCGCGCAGTTGCGGCCGCCGGGCAGCGCGAACAATTCGTCCATGTCGGCGGTGTCGAAATTGCTGACGCCCCAGTGCCGGATCTTGCCGTCCTGCTTCAGTGTCTCGAGCGCATCGACCGTCTCGCGCAGCGGCACCCCGCCGCGCCAATGCAACAGATACAGGTCGAGACAGTCGGTGCCGAGCCGCTTCAGGCTGCGCTCGCAGGCTGCGACCGTTCCCTTGCGCGAGGCGTTCTGCGGCAGCACCTTGCTGACGAGAAATACCTGCTCGCGGCGGCCGGCGATCGCATCGGCAACCACCTCCTCGGCGCCGCCATCGGCATACATTTCGGCGGTGTCGATCAGCGTCATGCCGAGGTCGAGACCGAGCCGCAAGGCGACCGCCTCCTCGGCGGCGCGGCGCGGCTGATCGCCCATGAACCACGTGCCCTGTCCGAGGACGGGGACGCTTTCGCCGGAAGGGAGCGGGGTGGTGGGAATAGGATTCATGCGGGCTCGACTTTATCCGGCCCTCATCCTTCGAGACGCGGACCTCCGGTCCGCTCCTCAGGATGAGGGCAACCTATATCATTTATGCGGGACCGGCGGCGTGCCGTGGGTGTGGAACGACTCGATGGTCTTCAGCCCCCAGGCCTGGCCCTTCTTGCGCTCCTCTTCGGTCCAGCGGATCGGCTTCCAGTCCGGCGCGAGCACCAGCCGCGCGCCGGCATTGGCGACCTCGATCCGGTTGCCGCCGGGCTCGTACACATAGAGAAAGAAGGTCTGCTGGATGGCGTGCTTGTGCGGGCCGGTCTCGATGAAAACGCCGTGCTCCAGGAATATGTCGGCGGCGAGCAGGATTTCCTCGCGCGAATTGAGCGCATAGGTGATGTGGTGAAGGCGCCCCTTGCTGCCGGTCGAATCCCGCGAGAAGGCGAAATCGTACGACTTGTTGGTCGCGGTCATCCACATCGCCGCTTCCGTTCCGTCGTTGAGCACGATCTGCTCGGTGAGGCGGAAGCCGAGATAGCGTTCGTAGAATTCGCGGTTGGCCTTGATGTCGGCGGCAAGCCCGTTCCAGTGGTCGAGCCGGCGCACGTTGCAGCCGCGCGCCTGGAACTTCTGCGCCTGGTTCTTCAGCGACGGCTTCTGGTCGGCCGGCGGATCGTACCATTCGGTCTCGTAATAGAGCTCGACGCGATGCTCGTCCGGGTCCCTGCACACGAAGGTCTTGCCGTGGCCGAGATCGCCGTCGGTCCAGCCGATGTCGAAGCCCGAGCCCTGGAGCGCGGCCGCGCGCCGCTCCAGCGCCTGCGGCGAGCGCGTGCGGTAGGCCACATGTCCGAGGCCGGAGGTTTTCGACGCGGTCAGCTTGAGCGAATAGCGCTCGTAATCGTCATAGGCGCGCAGGTAGACGCTGTCGCCTTTCTCGCCGCTCTGCGTCATGCCCATGACGTCGATGAAGAAGCGGCGGCTCTCCTCGAATTTGGGCGTGAGCAATTCGAGATGCGCGAGATGGGCGATGTCGAGGATGGGTTCTGGATTCATGAGGATCGTTGACGCTCTTGTGATCTGAGAAGAATTCTAGCATCCGGGCGATGTCGCGAAAGCCGCCATATCGGGCCGTTATCGGCACCGGAACGCGCAAGGTGCCGCGCCGCACGGTCCCGCGCCACGCTTTTGTCGCGAACCTGACATCGTGCCGGCATCAAGCGGGGGTAGCAGGCGCGCATTCGCCCAGCCATGGAGGAGCCCTTGACCAACATGAAAGCGATGCTCGGAGCGCTGGCCATCATGATGGCGTCGGGGATGATCGCGGATTTCGACGTTTCGGAATCGGGCGACAGCATGATCGTCAGGGTCTGGTCTGCAGGCGACGACGACGCCAGCTTGCGCGGGCATGTCGCCGCGCTGCTGTCGCCGCATATCGGCGGCGGCCGGGTGATCGTGGTGCCATCGGTCTAGGCCTCGCGTCCGCTGTCCCGCCGGAAAATCAGGGTGAAATTGTTGGCCGGCATCGGCACGGTCTCGACCGGCCGCAGCGAACCCTTGGCGGCGAGCGCGGTGACAGCCGCCATGTCGCGCACCCCCCAGGCCGGATCCTGCGCGCGCAGGCTGGCGTCGAAGGCTTCGTTGCTCGGCGCGGTATGCGCGCCGTCGCGCTTGAACGGGCCGTAGAGGAAGAGGAAGCCGCCGGGCTTCAGATGGCGCGCGGCGCCCGCGAACAGACCTTCCGCAACGGCCCAGGGCGCGATGTGGATGACATTGGCGCAGAAGATCGCGCTGAGTGCATTTGGCGCGGCGCGTTCGCTGCCGCCCCATTGCCAGTCCGGGTCGGAGAGATCGATGCGGCGGGGAGGGCGCAGGTTGGGCAGCTTGGCGTCCGCCGCCCAGGCCGCGATGCTGCGCAGGTCGCCGTATTCGCTCGGCCACCAGGTCAGGTGCGGCGCGGCGCGCGCGAAGGCGACGATATGCTGGCCGGTGCCGCTGCCGGCTTCGAGTGCGTCGCCCTTCAGCTTTTGCAGATAGGGCGCGAGCACGGCGAGGATCGCCTCGCGGTTGCGATGATAGGCCGGTGCGTCGAGGCGGAGATCGTCAGTCTTGCCAATCATTCAAACTGGATCAGAGGCTAGGTGGA
>JBFWWQ010000021.1:0-21553 GCA_050246095.1 Pseudorhodoplanes sp.
GATGTCGGGCAAGGCCTGGAAGGATCTGGTCCGCATCAACAAATGGGCCAACGAGAACATCAAGCCGATCACCGACCTCGACCACTGGGGCGTGGTGGAGAAATGGTCCTTTCCGGACGACGGCTACGGCGACTGCGAAGACTATGTGCTGCTGAAGCGCAAGCTCTTGATGCAGGCCGGCTGGCCGCGCGAGGCGCTGCTGGTGACGGTGGTGCGCGAGCGCAGCGGCGACGGCCATGCCGTGCTCACGGTGAAGACCGACAAGGGCGAGTTCATCCTCGACAACCAGAACCCGGAAATCCTGCTCTGGTCGGAAACCAGCTATCGCTTCGTCAAGCGGCAGTCGCAGACCGATCAGAATGTCTGGGTCTCGCTCGGCGATCCGCGGCCGGCGACCGCGACGGCGACCTCGCAGGCCCGCTGACAATCAGGAGGAATTCGCGCTCCCGGTCACGTCCCCACCCCTCCCCGTCCCCCGACCGGGTTCGCGAGCGGCCGGCCTTTCCCCCAAGGCCGGCCGCACCTTTTTCGGGGGAACGCGATCAGGCCTGCAGCAATCCGACCGCGGCCAGCGCCATGATCATGACGGTGCCGGACATCAGGCTCCAGAATCCGGCGATCACCGTCGCCATCATCACGAACACGAAATTGCGCCCCTCGATCCGCTGCCCGCGCAGCGTGTTGCGCATGATGATGAAGGGCGCCGCGAAGGTGAGGAAGACCACGCTGACCACCGCCCGCGCCTGCGCGCCGTCGCCCAGGATCAGGAAGCTCGGCGGCTGCGCGGTTACGAGCTGGTAGCCGGTCGCCAGCGTGCCGGCGAAGGAAAAGCCGAGAGCGAGAATAAGCAGCGACTGGACGGCCTCGGGCGACATGGAAACTCCGGCACCAGGTTGGGCCGCTTCCATCGCAAACGCATCCGGCACGCGCCAGCCGTTCGTTAAAAAAGAGTTAACGCCGTCATGGTAAATTTTTGCGCATGCGCGGCCACGCCGCGCGACCTTCATGCGATAGTCGCGTGATTCGACCCTTCGCAGGCTTCGAGGACAGGCCATCGTGGCGACGGCGCAAGCCTATCGCGCGGAGCGCATCCCGCGCAGACGACCCCGCAATACCCGCCGCCTGCTGGTGATGCCGCTGGCCATGCTCGGCATCGGCACCGTGCTCGCGCTCGCCTTCGTCGCCTATGTGCTGTGGCCGCGCTGGCCCTCGGCGCCGCTCGCCGTCGACGCGCCGCTGCTGCCGATCACCGTGGGCGGGGTGACGTTCAGCATTCCGCCCGCCGCCATCCGCCAATCGGTCCAGCGCCGTCCGGGCACCCAGGAGCGCGTCGACATCGCCTTCCTGTGGCCCTCGCTCGATCCGCCCGACACGCACCGCAAGGCGCAGCCGGCGGCCGATGCCGACGGCGTCGACCGCGTCTTCGTCACGATCGCCGCGGCCGAGATCGCCCTGCCGCCCGCGGAGCGCGTGAAGACGATCTATCCGCGCTACCTGGAGGCGACGGCGCAGCAGGGTGCCGGCGGGCTGATCGTGCGCGCCTTCCGCGATGGCTCGCCCTATCACGGCGAAGAACTGATCCAGGATCCGGGCGGCAGCCTGCTGGTCCGCTGCACGCATAACGGCAAGAGCGGCGCGCTCGGCATGTGCCTGCAGGATCGCCGCATCGGCGGCGCCGACATCACGATCCGCTTTCCGCGCGACTGGCTGGAGGACTGGCCGCCGGTGGCGCAGGGGCTCGACCGCCTGGTGGCGAGCCTGCGCGCCAGCGCCAACTAAGCGCAATCCGGCGAAGTAGGCACCGGTTCGCCGCAAGATTGCGCGATAAGCCAAGATGACCAGACCATGATCCGATTCAACCCGATCGGATCATGGTCTGAAGCTCACGGCTCCAGGTCGGTTTCCAGGATCGCCATCTGGAAATTGTAGGACTTGTCGTCGTCCTCGTCGTCGACGAACAGCACGCCGATGAATTCCTCGCCGATATAGACCTCGGCGGAATCGTCCTTCTTCGGCCGCGGCACCACGCGAATCCTGGGATTGTCGAACAGACGCTTCAGATAGGCGTCGATCTTCTTGATTTCCTGAACGTCCACGGAATGCTGCTCCCCGCCTTGGGCCGAATGCGCGATCTATAGAGGATCGGAGGAGAGATTCACATCCCAATATCGAACATCATGTCCATGCTGCGCGAGGGCTCCGAGCAGCCGGCGGTGCCGACGACGCGCGCGGGCACCCCGGCGACGGTCGTGTTGTGCGGCACCGATTTGAGCACCACCGAGCCGGCAGCGACGCGCGCGCAATGTCCGATTTCGATATTGCCGAGAATCTTGGCGCCGGCGCCGATCAGAACGCCGTGGCGGACCTTCGGATGGCGGTCGCCGTCCTCCTTGCCGGTGCCGCCCAGCGTCACCCCGTGCAGCATGGAAACGTCGTCCTCGACCACCGCCGTCTCGCCGATGACGACGCCGGTCGCGTGATCGACAAAGATGCCGCGCCCGATGCGCGCCGCCGGATTGATGTCGCACTGGAAGACCGACGAGGAGCGCGCCTGCAGGTAGAGGGCGAAATCCTTGCGGCCGCGCTTGTGCAGCCAATGCGCGAGCCGGTGCGTCTGGATGGCGTGGAATCCCTTCAGGTAGAGCACGGGCTCGATGAAGCGTTCGGTCGCCGGATCGCGGTCGACGGTCGCCACGATGTCGGCGCGGAAGGCGTTGCCGATCGCGGGATCGTCCTCCAGCGCGTCCTCATAGGCCTGCCGGATCAGTTCGCCGGATACGTCGGCATGGTCGAGACGCTCCGAGAGCCGATGCACCACCGCCGCCTCCAGCGTGTCGTGATGCAGCACGGTCGAATAGATGAAGGTCGCCAGCTCGGGCTCGCGGCGCACGATGTCTTCGGCCTCGTGGCGCACGCGCGCCCAGACGGGATCCACCTTGTCGAGGGCGTGCGTCGGCTTGGCTTGTGTCGGCATGTCCGGCTCCGGAAGAATTCGCCTCACATGCACAGATAACCTTCTCTCTGGCAAGCGCCAGAGATCGAATCGGAGAATATTATTCTACGGAAGCGCTAATTCGCCCGCAGGCCCGGAACCTGGCCGCTGTCGAGTTTTCCCAGGAATCCCAGCACCGCCGTGGAGAAATGATCGTTCTTGTCGCCCGCCACCATGTGCCGCGCGCCGCTCACGTCTACGTATTCCGCATGCGGCACGAGCTGCATGAACTCCTTCACATGCGCCTCCTGGACGAGTTCGGAGGAGCTGCCGCGCACCAGCAAGGCGGGGATGCGGATCCGCCGCGCGGCCTCGATCAGCATCGCCTCGTTGCGCTCGCGCGAATCCGGATGCCGGCGCATGCCTTCGATGAAGCGCGGGTCCCAGTGCCAGCGCCAGCGACCGTCGGGCGAAAGCCGCAGGTTCTTCTTCAGGCCCTCATTGCTCTTGGGTCGCGGGCGATGCGGGAGATAGCGGGCGACGGCGTCGGCGGCGTCCTCGATCGAAGCGAAGCCTTCGCGCGCATGCGCGCGCATGAAGCCGTGGATATTGGCGACGCCCTCGGCGTTCACGCGCGGGGTGATGTCGACCAGCACCAGCGAGGAGAACAGCCCCTCGCCTTCCCGCTCGGCATTCGCCTCCGCGACCAGCGACGCGATGCCGCCGAGCGAGGCGCCGATCACCGACGGCTTGCTGCCGGAGCGCCGCGCCAGCTCGCGCGCGACGATGGCGAGGTCGGCGGCGAAATCGGCGAAGTCGTAGCCGCCGTCGGCGACCCATTCGCTGTCGCCGTGGCCGCGCTGGTCGAGGGCATAGGCGACGTGCCCGGTACGGGCGATCTCGCTTGCGGTCGAGCGCCAGGCGTGGCGCGTCTGTCCGCCGCCATGCAGCAGGATCACCGGGTCGCCCTTGTCGCCGAAGACGTCGGCGGAAAGCTTGTTGCCGGCGGCGCCGGTGAAGGTCGCGGAGGCGGGTGCGATGGCTCGGGTCATGGTCTCTCGCTCAGGAATTTTTCGACTTCTGCCTTGAATACCTTGTCCCCGACCGCAAGCATGTGGTCGCGGTCGGGAATGTCGACGGCGCGGGCGCCTGGGATCAGCGCCGCCAGTTGCTGCGCGGAGCCGGCGACCGCATCCTTGGTGCCGACCGCGACCAGCATCGGCACGCGGATCCGCGCGACCTCGTCGCGGCTCAGAGTCTGGCGCGTGCCGCGAATGCAGGCGGCCAGCGCGCGGCGGTCGGACTTGGTCTGCTCGGCGAAGCTGCGGAAGGTGCGGCCGGTCGGATCGGCGACGTCGGCGAGCGAGGGCGCCTCGAGCGCGTCGGCGATCGACTCGGGCAGGCCGACGCCGTCGACCAGCCTGATGCCGAGGCCGCCGAGGATGGCGGCGCGCACGCGGTCCGGATGCTTCAGCGCGAGAAACGCCGCGATGCGCGCGCCCATCGAATAGCCCATGATATCGGCGCGCGCGATGGCGAGATGATCGAGCAGCGCGCGTGCGTCCCCGGCCATCAGCGCGGTGTGGTAGAGCGCGGGATCGTAGAGCTTCTGCGATTCCCCGTGGCCGCGATTGTCGATCGCGATGGCGCGGCGGCCAGCCCGGCGCAGCGCCGCGACCCAGCCGGGATAGGCCCAGTTCACCTCCTTGGTGGAGGCGAAGCCGTGAATCATGAGGACCGGATCGCCCTCGCCTTCGTCGAGATAGGCGAGCTCGATACCGTCATGCGAGAAGCGCGGCATTGCGAAATCCCATAGGCGGCCCGGCCGCGCCGGGCGCATCCTCATACGCGGCCGGCGGCAGCATGGCGAGCAGGGCGGCGGCAAGGCCCCCATGCCGCCCGGGAATAGGGTTTCAGGCCGGCTGCGGGAGGGGCGCCAACATCTGCGCGCGGGCGCGCCGGCGCGCCTTCTTTTTCTGCAGGCGCCGCCGGGTGCTGCGTTCCACCCAGGCCTTCAGCGAGGAGACGAAGCCCCAGAGCATCATCACCGCACTGAAAATCCAGGCGGCGATATTGAACATCGCCATGCTCAGCGCGATCGCCCCGCGGCCGAGCGTCTTCAGGATCGCGCGCGTCTTGCTGCCGTTCTTCTCCGCAAGCTTGGCCACCCGCGCCAGTTCGCGCGGCGACTGGGCGACCTTCAGCCCGTCCAAAGCGGCCTGGGTTCCGGCCTTCATCTGCACATGGCCGACATCGCGCGCGAGGTGCAGCAGGTTGTCGGCCTTGCCGACCTTCACCGCCTCGCGGCTCGCGCGCACGGCGAGCGCCGGCTCGGTCACGGAAGCGCCCGCCATGCCGCGGCGGAGCGCCGACCAGTCGACGGCCCGGCGCAGCGACGCCGCCATCCAGTCGCCCATGCGCGCGCCCAGACGGCCGGTCTTGCGCGCGGCCTTGGCGACGGTCAGGCCGATCCGCGCCGGCGCGCCGGCGCCGAGCGTCGCATAGGTGCCGGCGGTGATCGCGATGCCGACGCCGGCGAGGCCGAGGATGAGCTTGTCGGCTTCCTGCCCGTTGGCGAGCCGCGAACCTTCGCGCACCAGATCCCGGATATCGCCGAACACAAACAGATCGCCGAGCGCCGTCCCGGCAAAGCTGACGAGGTCGTCGGGCTCGCCGTAAACGAGGCCGCGGGCGAAGGCGGAGGCTTTCGAGGCAGGGCTCGCGGCGGTCTTTTCGGCCGCCTCGACCTGCGCCAGCAATTCGGGAGGCAGCGCGATCGAGCGCGCCTGCGCCAGATCGACGAAGCTGCGGGCGAGATCGCTGTCCTTGGCGGCGAGCGCCTGCTCGATCTCGCGGCTTGCCCGCCCGGCATCGAAGACCTGGTCGAGCTGCCTGTCGGCGAGCGCGGCCGGATCGTCCTCGACATAAAGCAGCGTCACGGCCTCGACCGCGCGCGGCAGCACGGTCACCGCGCCCGCGGCGCAAATAAGGGCGGCCGCGACCCACAGCGCGGTTCCCGCCGCGCCCGTGCGCAGATAATGAATAACCGCCTCGATTCGCCGCATCGTCCGTCCGCCGGAACCCGTTGCCGCACCTGTGGCGGTAATGTGGGGCCGATTTAGGACTTTTTCCAGCGACAGACCGGGAATGCCCCGCCGGGGCGGCCGGCAATTGATTTGGCCGCCGCCGGGGGTAATGTGCGCCGCACAAGTGGGGTTCCCCCGCGCATCGAGAAGGTCCGCACATGGCCGAGCACGTCATCCCCCATTTTCACAACGATGCCGGCGTCGCGGTGATCGAGATCGGGACGCGCGAATTCATGTGCGTCGGCGCGCGGCCGCCGATGGACCATCCGCACATCTTCTGCGACATGGGCGACGACAGCGAGATCATCTGCTCCTATTGCTCGACCCTCTACCGGCACAATGCGTCGCTCGATCCGCACACGGCGATCCCCGCCGAATGCGCGCTGACCGACCACGCCTGACCGCCGGCGCCCGGCCGTGGCGTCTCCTTCCCGCACCATCCTTATCGCCGGCGCCGGGATCGGCGGACTGACCGCTTCGCTCTCGCTGGCACAGGCCGGCTTCCGCGTGGTCGTCTTCGACCAGGCGGCGCGGCTGGAGGAAGCTGGCGCGGGCATCCAGCTCTCCCCCAACGCGACCAACGTGCTGTTCGGCCTCGGCCTGCGCGAAGCCCTGCAGGCCGTCGCCGCCATGCCGGAAGGCATTTCGGTGCGCACCGCGCGGCAGGTGCGCGAGATCGTGCGGATTTCGCTCGGCGAAGCCTTCGCGTTCCGCCACGGCGCGCCCTACTGGATCGTGCACCGTGCCGACCTGCAGCGCGTCCTGTACGAAGCGGCGAGCGCCCATCCCGACATCAGCGTGCGGCTCGGCCTGCGCGTCGAGGATTTCGCCATGCATCCGAACGGCGTCACCGCGCAGCTCGGCGGCGGCAAGATCGACCACGAACAGGGCATCGCGCTGATCGCGGCGGACGGATTGTGGTCCACTTTGCGCAACAAGTTCGACACCGCGCCGCCGCGCTTCTCCGGCCGCACCGCATGGCGCGCGCTGGTGCCGGCAAGCCAGTTCCCGCCGGAATTCCGCGCGCCCCGCATCAATCTGTGGCTCGCGCCCGACGCGCATCTCGTGCATTACCCGGTGCGCGGCGGACGCGAGATCAATCTCGTCGCGATCCTGCGCGACCGCTGGCAGAGCCGCAGCTGGAACACGCCCGGCATGCGCGAGGAGGTGATCGCGCAGTTTCCGCAGAAGAGCTGGTCGCGCGAGGCGCGCGGCCTGCTCGGCATCCCGGACAAGTGGCAGAAATGGTCGCTGTTCGACCGCCCGCCGCGCCGGATCTGGACGCGCGGGCCGGTCGCGCTGCTGGGGGATGCCGCCCATCCCATGCTGCCCTTCCTGGCGCAGGGCGCGGCCATGGCGATCGAGGACGCGGCGACGCTGGCCAGCTGTCTCGCGCGCCCGAATGCCGAACCGGCCGAGGCTTTGCGCCGCTATGCCGGATTGCGGCGCGCCCGCGTCGCGCGCGCGCAGAACGCCGCCCGCTTCGCCGGCCGCATGTACCAGCTCAGCGGCCCATCGGCGGCCCTGCGCAACATCGCGCTTTCGGCGATGGGCGGAGAAAGGCTGCGCGAGCGCTACGATTGGCTGTATTCTTGGCGCCTCACTTAAGAACGCACCGTCCCGGGGGAAACATGTTCGAGACGACCGTTGCCGGCAGCCTGCCGAAGCCGGCCTGGCTTGCCGAACCGGAGAAATTGTGGGCGCCGTGGCGGCTTGCCGGCGCCGATCTGGAAAGCGCCAAGACCGATGCCACCCTGCTCGCCATCAAGCTGCAGGAAGATGCCGGCATCGACATCGTCACCGACGGCGAGCAGGCGCGCCAGCATTTCGTGCACGGCTTCCTCGAACACGTCGCCGGCATCGATTTCGCGCAGCGCGTGGAAATGGGAATCCGCAACGACCGCTACAAGGCGATGGTGCCGACCGTCACCGGGCCGCTGCGGCTCACGGGGCGCGTGCATGCGCAGGAAGCCGTCGCCGCGCGCGCGCATACGCGCCGCAGGCTGAAAATCACCCTGCCCGGCCCGATGACCATCGCCGACACGATCGCGGACCGCCACTATGGCGATCAGGTCAAGATGGCCTTCGCCTTTGCCGACGTGCTCAACGAGGAAGCGCGCGCGCTCGCGCGCGACGGCGTCGATGTGATCCAGTTCGACGAGCCGGCCTTCAACGTGTTCATGGACCAGGTCAATGTCTGGGGCATCGCGGCGCTGGAACGGGCCGCGGCGGGGCTGACCTGCAAGACCGCCGTGCATATCTGCTACGGCTACGGCATCAAGGCGAATGTCGACTGGAAGCAGTCGCTCGGCAAGGAATGGCGCCAGTACCAGGACATTTTCCCGACTCTGGCCGCCAGCCGCATCGACCAGGTCTCGGTCGAATGCCGCAACTCCAAGGTGCCGATGGACCTGTTGTCCCTGCTCAAGGGCAAGGACGTGCTGGTCGGCGTGATCGATGTGGCGACCGATATTGTGGAGACGCCGGAAGACGTCGCCGACACGATCAAGGCGGCGATGCAGTTCGTGCCGAAGGAGCGGATCGTGGCCTGCACCAATTGCGGGATGGCGCCGATGCGCCGCGACATCGCGCAGGCGAAGCTGGTCGCGCTCGGTAAGGGCGCGGCGCTGGCGCGGGAGCGCTACGGCTGAGGCGTCAGGACATGATCGATCGGAATTGAAGCGACGTTGTTGCAGCGATGTCGGTCTGTTCCCTCTCCCCGGGGGGGAGAGGGCTAGGGTGAGGGGGTCTTGCCGATTGCTTGCACCGAAACCCCTCACCCGACTTCTTCGCACGCAATCAAGCATGCGCAGACGGCGTAAACTTGTCTGCGTGCTCAGAAGTCGACCTCTCCCAAAGGGAGAGGTGGACTGAGATCGCCGTTGCTGCGATTCAATCTGAGGCAATCGTGCGTCAGCGGTTCGCGCGCTCCAGCACGTCCATCAGCTCGGCCACCTTGCGGCGCTGGTCGGTCTTGTTGCCGGAAGCGATCGCCCCCTCGACGCAATGTGCAACGTGGTCGCGTAGAATTTCCTCCTCGACCCGCCGCAACGCCGCGCGCACCGCGGAAATCTGCGTCACCACGTCGATGCAATAGCGGTCGTCCTCGACCATGCGCGCAAGCCCGCGCACCTGGCCCTCGATCCGGTTGAGTCTTTTCATACAGGCGGTCTTGGCAGCATCGTGCATGCCCGCTATATACCCCCCTAGGGTATAAGATTCAAGCCAAGCTGGGATTCCCATGTCTTCCTGTTGTTCCGGGCGCCACGCCCACGCCTCCCAGGCGCATTCCGGTCACGCCAAGCCGGCCGCCGGCGGCGCGACCGATCCGGTCTGCGGCATGTCGGTCGATCCGCATAACGCCAATCACCGCGCGGAATATCGGGGCAGGCCTTATTATTTCTGCTCGGCCGGCTGCCGCACCAAGTTTGTTGCCGATCCGGAGAAATATCTCTCCAAGGCCAAGCGGCCGCCCGAGCCCGTGCCGGAGGGGGCGACCTACACCTGCCCGATGCATCCGGAAATCCGCCAGGTCGGCCCCGGCTCCTGCCCGATCTGCGGCATGGCGCTCGAACCCGAAATCGCGACCGCCGAGACCGGACCCAATCCCGAACTCGCCGACATGCGGCGGCGCTTCTGGATCGGCCTGCTGCTGACGCTGCCGGTCTTCGTGCTGGAGATGGGCGCGCATCTGGTCGATCTGCACGGCGTCCTCAGCCCGACCACGTCGAACTGGGTGCAGTTCGTCTTCGCCACCCCGGTCGTGCTGTGGGCGGGCTGGCCGTTCTTCGCGCGCGGCTGGCAGTCGCTGCACACCAGCAATCTCAACATGTTCACGCTGATCGCGCTCGGCACCGGCGTCGCCTATGCCTACAGCATCGTCGCCACCCTTCTGCCGCAGGCCTTTCCCGAAAGCCTGCGCAGCCACGGCGCGGTGGCGGTGTATTTCGAGGCGGCCGCCGTCATCACCGTGCTGGTGCTGCTCGGACAGGTTCTGGAATTGCGCGCGCGCGAGGCGACCTCCGGCGCGATCAAGGCGCTGCTCGGCCTTGCGCCCAAGCATGCGCGCCGCGTGATGCCGGACGGCAGCGACGAGGAAATCGCCATCGAGGACATCGCGGCCGGCGACCGCCTGCGCGTGCGCCCGGGGGAGAAGGTGCCGGTTGACGGCGAGATTCTCGAAGGCCGCTCCGCGCTCGACGAGTCGATGGTCACCGGCGAATCGATGCCGGTGAGCAAGGAGACCGGCGCGAAGGTCATCGCCGGCACGCTCAACCAGACCGGCGGCTTCGTGATGCGCGCCGAGAAGGTCGGACGCGACACGCTGCTCGCGCAGATCGTGCAGATGGTGGCGGCGGCACAGCGCTCGCGCGCGCCGATCCAGCGTCTCGCCGACCGGATTTCCGGCTGGTTCGTGCCGGCGGTGATCGCAACGGCACTGCTCGCCTTCGCCGCCTGGTTCGGCTTCGGCCCCGAGCCGCGCTTCGCCTATGCCCTGGTCGCCGCGGTCAGCGTGCTCATTATCGCCTGCCCCTGCGCGCTCGGCCTCGCGACGCCGATGTCGATCATGGTCGGCGTCGGGCGCGGGGCGGCGTCGGGCGTGCTGATCCGCAATGCCGAGGCGCTGGAGCGCATGGAGAAGGTCGACACGCTGGTGGTCGACAAGACCGGCACGCTGACGCAGGGCCGACCGGCGGTCACCGCGATGGTCGCAACACCCGGCCACAGCGAAGACGCCTTGCTGCGGCTGGCCGCGAGCGTCGAGCGGGCGAGCGAGCACCCGCTGGCCGCCGCGATCGTGCGCGCGGCGCAGGAGCGCGGCATCGCGCTCGCGTCCGTCGGCGATTTCGATTCGCCGGTCGGCAAGGGCGCGACCGGGACGGTCGAGGGAAGCAAGGTCCTGGTCGGCAACGCGGCGTTCCTGAGCGCGCAGGGCATTTCCACCGCGCCCCTCGATGCCGAGGCAGAGGCATTGCGCGGCCACGGCGCGACCGTGGTGTACGTCGGCATCGGCGGAAACCTCGCGGGCCTGATCGGCATTGCCGATCCGATCAAGGAGAGCACGCCGGCGGCGCTGAAGGCGCTCGCCGCGGACGGCATCCGCATCGTGATGCTCACCGGCGACAACGCCGTCACCGCCCGCGCCGTCGCGGCGCAGCTCGGCATCGCGGAAGTCGAGGCGGATGTCCTGCCGGACCAGAAGAGCGCGGTCGTCGCCCGGCTGCAATCGGAGGGCCGCGTCGTCGCGATGGCCGGCGACGGGGTCAACGATGCCCCCGCGCTCGCCGCCGCCGATGTCGGGATCGCGATGGGCACCGGCACCGACGTCGCCATCGAAAGCGCCGGCGTCACGCTGCTGAAGGGGGACCTGAACGGAATCGTGCGCGCGCGCCACCTGTCGGAGGCGACCATGCGCAATATCCGCCAGAACCTGTTCTTCGCCTTCGCCTATAACGCCGCCGGCGTGCCGATCGCCGCCGGCATTCTCTATCCGGCTTTCGGCATCCTGCTGTCGCCGGTGATCGCGGCAGCGGCGATGGCGCTGTCGTCGGTCAGCGTCGTCGGCAATGCGCTGCGCTTGCGGCGCGTCGCGCTCTAGAAGACGGCGATGTATTTCAGCAGCGACAGCACGCCCAGAATGATGACGATGATGCGCACGATCTGCTTCGCGCGGCCGTCGATGGGCAGCATGTTGACGAGATAAAGGACCAGGACGACAACCAGGAACGTGATGAGAATGCTGATCAGCAAAGACATGGGCTAGCCCCCTTGCGGCATGGCGGACGACCGCTCGGTCGCCGTCGGCGCGGATCAACGCAGTCTAGGCCGGAAGGTTCCCGCGCGGAACCGGCACGACGCCTCAGCGCACCGCAGTATCGCTGATCGCCCGCATTCTCTGCTTGCAATTCTTGGATTCGGCCGCGACCTCCATCTCCTTGAGATCGCCCTGCACCGAGAGATATTCCGAGCGATAGGCGAGCGCATTGACGAGCTCGCCGCCCGGCCCCGACGCGGCTTTGGTCATCGCCTGGCGCAATTCCTGCTCGCGGTTGCCGCTTTCGCGCGCCTGCACGGCGAGCTGTTCGCAATTGTAGAAGTTGTACTTGCCGCGCGGCATCAGGCCTTCCGGCGTCTCCAGGCTCGCGGAACAGGCGGAAAGGGCGAATGCCAAAAAGAGGCCGAACGGCCGCAGCGCGGCCCTGCGGCGCGCGCCCACCCGACCTGCTTCCAGCGCTCGACCTGTGGCCATGCCGTCCCACACCGCAAGGTTGCCCGGCCCGGCGCTTCCGGCAGCCGGACGCCTGTGTCGACCAGAACTTTATGAACAAATTGGGATGTTCACCAACCGGCCTAAAGCACGTTCGTTTTACATGGAATCGGAACGTGCTTTAGATTCCTTTATTTGATCGCATTTTCTTGACGCGAACCGGTACCCACTTCGCTCGAAAATGCTCTAGTGGAGCGGATTTGACATTCGCTACCCATCCAGCCGCGGGCCCGCAAAGCGAATGTCAAATCCAAAGCTCCACTAGAATCCAATATTTACTAGTGGTTCTTTGATTCTAACATTTGCAAAAGAACCCGCCGAGAAGGGATGCAAATGTTAGAATCGAACCACTAGCGGGAAGCCGTCGCGATGGCTCGCGCCGCGGCGGGCCGCGCGCTAGTTTCGGGAATGGCAGCGAACCGGGACCGGAACCGCAGGATGCCGGATGCCGCCCGGCCGCGGCGTCGCGCGGCGGCGGCTTCGCGGCTCGGCACGGTCGCCGCGCTGATCGCGGTCCTGCTGCTGCAGCCCGATCCCGGCGCCGGCGCCCAGACCGTCCCGCGCGCCGCGCCGCGCTGCGACCGCGCCGCATTCAAGGTGGTCGTCGATGTCGGCCATACCGCCGAAGTGCCGGGTGCCATCAGTGCGCGCGGCATCTCGGAATACGAATTCAACCTGCGCCTGGCGCGCGAGCTCGTGCAGCAACTGACCGCTGCCGGCTTTGCCGCGACGACGCTGCTGGTCACCGAGGGCGAGGTCGCGCGCGGACTGGTGCAGCGCGTCAGCCGCGCCAACCGGGCCGGCGCAAACCTGTTCCTGTCGATTCATCACGACGCCGTGCCCGAGCATTTCCTCGAAGACTGGGAATTCGAGGGACAGCCCTACCGTTTCAGCGACCGCTTCAAGGGGCATTCCTTGTTCGTGTCCTACGACAACCCGCAGAGCCGGGCGAGCCTCGCCTTCGCCCGCCTGCTGGGCCAGCAATTGAAGAATCGCGGCCTGCAATACACGCCGCATTACACCGAGCCGTTCATGGGATCGCGCCGGCGCGAGCTGCTCGACAAGAATGCCGGCGTCTATCGCTACGACCGCCTGCATGTGCTGCGCGGCACGCATATGCCCGCGGTGCTGCTGGAAGCCGGCGTGATCAAGAACCGCGAGGAGGAATTGCTGCTGGCCGCGCCCGAGCATCGCGCCTTGCTGGTCGCGGCGGCGGTGGAAGCGATCGAGTCGTTCTGCGCGCAGCGCGCGCCCGTGCGCACGGCCCCCGCGCGCGCCGCGCGGCCGTGATCGATGTGCGCTACGAAATGCTGGTGCGGACGACGGGAGTCGAACCCGTAAGCCCTTGCGGGCTGCGGATTTTAAGTCCGCTGCGTATACCAGTTCCGCCACGTCCGCGCGCACCGAAAATGGACGAGGCGGGCCGCCGCCGCAAGCGCCGCGAGGCGCTCAGCCGCCCTCGCGGATCGGCGGCATGAAGGCGAGGCCGGTGTCCCAGGGGAAATAGATCCAGGTGTCCTGCGACACTTCTGTGATGAAGGTATCGACCTGCGGGCGGCCCATCGGCTTGGCATAGACGGTGGCGAAATGCGCCTCCGGGATCAGGTCGCGCACGACGCGCGCGGTCTTGCCGGTATCGACCAGGTCGTCGACGATCAGCACGCCCTTGCCGCGGCCGCCGCCGGCGCCGACCACCTTCTCCGCCACCGTTTTCAGGACGCGCAGCTCGCCCTGGCGCCCGATCCCGGTATAGCTTTCGACGCAGACCGTCTCGATCAGCCGCACGTTCAATTCGCGCGCGACGATCGCCGCCGGAACCAGGCCGCCGCGCGTGATGCACACGATCGCCTGGAACGGGCCGGCTTCCGCCAGGCGCCACGCCAAAGCGCGCGCATCGCGGTGAAACTGGTCCCACGAGACCGGAAAGGCTTTTGGAGCGGCTTGCGGTTCGGCCATCGCATCTTCCCCGTTGCAGCCGCACCATCGGCAGGCGCGCCCCTTCTGCCAACCGGGCGCATGGCGGATTCACAGGAAAAAGCGGTGGCCGTCCATAGCGTTTGCAAGCGAAATGGGCACCGGTTCGCGTGAAGAAAACGCGGCAACGCAAAAAAACCCTAGGCGATGTCGAGCACGAAATCGAAGGCCCCGGTGCCCGCATCGGCCATGCCGAGCAGCAGTTCCGGGCGGAACAGCCGGTCGCGGGCATTGCCGGGATCGCCCGGGAAATAGAGCTGCGTGGTCAGCACCGGCCGGTTCGGCGCCTGCACCTTCACATGGATATGCGGCGTGCGGCCCGGATAGGCGCCGGGCACGACGGTGCGGAAGCGATAGCGGCCGTCGGGCGTGGTGAAGACATGCCCGCGCAGGCGAAAGCCGCGATTGTCGTATTCGCCGCCGGCATCGGCCTGCCAGATCTCGATCAGCGCGCGCGGGACCGGGCGGCAGTCGCGCGTCAGCACGCGCCCGGACACGGCGAGCGCCGGACCGGCCATGCTGGCTTCCATCAGGTCCGCGCGCTCCGGCGATGCCGGCTTGAAATACGGCCCTTCGGTCTGGCGCGGCGTCGCGCCGGCGCCGCAAGCGGGCGTCGGCTGCGGGTTCTGCGCCAGCACGGACCCGCCCATGACGCTGCAGCCGGCGATGGCCGCCGCACCCGCCAGCCAATGCCGGCGTCGCAGGTCGATCTCACGGGTGGCCATGACTCCGCTCCCTCGCAAACCTGTCCGCAACATTCCGGGAGAATAGCGGCATCCGGACGGCGCGCGCGCAAACCCGCGCTCACAATCGCGTCAACCGCCGCCGGTCCGGAGAAACCCTTTGCGTCCGGCGCCACGGCGC
Organism: Pseudorhodoplanes sp.; assembly: GCA_050246095.1. Taxonomy (GTDB): domain Bacteria; phylum Pseudomonadota; class Alphaproteobacteria; order Rhizobiales; family Xanthobacteraceae; genus Pseudorhodoplanes. The sequence continues at coordinate 15,125 of JBFWWQ010000021.1, forward strand.
TCACGCCGGCGTGGTGCGCCGATGCTCCTTCTTGCGGTGCGCGGCGATGCGGATGCGCTCCGCTTCCGGCACCGCCTGTGACGCTTCGCTTTGCGCCATCAGCGCCATGCGGCGCGCGGCGATGCGGTTGCGCGCCTCGCTGATGGCGAGCTGGAAGGTGGCGATTTCCGAGGAAGTGTAGAGCCCCTTGGCGCCGTGATCGACCGCGACGTCCACGATCTCTTCGGTCTTGCGCTCGAGCATGTCGAGTTCGTCGGAGGTTTGCGCCCCCGCCACCGCGCCCAGCACGTCCTCGATCTGCAAAATGTCGCCCAGCGATTCCCGCCGCTGGCGGATGCCGAGCCAGCTGAGCAGGCCGGTGATCACCGAGCCGACGCCGCCGCCGAGGAACAGACCCAGATAGATGTAGTCGCTGTAATGGTCGAAGAAGGTCTTCTGCTCGCCGTTGGCGAACATGCGCGCGCCGGAATGCACGAGGAAGGCGGAACGGTCGTCGAGGTCGGGCGTGTCCATCAACCCGCTGCCGGGAACCGCGGCGCTCAGATTCTGCCGCATGTTGATGAGCTGGCGCGCAAGCTCGGCGATCGCGTCCTCGCTGACCTGGTCGTGCGCCACCAGGCGGATGGTGTAGCCGAGCGTATGGATGTCCTCCGGCGGGCGCGGCGTGCGGCCGCCGAAGGCGCCCTCCTCGATCTCGATATGCGCCAGCGCCTGCGCGCGCTTGGCGATGGCGGAGGCCTCCTCGATATTGACGAACTGCACGCTCTCGCCGGTCGCACGCATCACCTCACCGATCGTGTCGGAGAGCGCCTTCGACGTCAGCACGCCGATCACGATGGCGGCGTCGACCTTGCGTTCGCGGATCGCGCCGGCGATTTCCGACGGCTTCAGGAAGACCGGCCGGATGCTGCCGGGCGCGATGCCGTAATAGTCGAGCACCACCTGCAGCAGGCGGCCGTCCGCCGGACCGTCCACCACGATGCCGAGCGCGCTGCGCGGCAGATCGGAGATTTTCTTGATCTTGCGGGCCTTCGCCGCGAGCAGCACCGCGACTTCCGTGCGCAGCACCAGCACGGTCGGCGTGCGGTCGCGCATCGCGGCATCCGAGCGCAGCACCGCGAGTTGCACCTGCTGGCGCTCCAGGGCGGTCGCGACCTCCTCGGCATTCTCCTTGACGACGATTTCAAGCCTAACCGGCGCGCGCTGTGTGCGCAGGGCATCGGCGGCGAGGCCGAACAGCTTCTGGTCGATCGTGTCGGCGGCAGGGATCGCGACCTTGAGCTTGACCGGCCGCAGATAGCCGTAGGAGGTCGCAGCGACCGCGGCCGCCGCGAGCAGCACCAGCGACACCACGATCAGCCCGCGCTTGTAGCCCAAGGCTAGCTTCCCCGCGTTGCCAGCGACGCCCTCACCCCGGCCAGCATGGTCTCGACCGCCTGCCGTGCCGCGGCGATTTTGTCCCCGTCGCGGGAGCGTATCACAACATTGGTGTTCGGTCCGCGCGCCTCGTCGAAAAACGGATAGCTGCCGATAGTGACGTCCGGATGTGCCCGCGCGACTTCGCCCAACTCGGTGCCGATATCGCCTTCCTTCAGGTCGGCGCGGATGCTGTCGGACAGCATTCTGGCGCCCGTTTTCAGCTTCGGCGCCACCTCGTCGAGCATGGAATGCATGATATTGGGGACGCCGGCCATGACGATGACATTGCCGATCCAGAAGCCGGGCGCCTTGGAGACCTTGTTGGCGACCAGATCGGCGCCCTGCGGAATGCGCGTCATGCGCATGCGCGCCTCGTTCAGTTCGTGCTCGGCGAAGCGCTCGCGCATCATCGCAACGGCGCGCGGGTCGTATCCGATCGGCACCCCGAACGCCTTGGCCACCGCATCCGCCGTGATGTCGTCGTGCGTCGGCCCGATGCCGCCGGTGGTGAAGACATAGGTGTAGCGGTGGCGCAGCGCGTTCAGCGCGGCGACGATCTCCTCCTCGACATCGGGAACCACCCGCACTTCCGACAAGTCGATGCCGATGGCGGTGAGGTATTCGGCGATATAGCCGATATTCTTGTCCTTGGTCCGGCCCGACAGGATCTCGTCGCCGATCACCAGGATCGCCGCGGTGACGGCGGATGCGGATGCGGCCGGGCTCATGCGATGGTTCCGCTGCGCACGGTCGCTGGACGGGGATGTTGCATTGGGTTCATCTGCACTATAGTGCACGCTCACCAGAGATCACCGGCGGTCAACGTCCGGGACAGGGAGGAGTACCGCTCATGCCGGATGCCCTCAAGGCACAAATGGACCGCGCGGCCGCGCCGGTGCGCGCCATCGCCTATGCCGATCCCGACATAAGCTGCGAGCGCCGCGCCGACGGCAGCCTCCTGATCGCCTCCACCGCCGTCCTGCAAGCGGGCGATCCGAGCCTGGGCCGGCTGTTCCGCAAGGCGGTGGAGCGCGCGCCCGACCGGACCTTCCTCGCCGAGCGGTCGGCGGACGGCTGGCGCAAGCTGACTTACGAAGAGACGCGCCGCCTTGTCGACGCGATCGCCGCCGCTCTGATCGAGCGCGGCCTGTCGGCGGACCGGCCGGTGATGATCCTGTCCGGCAACTCGATCGATCATGCCTTGCTCACGCTCGCGGGCTATACCGCCGGCATTCCGGTCGCGCCGATCTCGGTCGCCTATTCGCTGCAGAGCCAGGATCACGCCAAGCTCAAGCACATCACGCAATTGCTCGACCCCGGCCTGATCTATGTCGCCGATACCGCCCCGTTCGCGAACGCGCTCGACGCGCTCGATTTGCGCGGCCGCAGCATCGTCGCCAGCCGCAACGGCGCCAACCGCGACGGCGCCAACCGCGACGGCGCCAACCGCGACGGCGCGGTCGCCTTCGAGGACCTGACCGGAGCCGCGCCCGGCCGCGCACTGCAACAGGCCTTCGACCGCATCGCTTCCGACACCATCGCGAAATTCCTGTTCACCTCCGGCTCCACCGGGCTGCCCAAGGGCGTCATCAACACACACGGCATGCTCGCCGCCAACCAGCGGCAGCTCGCGCAGATATGGCCTTTCGTGGTCGAAGAGCCGCCGGTGCTGGTCGACTGGCTGCCGTGGAACCACACCTTCGGCGCCAACCACAATTTCCACCTCGTGCTGCAGCATGCCGGCACGCTGCATATCGACGGCGGGCGGCCGCTGCCGGCCATGATCGGCGAGACCGTGCGCAATCTCACCGAGATTTCGCCGACCATGTATTTCAATGTCCCTGCGGGCTATGCCGGGCTGCTGCCGCATCTGGAGAGCGACGAGGCTTTCGCACGCTCGTTCTTCCGCAAATTGCGGCTGATCTTCTATGCCGGCGCGGCCTTGCCGCAGGATCTGTGGCTGCGCCTGGAAGACGCGGCTTTGCGGGTCACCGGCGAGCGCATCCCGATGACCTCGTCCTGGGGATCGACGGAAACCGCCCCGCTCGCCACCACCGCGCATTTCCTGATCGACCGCGCCGGCGTGATCGGCGTCCCGGTGCCGGGCGTCGAGCTCAAGCTGGTTCCCTCCGGCGCCAAGATGGAGGTCCGCGTCCGGGGACCGAACGTGACGCCGGGCTACTGGAAGCGTGACGACCTGACGCGCGATGCCTTCGACGCGGAAGGCTTCTACAAGATCGGCGATGCGGTGCGGCTTGCCGATCCCGCCGACCCGAACAAGGGCGTGGTGTTCGACGGGCGCATCGCGGAGGATTTCAAGCTCACCACCGGGACCTGGGTCGCGGTCGGCCCGGTGCGCGTGGGCGCGCTCGCGGCCGCGTCTCCCGTGCTGCAGGACGCGGTGGTCGCCGGCGAAAACCGCGACCGCATCGGCATCCTGGCCTGGCTCAACGCGGCCGGCGCGCAGCAGGTCGCGGGCGCCGACGCGCCGAAAACCCTGCCCGAGCTTGCCGCCCATCCCAAGGTCCGCGCGCATGTCAGGGACGGGATCGCGCGCTGGAATGCGCAGCAGAAGGGTTCCTCGCAGCGCGTCGCACGGGCGATCCTGCTGCCCGACGCCCCCTCGATCGACGCCAACGAGATCACCGACAAGGGCTATATCAACCAGCGGCTGGCGCTGGAGCGGCGGCGCGCCGATGTCGAGCGGCTGTTTGCCGACAAGCCGGATGACGGGGTGATCCTCGTTCCCTGACAAGTATGGCGGGCGCCTTTTCGCTAGCCACCCGCCGCCCAATCGCTGGGCAAGGGGTCGCACCGCCCTGCGTTATTTTTCGCTTTCCCTCGACGGGAAGTGGCGCAAAGCTTGCAGTAAGCGGCCATACGTGCAGGCAAGCAGCCCAAGGGAAAGGCTGCCCGGGGGCTGAATGCCGGTTGCGTTCGACGAAATGACGAGTAGCGACGGGTCCGTGCGGCCCGCCTACCAGCAGCTCTCCGCCTGGCTGAGCGAAATCCGTCCGGACGTGCTCGATTTCCGCCGCCGCGAGGCGGAGCTGTTGTTCCGCCGCATCGGCATCACCTTCGCCGTCTATGGCGAGGCGGAATCGCAGGAACGCCTGATCCCGTTCGACGTCATTCCGCGCATCCTCTCGGGCCGGGAATGGACGCTGCTGCAGCGCGGCCTCGAACAGCGGGTCAAGGCGATCAACGCCTATATCAAGGACGTGTATGACCGCCGCGAATGCCTGCGCGCCGGAATCGTTCCCGAGGACCTGGTGTTCCAGAACCCGGTCTTCCGCCCGGAGATGAACGGGCAAAAAGTCCCGCACGACATCTATGTCCACATCGCGGGCATCGACATCGTGCGCGTCGATGCCGAGACCTTCTACGTCCTCGAAGACAATGCGCGCACACCTTCCGGCGTCTCCTACATGCTGGAGAACCGGGAAATCATGCTGCGGCTGTTCCCGGAACTGTTCGCACGCTACCGCATCGCGCCGGTCGACAATTATCCCGACGAACTGCTCGCCACGCTGAAATCGGTCGCGCCCGAATCCGCGGCCGTCGAGCCGACCGTCGTGCTGCTGACGCCGGGCGTCTACAATTCCGCCTATTACGAGCACTCGTTCCTCGCCGACAAGCTCGGCATCGAACTGGTCGAGGGCCGCGACCTGTTCGTGAAGGGCGAGGTCGTCTACATGCGCACGACGCAGGGGCCCAAGCGCGTCGACGTGATCTATCGCCGCCTCGACGACGACTTCCTCGATCCGCTCGCGTTCCGCCCGGATTCGGCGCTCGGCGTGCCCGGCCTGATGTCGGCCTACCAGTCCGGCAATGTCACGCTCGCCAACGCGGTCGGCACCGGCGTCGCCGACGACAAGGCGGTCTACAGCTACATGCCGGAGATCGTGAAATTCTTCCTCGGCGAGGAGCCGATCCTGAAGAACGTGCCGACCTGGCGCTGCCGCGAGGAGGACCATCTCGCCCATGTGCTCGACAATATCGAAGAGCTGGTGGTGAAGGAGGTGCACGGCTCCGGCGGCTACGGCATGCTGATCGGGCCGGCGGCCGACAAGACCACCATCGGCGCCTTCAAGGCCAAGCTGAAATCCGCGCCGCGCAACTTCATCGCGCAGCCGACGCTGGCTTTGTCCACCTGCCCCACCTGCGTCGATTCCGGCATCGCGCCGCGGCATGTCGATCTGCGCCCCTTCGTGCTGACCGGCCGCGACCGCATCCGCATCGTGCCCGGCGGGCTGACGCGGGTGGCGCTCAAGGCCGGCTCGCTCGTGGTCAATTCCAGCCAGGGCGGCGGCACCAAGGACACCTGGGTGGTGGACGGATGAAGGCTGCGGATCGCATGGACGGCGTGTCCCGGATGCGGCGCAGCGCCATAAGCGCGTTCACGCGCATCTTCGACGCGCTATGGCGGTGCGACGCTGATCCGGGACCGTCATGGACCGGAACGGTCCCGGTTCTGCAGCGCAGCGCTGCGCTGCGCTTCGCGACGCGCAGCGTCCGGGACGACGGTTAGCCATGCTCTCGCGCACCGCCGACAACCTGTTCTGGCTCGCCCGCTATGTCGAACGCGCGGAATATCTCGCGCGCATCCTGGAGGCTACGCAGCGGCTGACCGCGCTGCCGCTCGCCTATATCGGCGAAAGCAACGAGTGGGAATCCGCGGTGCAGACCGCGGGCTGCGCCAACGCCTTTTTCGCCAGTTTCCCCGAGGCGACGGAGGAGAACGTCACCGACTATCTCGCCTTCTCCAGCGCCAATCCTTCCTCGATCCGCTCCTGCTTCGAGGCCGCGCGCACCAATGCGCGCGCGGTGCGCACCGCGCTCACGATCGAGATGTGGGACGCCATCAACTCCACCTGGCTGGAACTGAAGCGCTACGGCAACGGGCCCACTTCGCGCGAGGAATTGTCGCGTTTCCTGCGCTGGGTGCAGGAATCCTCGCTGCGCTTCGACGGCTCCGCCTACCGCACCATGCTGCGCAACGACGCCTAT
>JBFWWQ010000022.1:0-21163 GCA_050246095.1 Pseudorhodoplanes sp.
TCCTCCACCGTCACGATCGAGCGCCTGGCGGCGAGCACCGCCTCCTTCTGCACGCCGAGAATGCCTTCGAGCAGCACGTTGCCGGCGCGGTCCGCGCGCAGCGCATGGATCACCGCCACATCGGGCCGGTGCGAGGGGATGGCGGCGAGCGTCTCGCCGGTGAACGGACAGACGATCGACTTGATGTTGGCATTCACCTTCGGCAGGTCGGTGCCGATATAGCCGCGGAACACCGCGAGCGGCAGGCCGGCGGCCCCCGCCTCGTAGGCGTTGGCCATGGCGGCGTGCGAATGCTCGACGAGCTCGATCCGGTTCGGCCAGCCGTTCTCCACCGCGTCGCGCAGGCGGTGCAGCGAGCCGACGCCGGGATTGCCGCCCCAGGAGAAAACCAGCTTGTCGACGCAGCCCATGCCGATGAGCTGGTCGTAGATCAGATCCGGCGTCATCCGGATCACCGTGAGATGCTTGCGGCCCTGCCGGATGATTTCATGACCCGCCGCATGCGGGATCAGATGCGTGAAGCCCTCCATCGCCACGATGTCGCCGTCGCGGACGACGGATTCCACGGCCTCGGAAAGCGACAGAACACGCGCCATCGACCTCTTCTCCCTGCGCGGCGTGATTGCCCTGTTGTTGTTTTTGGACAGATGTGCGATTATCGCACAGCATCATTCTGCTGATAATTACGAAAAACCAGCATAATGGTCAACCCGATCCTGACGATATGTGCGATAATCGCACCAACCACGGTTTCCCGCCATGCCCCCGCGCCCCGCGCCTAGCACCGATCGCGACTTCATGGCCGGCCTCGGCAAGGGCCTGTCGGTGATCGAATGTTTCGACGAGGAGAATGTTTCGCTCGGCGTCACCGCCGTCGCCGCGCGCGCGAAGCTGAGCCGCGCCGCGGCCCGGCGCTGCCTGCTGACCCTGCAGCGGCTCGGCTATGCCGAATTCGACGCCGGCGCGTTCCGCCTGACGCCGCGCGTGCTGCGGCTCGGCTTCGCCTATATCGCGTCGAACCAGCTGCCGGATCTGCTGCAGCCGCATGTCGACCGGCTGAGCGGCGAGATTCACGAATCGTGCTCCGCCTCGATCCTGGACGGCGACGAGATCGTCTATATCGCGCGCGCCGCGACCAAGCGCATCATGACCGTCGCGCTCGGCATCGGCGCGCGCCTGCCGGCCTTCTGCACCTCGATGGGGCGCGTGCTGCTCGCCGGCCTCGATCCGGCCGAAGCCGCGCGCCGCATCGGCGCGGCCTCGCGCAAGCCGTTTACCCCCCGCACCGTGACGCGCAAGGAGGACCTGCTGCGCATTCTCGACGGCGTTCGCCGGCAGGGCTATTGCGTGACCGACCAGGAGCTGGAAATCGGGCTCGTCTCGATGGCGGTCCCGATCCGCAACGCCGCCGGCCAGGTGGTCGCCGCGCTCAATATCGGCACGCAATCGGCGCGTTTTTCCGCCGCGGACATGCCCGCGCGTTTCCTCGCGCGCTTCAAGGCCGCCCAGAAGGAGCTCAAGCCGTTGATCAAGAGCCCGGCCTGATCCACGATCCCCTCCGAGGCCGCCGCCGAAAGCGGCCGCACGGAGCGCCGATGCTTTCCCAACAACCGATCTTCCGCGTCCGCGCCGAACTGGCCGACATCCTGCATATGGGCAGGACGCCCTATGGCGAGCGGCGCGTGATCAACATCCTCGGCGGCCGCGTCGAAGGCCCGAAATTCTCCGGAACCATCCTGCCCGGCGGCGCCGACTGGCAGATCCTGCGCGCCGACGGCGCCGCCCATATCGAGGCGCGCTACACCATGCGGGCGGATCAGGGCGGCGACGTGCTGGTCTCGAGCGAGGGCCTGCGGCACGGACCGCCGCCGGTGCTGGCCGCATTGGCGCGGGGCGACAGCGTCGATCCCGCGCTCTATTATTTCCGCACCGTCCTGCGCTTCGAGACCGGCGAACCGAAGCTCGACTGGCTCAACCGCATCCTCGCGCTGGCGCGCGGCGCGCGCGCGAAGAACGCGGTGCTGCTCGACGTCCATGAAATCCTGTAGAATCCCGCTTGCTTGACCGCGCAGGCGAGAATGTTATATTTCATAACAAAATCGCCGAAGGAGGAACGGCACCGGTGGGCAAGGACCAGATCATCGGCGGTCTGCCGAGCGTTATCGCTGCGCGCGTCGAGGGCGACATCGCGATATTGCGGCTGGCGCGGCCGGAAAAACGCAACGCCCTGAGCGATCCTCTCGTCGACGGGATCGGCAGCTTCTTCGACATGCTGCCGGAACAGGTTCGCGCCGTCGTGCTGCATGGCGAGGGCGAGCATTTCTGCGCCGGGCTGGATCTTTCCGAACTCACCGTCCGCGGCACGGTCGAGGCGATGCACCATTCGCGCAACTGGCACCGGGTGTTCGACAAGATCGAATTCGGCCGCGTGCCGGTGGTCGCGGTGCTGCATGGCGCGGTGGTCGGCGGCGGGCTGGAAATGGCGGCGGCCTGTCATGTGCGCGTCGCCGAGCATTCCGCCTATTACGCGCTGCCGGAAGGCGTGCGCGGCATCTATGTCGGCGGCGGCGGCTCGGTGCGCATCCCGCGGCTGATCGGCGCCTCGCGCATGATGGACATGATGCTGACCGGCCGCACCTACGGCGCCGAGGAAGGCCTCGGCATGGGGCTGTCGCATTACCTGGTCGGGAACGGCAAGGGACTGGAAAAGGGCATCGAACTCGCCCGGCGCATCGCCAAGAATACCGAGCTGACGAATTACGCCGTCATGCATGCGCTGCCGCGCATCGCCGATGCCGACCGCGCGGCCGGCTCCATGATGGAATCGCTGATGGCCGCGATCGCCTCCGGCAACGACGAGGCGCAGTCGCGGCTCAAGGACTTCCTAGAAAAGCGCGCGCCCAAGACCCTGCGCGGCTGACCTGCGCATCGCCGTCGAGTGATCCGATGCCGGAAACCCTGCGCCCGAGCAATTCCGACATGGCCCGCGCGCCGTTCCGGCCGGTGCGGCTGGGCAAGCCGGACCTTGCGCTCACGCATCGCGCCGACGGCTCGATCCTGATCCGCCCGCAGCAGGCGCTCGGCGATTATCCGGTGCGCCTCACCGACCGGCTGCTGCACTGGGCGCAGAAGACGCCGGACCGCACCCTGTTCGCGGGCCGCGATGCCGGCGGCGCCTGGCGCCGCATCTCCTATGCGCAGGCGCTGCAGCACGCGCGCCGCATCGGCGAGGCTTTGCGCGCGCGCAACCTCTCCGCCGAGCGGCCGGTCGTCATCCTCTCCGGCAACGATCTCGAACACGCGATGGTCGGGCTCGGCTGCCTCTATGCCGGCATCGCCTATGCGCCGGTCTCGCCGGCCTATTCGCTGGTCTCCGAGGATTTCGGCAAGCTGCGGGAGATTTTCCAGCTGCTGACGCCGGGCTTCGTGTTCGCGGCGGACGGACGCGCCTTCGGCCGCGCCATCGCGGCGGTGGTGCCGGCGGATGTGGAGGTCGCGGTCACCCGCCACCCGCCCGCGTCCCGCCCCAGCCTCACCTTCGCGCAACTCGCGGCGACCGCGGCGACGCCGGCGATCGACGCCGCCAACGCACAAATCGGGCCGGATACGGTCGCCAAGTTCCTGTTCACCTCCGGCTCCACCGGCCAGCCCAAGGGCGTGATCAACACCCAGCGCATGCTGTGCGCGAACCAGGCGATGATCCGCTCCGCGCTCGCCTATTTCCAGGACGAGCCGCCGGTCACGGTGGACTGGGCGCCCTGGCACCACACCGCCGGCGGCAACCACGATGTCGGGCTCGTGCTCTATAACGGCGGCACCTTCCATATCGACGAGGGCAAGCCGCTGCCCGGCGCCATCGAGGCGACGGTGCGCAACCTCAAGGACGTCTCGCCGACCTGGTATTTCAACGTCCCGAAAGGCTTCGAGGCGCTGCTCCCGTTCCTGCGCAGCGACGCGCAATTGCGCGAGAACTTCTTCCGTGAATTGAAGGTGCTGTGGTTCGCCGGCGCCGCCTTGTCGAAGCCGGTCTTCGACGAGATGCAGGCGCTCGCCTACCGCACCTGCGGCGAGCGCATCCTGTTCCTCACCGGCTTCGGCGCGACGGAGACGGCGCCCTGCGCCTTCGTGCGCACCGAGGACACCAGCAATCCCGCCAATATGGGCCTGCCGACGCCCGGGCTCGAACTCAAGCTGGTGCCGGCGGAAGGCAAGCTCGAGGCGCGCGTGAAGGGCCCGAACGTCACGCCCGGCTATTGGCGCGCGCCCGAACTGACCGCCAAGGCGTTCGACGCGGAAGGCTATTACAAGCTCGGCGACGCGATGAAATTCGCCGATCCCGCCGATCCCGGCAAAGGCTTCCTGTTCGACGGGCGCGTGGCGGAGGATTTCAAGCTCTCCACCGGCACCTGGGTCAGCGTCGGCCCGCTGCGCGGCAGGCTGATCGATCATTTCGCGCCGTATCTGCGCGACGCGGTGATCGCCGGCAACGACCGCAGCGAGATCGGCGTGCTGGCCTTCCCGATCGCGGAGCATTGCCGCGCCTTCGCGCCCGACCTGCCCGCGGATGCGGCGCCGGAGCGGATCCTTTCCGATCCGCGCGTCCAGGAAGCGTTCCGCACGCGGCTTGCCGAATTGGCCCGCCACGCGACCGGCAGCTCCAACCGCGTCTGCCGCCTGATCCTGCTCGGCGATCCGCCCTCGCTCGACCGCGGCGAGATCACCGACAAGGGCTCGATCAACCAGCGCGCCGTGCTCGCCAACCGTGCGGACATGGTGGAAGCGCTGTACGCGCAGCCCAACCCGGCGCATGTCATCACGATCGACGAAAGGACCTGAATCATGGCCGAGAACAAATCCGGCGTCGGCGCCAGCTTCGCGGATGCCTGGCTGCTCGACGGCATGCGCACGCCGTTCACCGACTATAACGGCGCGCTGGCGCAGATTTCGCCGATCGATCTCGGCATCAAGGCGGCGCGCGCCGCGCTCGACAAGACCGGCGTGCCCGCCCGCGACGTCGGCACGGTGATCGCCGGCAGCATGGCGCAGGCGAGCTTCGACGCCTACATGACGCCGCGCCATATCGGGCTGTACGCGGGCGTTCCCATCGAAGTCCCCGCGCATCTGGTGCAGCGGGTCTGCGGTACCGGGATCGAGGTGCTGAGCCAGGCGGCGGACGCGGTCTCGCTCAAGCGCGCCGATGTCGCGCTCTGCGTCGGCACCGAATCGATGAGCCGCAACCCGGTTTCCGCCTATACCCACCGCAGCGGATTCCGCATGGGCCAGGTCGAGTTCAAGGATTTCCTGTGGGAGGCGCTGCGCGACCCCGGCGCCAAGGTGACGATGGGCGACACCGCGGAGAATCTCGCGCGGCAATACCAGATCACGCGCCCCGAGGTGGACGCCTTCGCCGCGCGCAGCTTCGCGCGCGCGCTGGCGGCGCAGCAGGACGGATTCCTCGCCGGCGAGATCGCGCCGGTCGTCACCGAGACTTTCGCGATCGAGGGGCTGGAGCCGCGCGGCATCAGGCTGCCGCGCGAGACCAAGGAAGTCGCGGCGGATTCGCATGTGCGCCCTTCTCCCGTGGAGTCGCTCGCCAAGATCAAGCCGGCCTTCGGCGGCGTGCAGACCGGCGGCAATTCTTCGGCCATCGTCGACGGCGCGGCGGCGGCCGTCGTGGTGTCGTCCGGCTATCTGCAGGCGAACGGCAAGAAGCCGCTGGCGCGCATCCTGGCCGCTTTCGCCGTCGGCGTGCCGCCGGAAATCATGGGGATCGGCCCGGTGCCGGCGATCCAGGCGGTGATCGCGCGCGCCGGCCTGCAGCTTTCGGATATCGACCGCATCGAGATCAACGAGGCGTTCGGCGCGCAGGTCATGGCCTGCGCCCGCGCGCTCGGGCTCGACGAGAGCAAGCTCAACGTCAATGGCGGGGCGATCGCCATCGGCCATCCGCTCGGCGCCACCGGCGTGCGCCTCACGCTGACGCTGGCGCGCGAACTGAAGCGGCGCAATTTGCGCTACGGCGTGTCTTCCGCTTGTATCGGCGGCGGGCAGGGCATCGCCATGCTGATCGAGAATCCGGACGCTTCGTCCGGCGGCAACGGAAAGAACTGAGCATGGATCCGAAGGGACAGGTCGCGGTCATCACCGGCGGGGCATCGGGGCTCGGCGCGGCGACCGCCGAGGCGCTCGCCGCAGCGGGCGCGAAGGTCGCGCTGCTCGACCTCAACGAGAAAGCCGCCGGCGAGATCGCGAAGAAGCTCGGCGGCATCGCGCTCGCCTGCGACGTCACCGACGAGGCGAGCGCGGGCAACGCGCTGGCCAAGGTGAAGGCGGCCTATGGCGCCGGCCGCATCCTGGTCAACTGCGCCGGCGTCGGCCCGCCCAAGCGCATCCTCGGCCGCGACGGCCCGATGCCGCTCGCCGAATACCGCAAGGTGATCGAGATCAACCTGATCGGCACCTTCAACATGATGCGGCTTGCCGCCGCCGACATGGCGAAGCTCGAACCGATGGCCGACGGCGAGCGCGGGCTGGTGCTGATGACCGCCTCGGTCGCCGCCTTCGACGGGCAGATCGGACAGGCGGCCTATGCGTCGTCCAAGGGCGGCGTGGTCGGCCTGACCCTGCCGGCGGCGCGCGAATTCTCGCAATTCGGCATCCGCGTGATGACCATCGCGCCCGGCATTTTCGCGACCCCGATGCTGATGGCGCTGCCGCAGGAGGCGCAGGATTCGCTCGGCGCCTCGGTGCCGTTCCCCAAGCGCCTCGGCGCGCCGCGCGAATACGCCGATCTGGTCATGACCTGCGTGCGCAACGGCTACCTCAACGGCGAAGTGATCCGCATCGACGGCTCGCTGCGCATGGCGCCGCGCTGACTCCGGACGCCGGCAACCAGCATGCTGAAGAATTCCCGCAACCTGCGCATCGAGTGGGGCGACTGCGACCCCGCAGGCATCGTGTTCTATCCGCGCTATTTCGCGATGTTCGACCACTCCACCACCATGCTGATCTCGACGGCGAGCCGGCTGAACAAGTTCGATCTGCTGAAGCAATACGACTTCGCCGGCTATCCGATGGTCGACACGCACGGCAAATTCTACAAGCCGTGCCGCTTCGGCGAAGAGGTGACGATCGAATCCGCCTTCACCAAGGTCGGCCGCTCCAGCTTCGACATCCACCACCGGCTGCTCAAGGCCGGCGAGATGGCGCTGGAAGGCTTCGAGACCCGCGTCTGGGTCGGCACCGACCCGGCCGACCCGGAGCGGATCAAGGCCAAGCCGATCCCCGAGAACCTCGCCGCGCGCTTCCGGGGCGAATGAGCATGGGAACGCCGCCATGACGCGCCGTGCGCCGCGCGCCGCCAGCCCGGCGGGCGCGGCTCGCATCGACATTTCGCCGCTCCCCGACCGCATCGGCTATGTGCTGCGCCGGGCGCAGATCGCGGTGTTCAAGGATTTCATCCGCACCTGCGCGGAATTCGAGATCCGGCCGGCGCAATATTCCGTGCTGGCGGTGATCGGGAACAATCCCGGCCTGAAGCAGATCGAAATTTCCACCGCGCTCGGCATCAAGCGCACCAATCTCGTCGCCTTGATCGACAATCTGGAGCGGCGCGGGCTGGCGCGGCGCGAACCGGTGCCGAGCGACCGCCGCTCGCACGCGCTGTATCTGACCGGCAAGGGCAAGAATTTCATGGCGCGGCTGCACGAAGCGGTGCTGGCGCACGAAGCCAACGTCAATGCCGCGCTCGGCGAAAAGGAGCGCGGGCAATTGCTGACGCTGCTGCGGCGGATCCTGGACAAGATCGGACCGGCGGCGGCCGAGGACGAAGACTGACGCGACGTCGCAGGCGGCGGTGCCGTCAGCCCAGCCCGGCCGCGATCTTCTTCAGCGTGCGCAGGAATTGCGTGCGTTCGCGCCCGACCACCGCGTCGAGATTTGCCTCATGCAGCTTCGCGCAGGCGATCAGTTCCTTCAGCACTTTCTCGCCGGTCGGCGTCAGGGTCAGGCGATAGGCGCGGCGGTCGTGGCGCACGCGCGTGCGGCTGACCAGGCGCCGCCGCACCAGGTCCGACAGCACCGGCGTGAGCGATGATTTGTCGCGCGCATTGGCGCGGCTGAGCGCGGTCTGGCTGATGCCCGGATTCTTGCCGATCAGCATCAGGGTCGCGAACCGGCCCGGCTTCTCGCCGACCTCCTTCGACAGCCGCGCGAAAGCCGCGAAAGCCGCATTCTGCGCCATGCGCAGATTGAACCCGAGCCAGTCGGCGAGCGGTCCGAAATTCACCGCCTCCAGCGGTTCCGCATCCGCCGCCCGCGCGCGCGGCACCCGCATGGCCCGTGGCATCGATTTCTCCCTGTCAGGCAAATTGTTTTATATCCAACGGTTATGCCGTGGAGCCTTTTGACTTTACAATCCGTCCGGCTTGCGGCTCAATATCGAAAAAGTTGGAGCAAATAAACCAACATCATCATCGGGAGGTTTGCGCACATGCCTTCGTATCGTCACGCCGTTGCGGCCTGCGCCGCATTGCTGAGCGGTCTTTTTCTCGCCGGCCCCGCGACCGCACAGGACAAGACGTTCGAACTCAAGCTCGCCCATTGGGTGCCGCCGTCGCATCCGCTGCAGAAGGCGCTGGAGGAATGGGGCGCCTCGGTCGAGAAGGCCTCGGGCGGCACCATCAAGTCGAAGGTCTATCCCTCGCAGCAGCTCGGCAAGGCGTTCGACCATTACGACATGGCGCGCGACGGCATCGCCGACCTCACCTACATCAATCCGGGCTACCAGCCCGGCCGCTTCCCGATCATCGGCGCCGGCGAATTGCCGTTCCTGGTGACCAACGCCAAGGGCGGCTCGCAGGCGCTCGACGCCTGGTACCGCAAATACGCGGCGAACGAGATGAAGGACGTGAAATTCTGTCTCGCCTTCATGCACGATCCCGGCTCGTTCCACGCCAAGGCCAAGAAGATCATGGCGCCGGGCGACATCAAGGGCATGAAGATCCGTCCCGCGCACGCCACCATGGCCTCCTTCGTCACCCTGCTCGGCGGCACCAACGTGCAGTCGAGCGCGCCGGAAGTGCGCGACATCCTGGAGAAGGGCGTCGCCGAGGCGGTGACCTTCCCCTGGGGCTCGGTGCCGCTGTTCGGCATCGACAAGGTGACCAAGTACCATATCGACGCCCCGCTCTACGCCACCACCTTCGCCTTCGTGTTCAGCCCCGCGACCTACAACCAGATGTCGGCGGCGCAGAAGAAGGTGATCGACGCGCATTGCACCAACGAATGGGCGCTGAAGGTCGCGGCTCCCTGGGCGGATTTCGAGCATGCCGGCATCGCCAAGCTGAAGAGCGACCCCGCGCACGAGGTCTATCCGCTGAGCGCGGCGCAGCTCGAGGAGTGGAAGAAGGCGGCGGCGCCGCTGCAGCAGACCTGGGCCGACAACGTCAAGAAGGCCGGCGGCAATCCCGACACGATCATGAAGGAGCTGAAGGATTCGCTGGCCAAGTACAACGCGGCCTATTGAGCCGGCCAGCGATGCACCCCGCCTTCCTTCTCCCCTCCCCCCGCGAGCGAAGTGCGTGGCGGGGAGAGGTCGGGGGCGGGGGGCCGACATCGGCGAAGGTCCGTCGCAGACCCCCCATCCCGGCGACCATCGCCTGCGCGATGCTCGCCCACCCTCCCCACCGCTGCGCGGGGCGCGGGGGAGGGTTGCATGGCGGCTGCCAGCGGCAGTTCCTAACCTAGATTCGTTCGAGCGCCCATGCCGACCAAGCTCATGGACCGCTTCATCGATTCGATCGAATGGATCGCCGCCCTGTTCGTCGGCGTCATCGCGATCGATGTCTTCGTCACCGTCCTGCTGCGCTATTTCTTCTCCTATTCGGTCCCCGACGCCTACGATTTCGGCCAGCTCCTGCTCGGCATCCTGATCTTCTGGGGCATCGCCGCGACGTCGTATCGCGGCACCCACATCACCGTCGACCTGCTCTGGGCGAATGTCGGTCCGAGATGGCAGCGCGCGATCGACGTGTTCGCGACGCTCGTGCTGCTGTTCGTGGTCACGGTGCAGACCTATACGCTGTTCGACAAGGTGGTGAGCACGCGCGACGCCAACCTGCTCACCTTCGACCTGCGGCTGCCGGTCTGGCCGTTCTTCGCGCTGGCCTGGATCGGGGATGTCGCCGCGGTCTTCCTGATCATGGTGCGCACCTATCGCCTGATCTTCCATCCCGAGCTGATGGTGCGCGAGCGCCAGCTCGCCAAGCCGATCGAATGAGGAAGCGGCGATGAGCGGCAATGCGGTCGCCATACTCGGCTTCGTCAGCCTGTTCGTGCTGATGCTGCTGCGCGTGCCGGTGGGCATGGCGATGGGGCTCGTGGGCGTCGCCGGCTTCGGCTACCTGACCAGCGCGGGGCCGGCGCTGAAGATCGTCGGCCATACCACCATGCGCACGGTGACCGATTTCAACTTCGCCGTGATCCCGCTGTTCCTGCTGATGGGCTCGTTCGCTACCACCTCCGGCATGAGCCGCGAATTGTTCCGCGCCGCCAACGGCTTTCTCGGCCACCTGAAGGGCGGGCTCGGCATCGCCACCATCGCCGCCTGCGGCGGCTTCTCGGCGATCTGCGGCTCCTCGGTCGCCACCGCCGCCACCTTCTCGCGCGTCGCCTATCCGGAAATGCGCCGCTACGGCTATCCGCAATCCTTCGCCACCGGCGTGATCGCGGCCGGCGGCACGCTCGGCATCATGATTCCGCCCTCCACCGTGCTCGCGGTCTACGGCCTGATCACCGAGCAGGACGTGGGCCGGCTGTTCGTCGCCGGCGTGCTTCCCGGAATCCTCGCCATCTTCATGTATATGGCGACCATCACCCTGATCGGCTGGGCGCGGCCGGGATTTCTCCCCGCGGGCGAAAGACTGCCCTGGCGTCAACGCTTTGCCGGCCTGCGCGACGTCTGGGCGACGCTGCTGCTGTTCGCCTTCGTGCTCGGCGGCATCTATGGCGGCATGTTCACCGCGACGGAAGCCGCCGGCATGGGCGCGGGCGGCGCCTTCCTGATCGGCGTGCTGCGCGGCAAGCTGTCCGGCAAGGACATCCTGCAGGCGCTGCTGGAGACCACGCGCACCACCGCCGCGGTGTTCACCGTGCTGATCGGGGCGCTGCTGTTCGGCTATTTCCTCACCATCACGCAGACGCCGCAGAAGGTGACCGAGTTCCTCACCGCGCTTGGGATCGGCTCCTACGGCGTGCTGGCGCTGATCCTGCTGATGTATCTGGTGCTCGGCTGCCTCATGGACGCGCTGGCCATGATCATCCTGACCGTGCCGATCATCTTCCCGGTGATCAAATCGCTCGGATTCGACCCGATCTGGTTCGGCGTGATTATTGTCATGACCGTCGAGCTCGGATTGATTCATCCTCCGGTCGGCATGAACATTTTCGTCATCAAGAGCGTGGTCGAGGACGCGAAAATATCGACTATATTCTACGGCGTGTTGCCGTTCATTGTGACCGACCTGCTGCGGCTGGGGCTCCTGGTCGCGTTCCCGATGATCGCCCTGTGGCTGCCGTCGCGGATGTGACGGCGGCGGCGGGGCATGCTATAATAGTTTGAGATCAAACTTTCTGGATGCGGCCGGCATGGAACGCTCATTCAAGACCGAAGTGGAGGCGCTCAGGCTCGGAGACGGCGAGGTGTTCCGCGGCGAGGGCATTCTCGCGGTCACCAAGGCGCTGCTGCAGTCGGGCGTCTCCTATGTCGGCGGCTATCAGGGCGCGCCGGTGTCGCACCTGCTCGACGTGATGGTGGAGGCGGAGGACCTGCTGTCCGACCTCGGCGTGCATGTCGAGACCTGCACCAACGAGGCGTCCGCCGCCGCCATGCTCGGCGCCTCGATCAACTACCCGCTGCGCGGCGCGGTGACCTGGAAATCCATCGTCGGCACCAATGTCGCCGCCGACGCCCTCTCCAACCTCGCCTCGCCCGGCGTCGTCGGCGGCGCGCTGATCATCATCGGCGAGGATTACGGCGAGGGCGCGAGCGTGATCCAGGAGCGCTCCTACGCCTTCGCCATGAAGTCCTCGATGTGGCTGCTCGACCCGCGGCCCGACCTTCCCAGCATCGTGCGCTGCGTCGAGAAGGGCTTCGAATTGTCGGAGGCGAGCCACGCCCCGGTGATGCTGGAATTGCGTATCCGCGCCTGTCACGTCACCGGCGAGTTCGCCGCCAGCGACAACCGCAGCGGCGCGGTGTCCGGGCTCGACAAGCTTTCCGGCCCGCCGCGCTTCGACTATGCCCGGCTTGCGCATCCGCCGGTCACCTTCATGCACGAGCGGCTGAAGGTCGAGGAGCGGATGCCGGCCGCGCGCGCCTTCATCCGCGAGCACAAGCTCAACGAGATACTGCCCGGCGATCTTTCCGACATCGGCATCGTCGTCATGGGCGGGCTGACCAACAGCGTGCTGCGCGCGCTGGAACGGCTCGGCCTCGCCGACCTGTACGGCGAGACGCGCGTTCCGATCCTCGTGCTCAACGTCGCCTACCCGCTGGTGCCGGAGGAGGTGCGCGAATTCTGCGCCGGCTAGAGCCACGTGCTGGTGGTCGAGGAAGGCCATCCGGAATATATCGAGCAGGCGATCAACGCGGAATTGCGCAAGGCCGACATCCAGACGCGCGTGCACGGCAAAAGCATGCTGTCGAATGCCGGCGAATATTCCTCCGAAGTGGTGCTCAAAGGGGTCACCGCCTTCCTCGCCGAGGCGCGGCCGGCCGGGCTCGACACGGCGGCGCTGACCGCGCACGCCGCGCGCATCCTCGCGCACAAGCCGGCGGCGGCGGCTTCCCTCGGCGACCTGCCGCCGCGCCCGCCGACCTTCTGCACCGGCTGTCCGGAGCGTCCGGTTTTCGCCGCGATCAAGCTCGCCCAGCGCGAGATCGGGCCGACGCATATCAGCGCCGATATCGGCTGCCATTCCTTCGCGACCTTCCAGCCCTTCAGCCTCGGCAATTCGATCCTCGGCTACGGCATGAGCCTGGCGAGCGCCGCCGCGGTCGCGCCGAACATGCAGAAGCGGCCGATCGCGGTGATGGGCGACGGCGGCTTCTGGCATAACGGGCTGATCACCGGCGTCGCCTCCAACCTGTTCAACAAGGGCGACGGCGTGCTGATCGTCATGCAGAACGGCTACACTTCGGCGACCGGCCTGCAATTCATGCCCTCGAGCAAGACCAGCCGCACCGGCGCGGCGCCGGGCATGGACGTGGAGCGGACGCTGCGCGCTTTCGGCGTGCGCTGGCTGCGCAAGGTGCGCACCTACAGCGTCGCGACCATGACCAAAACGCTGAAGGAGGCGCTGCGCAGCAAGGAACGCGGGCTTAAGGTGATCGTCGCCGACGGCGAATGCCAGCTCGCGCGCCAGCGCCGCGTGCGCGCCGAGAACGCCGAAAGCCTGGCCGCCGGCCGGCGCGTCGCGCGCACCAAGTTCGGCGTCGACGACGCCATCTGCAGCGGCGACCATTCCTGCATCCGCCTCTCCGGCTGTCCGTCGCTGACCGTCAAGCCCAATCCCGATCCGCTGCGCGACGATCCGGTGGCCTCGGTGATCGATTCCTGCGTCGGCTGCGGCCTGTGCGGCGAGGTCGCGCATGCGGCCGTGCTCTGCCCCTCCTTCTACCGCGCCGAGGTGGTCAGCAACCCGCGCTGGCATGAGCGCGCGCTGTACTGGCTGCGGCGCCGGATTCTCGGCTTCCTGGATCCGCGTCTCGAGGAGGCCGCGGCATGAACGGCGAACGCCCGGTCAGCATCCTGATCGCCGCGCTCGGCGGCGAAGGCGGCGGCGTGCTGACCACCTGGATCGTGCGCGCCGCGGCCGCCTGCGGCTTTCCGGTGCAGTCGACCTCGATCCCCGGCGTCGCGCAGCGCACCGGCGCGACCACCTATTACATCGAGTTCGTCCCCAGGCCCGCCCGCGCGCCGGGCGGCCGGCGGCCGGTACTCGCGCTGACGCCGGGCATCGGCGACATCGACATGCTGGTGGCGAGCGAATTGATGGAAGCCGGGCGCGCCATCGCCGGCGGCTTCGTCACCGCGGACCGCACCCTGACCATCGCCTCGTCCAGCCGCTTCTACGTCATCAACGAGAAGATCGCGATGGGCGACGGCCGCTACGATGCGAAACGGCTGCGGGCCGCGATCGAGAACAACTCGAAGTCCAGCATCGTCTTCGACATGGACGCGCTGGCGCGCCGCAACGGCGCGATGATCAACGCGGTCATGCTCGGCGCCATCGCCGGCTGCGGAAGGCTGCCGATCCCCGCCGACGAGTTCGAGAATGCGATCCGCGCCGACGGCAAGGCGATCGATGCCAATCTGCGCGGCTTCCAGGCCGGGCTCGCCGCCGCGCAGGGGCGCGCGGAAACCCCGCCGGCCCCTGCCAAGCGCGCGCAGCCGCAGATCGAGACGCTGCAGGCGCTGGAAGAGGATTTCCGCGCGCAGATGCAGCCGGCGGCCGCCGAGGTGATGATCGAGGGCGCGCGCCGGCTCACGGCGTATCAGGACCTCGCCTATGCGAAGCTTTATGCCGAGCGCCTCGCGCCGATCCGCGACGCCGATTTCCAGGGACGGCTGGACGGGGCGCTGGTGCGCACGGTCGCGCGCCATCTCGCCGTGCGCATGTCCTACGAGGACGTGATCCGCGTCGCGCAGGCCAAGATCGATCCGGCGCGGCTGCGCCGGATCGAGCAGGAGCTCGGCGTGAAGCCGGGCCAGACCTATACGGTCGCGGAATTCCTCAAGCCCGGAATCGAGGAATTCTGCTCGGTGCTGCCGCCTTTCCTGGCCCGGCCGATCCTGGCGCTGTCCCGCCGCGTCGGCTGGCTGCGAGACCTGCATGTCGGCATGCAGGTGAAATCGACTTCGGTCACCGGCTATCTGCGCTTCCGCATGCTGGCCGCGCTGCGGCGCTTCCGCCGCGGCACCCATCGCTACCGCGAGGAGCAGGCGGCGATCGAGCACTGGCTGGGGCTGGTGCGCGAGGCGGCGCGCTGGTCGGATGCGTTCGCGCTGGAAGTCGCCGAATGCGCGCGGCTGATCAAGGGCTACGGTTCCACGCATGCGCGCGGCGCGGAGAATTTCGCGCTGATCGAGCGAGATGTCATCCGCGCCGCCATCGACGGGCGGATTCCCATGCAGCGCGCGGCCGACGCGGTGGCGAGCGCCCGCACCGCCGCCCTCGCCGATCCCGACGGCGAGAGCCTGCAACGCTGCATCGCCGAAATCGCGGCGCCGCCGGCCCTGGGGGTTGCCGCCGAATAGCTGCAGCGCGGCGCCGGCATGCCGGCGGCGTTGTAAGGGCGCGGGCGCTCGGATACAGAATTACAGGCAAAACAAGAATATCCGGGAGAACGCCTGATGGCCGCAAGGCCCGCGCATGCGGCCGAGCAGACCGTGCGTCCGCCGATCGCCGCCGAGGCGTTCCTGACCGCGCTGGCCGAGCGCGGCGTGGATTATTTCTTCGTCAATCCCGGCACCGATTTCCCGCCCATCGTCGAGGCCTATGCGCGGGCGCAGCGCAGCAAGGCGCGGGTGCCGCGGCCGATCCTGGTGCCGCACGAAAATCTCGCGGTCGGCATGGCGCACGGCGCCTATCTGATGACCGGTCGCGCGCAGGCGGTGATGGTGCATGTCCATGTCGGCACCGCCAACACGCTCAACAACGTCGCCAATCTTTCGCGCGAGCGCGCGCCGGTCATTCTCGCTGCCGGCCGCACGCCGCTGACCGAGGCCGGCATATTCGGCGCGCGCAACCGCGCGATCCACTGGGCGCAGGAAATGTTCGATCAGGCCGGCATGCTGCGCGAAATGGTGAAATGGGACTACGAGCTGCGCATGCCCGGGCAGGTCGTCGATGTCGTCGCCCGCGCCCACGAGATGACGATGTCGACACCGCGCGGGCCGGTCTACCTGATGCTGCCGCGCGAGCCCCTGTCGGCGCCGCTGCCCCAACTCCCCGATGCCGTGCCCCGCGCCGTGCCGGCGCCGCCGCATCCCGATCCCGCTTCGGTCGCGACGCTGGCCCGGTGGATCGCCGCAGCGGAACGGCCGCTGGTCGTCACCGCGGCCGCAGGGGCGGCGCGCGCGGTGCAGGCGCTGGCGGCGATCGCCGAACGGCACGCCATCCCGGTGATCGCGCAGAATGCCCGCGTCATGGCGCTGCCGACCGACCACCCGATGCATTTCGGATTCGATTCCGCGGCGATGATCGCGGACGCCGATCTGGTGCTGGTGATCGAATGCGACGTTCCCTGGTATCCCAGCCTGCACACATTGTCCGCCGATTGCCGCATCGTGCATATCGGCGAGGACCCGCTCTACCAGCGTTATCCCATGCGCAGCTTCCGCTCCGACCTCGCCATCGCGGCGAGCGTGGCGGATACGCTGGAGACGCTGGCGCGCGCCTTGCAGGAACGCGCACCGCCGGACGCCACGGTGAGCGCGCGCCGCGCGCGCCTGGCCGGACGCCGGCAGCAGCGGCAGGCACAGATCGCAAAGGACGGCGAGGCCGCCGCCGGCCGCATCACCCCGCAGCATCTCAGCCGCGCCATCGGCGAGATGGCCGGTCCGGATTCGGTGATCTTCAACGAATATCCGCTGGTCGCGGAGCAATGCCCGCGCGCACATCCGGGCACCTATTTCGCCTCCAGCCCGGCGGGCGGCCTCGGCTGGGGCCTCGGCGCGGCGATGGGCGCCAAGCTCGCCGCGCCGGAGAAGTTCGTGATCGCGACGCTCGGCGACGGCGTCTACCAGTTCAGCAATCCCACCGCCTGCTCCTGGGTCGGCGCCAAGTTCGGTCTGCCGGTGCTGACGGTGATCTTCAACAACAGCCGCTACGGCGCGGTGCGCCGCGCGACGCTTCTGATGTTCAAGGACGGCGCGGCCGGCGAGGATGACGGGCGCTTTCTCGCCGATCTCGACCCGAGCCCGCCCTATGACGAGATCATGCGCGCGCAAGGCGGCTTCGGCGAGCGCGTCGAGGATCCCGGCGCGCTGGCCGGCGCGCTGGCGCGCGCCCGCGATGCCGTCCTCACCGAGCGCCGCCAGGCGCTGCTCAACGTCGTCTGTCCCTACTGAGCGCGTGTCCCCCTGAGCGCACCACGCATGCCCGCCGCCGATCAACGGAGAAACTGAAATGCGGATCGACGCCTTCAACCATTTCTTTCCGGCGAAATATTTCGAGAAGCTGCTGGCCAGCGGCGTGCCGGACATCGGCAAGCGCGTGACCAGCGTGCCGGCGCTGCACGATCTCGATTATCGCCGCAAGCTGGTCGATTCCTTTCCCGACTACGCGCAGGTGCTCTCGCTGGCGGCGCCGCCGCTGGAGGTGATGGCCAAGGGCAATCCCGACCTGGCGCAGGAATACGCCAAGATCGGCAATGACGGCCTCGCCGAATTGTGCGCCAGATATCCCGACCAGTTCGTCGGCTTCGTCGCGCAGGCGCCGATCACCGCCAGGGATGCCGGCGTCGCCGAATGCGAGCGCGCGGTGAAGGGACTCGGCGCGCTGGGCGTGCAGATCTACACCAATATCGGCGGCAAGCCGGTCGACCGGCCGGAATTCGAGCCGTTCTTCGCGGCGATGGACCGGCTCGGCGTCCTGATCTGGACGCATCCCGCGCGCGGCGCCAACCATCCCGATTACCTGGACGAAAAGAAGTCGCTGTACGAGATCTGGTGGACCTTCGGCTGGTCCTACGAGACCGCGGCGATGATGGCGCGGCTGGTCTTCTCCAAGACGCTGGACAAATACCCGAACCTGAAAATCGTCGTGCATCATTTCGGCGGCATCGTGCCGATGCTGGAAGGCCGCATCGGGCCCGGCTGGGACCAGCTCGGCGTGCGCACCTCCGACGAGGATTACGAATCGCTGCGCAAGAGCCTGAAGAAGCGCCCGATCGATTACTTCAGGCAGAACTTCATCGCCGACACCGCGACCTTCGGCGGCGTCGGCGCGACCAAGGCCGGCTTCGACTTCTTCCCGATGGACCAGATCGTGTTCGCGTCCGACTGCCCGTTCGATCCGGAAAAGGGGCCGGGCTATATCCGCGAGACGCTGAAAATCCTCGACGGCCACGGCCTGTCGAAGGGCGACCTCGACAAGGTCTATCACAAGAATCTCGAACGCCTTACCGGCCGCAAGCTGGTGAAATAGCGCACGCACCGTCATCCCGGGGCGGCCGCCATAGGCGCGACGGGGATAAAATGGCGTACGCGGCTTCAATCAGCCGGCGTCTTGCATTAGCGTCCGCCCGCAATGGACGCGCGACACCCCACCGCTCCCGGGACTGGCGGCGTGCCGGCCGAACCCGGCCGCGCCGCGTCCATAGCGCCCGACGAAGTCGGTCGCGTCACGCCGATGATGGAGCAATATATCGAGATCAAGGCGGCCAATCCGGACTGCCTGCTGTTCTACCGGATGGGCGACTTCTACGAATTGTTCTTCGACGATGCGGAGATCGCTTCGCGCGCGCTCGGCATCGTGCTCACCAAGCGCGGCAAGCATCTCGGCCGCGACATTCCGATGTGCGGCGTGCCGGTGGAGCGCGCGGAGGAATACCTGCATCGGCTGATCGCGCTCGGCCACCGCGTCGCCGTCTGCGAGCAGACCGAGGACCCGGCGGAAGCCCGGAAGCGCGGCGCCAAGAGCGTGGTGAAGCGCGACGTGGTGCGGCTGGTCACGCCCGGCACGCTGACCGAGGACACCTTGCTCGACGCGCGGCGCAACAATTACCTGCTCGCGATCGCGCGCGCGAAGTCGTCCGCGCCGGACGAGGCGACGCCGTTCGCGCTCGCCTGGATCGACATTTCCACCGGCGAGTTCCGCATCGCCGAATGCAGCATGCCGACGCTCGCCGCCGCGATCGCGCGCATCGAGCCGGGCGAGATCGTCGTTTCCGACGCGCTCTATGCCGATCCGGAAATCGCGCCGCTGCTGCGCGGCTTCGAGCATGTGATGCCGCTCGCCCGCGACGCCTTCGACGGCGCCACCGCCGAGCGGCGCCTCGCCGACTATTTCGCCGTGGCGACGACGGACGCCTTCGGCGCGCTGTCGCGCCTGGAAATGACGGCGGCGGCGGCCTGCGTCACCTATGTCGAGCGCACGCAGCTCGGGCGCCGCCCGCCGCTCTCCCCGCCTTTGCGCGAGGGCGCGGGCTCGACGCTATTGATCGACCAGGCGACCCGCGCCAATCTCGAACTCACGCGCACGCTTTCCGGCGAGCGGCGCGGCTCGCTGCTGGCGGCGATCGACCGCAGCGTGACCGCGGCCGGATCGCGCCTCCTGGCGCAACGCCTGGCCGCCCCGCTGACCGATCCCGCGGCGATCGGCCGCCGGCTCGACGCCGTGGCCCACCTGGCCGGGGATCCTGCGTTGCGCGGCGACCTGCGCGAGCGGCTTCGGGCCGCGCCGGACCTCGCGCGCGCGCTGACGCGCATCGTGCTCGCGCGCGCCGGACCGCGCGATCTCGCCGCCATCCGCGACGGTCTCCTGGCCGCGGGCGCGATCGGCGGCACCCTGTCCGCTTTGCGCGACGCGCCGGCCGACATCGCCGACGCCGCAAAAGCCTTGCGCGCGCCGGATGCCGCGCTGCCGGCCCTGCTCGCGGCCGCGCTCGCCGACGAATTGCCGGCCACGCGACGCGACGGCGGCTTCGTGCGCGCGGGCTACGACGCGACGCTCGACACGACGCGCGACATGCGCGACGCCTCGCGCCGCGTCGTCGCGCAATTGCAGGCCCGCTACGCCGAGGAGACCGGCATCCGCGCGCTGAAGGTCAAGCACAACAACGTGCTCGGCTATTTCATCGAGGTCACGGCGCAGCACGGCGAGACGCTGATGACGGCGCCGCTCAACACGACCTTCATCCACCGCCAGACGCTGGCGGGGCAGGTGCGCTACACCACCACCGAACTCGGCGAGCTGGAAGCGCGCATCGCCGGCGCCGCCGACCGCGCGCTCGGCCTCGAACTGGAGGTTTTCGACCGCCTTTCCGCCGCCGTGGTGGCGCAGAGCGCGGCGATCACGCGCGCCGCCGAGGGCCTCGCGGTGCTGGATGTCGCGGCGGCTTTGGCCGCGCTCGCGGTCGAGCAGAATTACGTGCGGCCGGAGGTCGACCGCTCGCTGCAATTCGTGGTCGAGGGCGGGCGGCACCCGGTGGTCGAACAGGCGCTGATCGAAGGCGGGCCGTTCATCGCCAACGATTGCGATCTCTCGCCGCCCGCGGGCGGCGCGCACGGGCGCATCTGGATCCTGACCGGGCCCAACATGGCCGGCAAATCCACCTTCCTGCGCCAGAACGCGCTGATCGCGATCCTGGCCCAGACCGGAAGCTTCGTGCCCGCGCGCCGCGCCGCCATCGGGGTGATCGACCGCCTGTTCTCGCGCGTCGGCGCCGCCGACGATCTCGCGCGCGGCCGCTCCACCTTCATGGTCGAGATGGTGGAGACCGCCGCCATCCTCAACCAGGCGGGCGAACGCGCGCTGGTGATCCTCGACGAGATCGGTCGCGGCACCGCGACCTTCGACGGGTTGTCCATCGCCTGGGCCGCGATCGAGCATCTGCACGCGCAGAACCGCTGCCGCGCGCTGTTCGCCACGCATTTCCACGAGCTCACCGCGCTCGCGGCCAAGCTGCCGCGGCTGCACAACGCGACCATGCGGGTGAAGGAATGGCAGGGCGACGTGGTGTTCCTGCACGAGGTGATGCCCGGCGCCGCCGACCGCTCCTACGGCATCCAGGTCGCCAAGCTCGCCGGCCTGCCGCCGGCGGTGATCGAGCGGGCGAAGGTGGTGCTGGCCAGGCTCGAGGCTGAGGACCGCGCCGCGCCGCTGCGCGGCTTCGAGGACCTGCCGCTGTTCTCGGCCATGCCCCCCGCGCCGGCGCAGGAGCGAAAGCCCGACCCGCTCGCCGACGCGCTGGCCAAGCTGCGCCCGGACGAGATGTCGCCGCGCGACGCGCTGGAGGCCTTGTATGCGCTGAAGGCTAAGCTGAGCAAAATTGGTTAGAGCATTTTCGAGCGAAGTGGGTACCGGTTCGCGTCAAGAAAATGCGATCGAACAAAGGAATCTAAAGCACGTTCCGATTCCATGTAAAACGAACGTG
>JBFWWQ010000023.1:0-20800 GCA_050246095.1 Pseudorhodoplanes sp.
TGTTCGGCGTCACCTTCGCTGAGCGGCGCGACGTTCCGGCCTGGCATCCGGACGTGCGGATCTGGGAGGTCAAGGGACGCGACGGCCGGCATGTCGGCCTGTTCTTCGGCGACTATTTCGCCCGGCCCTCCAAGCATTCCGGCGCGTGGATGACCAATCTGCGCGGGCAGGAGAAGCTGCGCGGCGACATCCGCCCGTTGGTGATCAACGTGATGAATTTCTCCAAGGGGGCGGACGGGGAGCCGGCGCTGCTTTCCTTCGACGACGCGCGCACGCTGTTTCACGAATTCGGCCATGCGCTGCACGGCCTGTTGTCGGACGTGACCTATCCGCGCGTCTCCGGCACCGGCGTGCTGCGCGATTTCGTGGAGCTGCCCTCGCAGCTCTATGAGCACTGGCTGGAGCGCCCGGAAGTGCTGCGGCGCTTTGCGCTGCATTACAAGACCGGCGCGCCGATGCCGGACGACCTGCTGCGGCGGCTCCTGGCCGCGCGCACCTTCAACCAGGGTGCGATGACGGTGGAATATGTGTCGTCGGCCCTGCTCGATCTGGAATTGCATCTGCTGACCGAGGCGGACGGCCTCGACGTGAACGCCTTCGAGCGCGAGACGCTCACGCGCCTCGGCATGCCGGAGGAACTGGTGATGCGGCACCGGCCGCCGCATTTCCAGCATGTGTTCTCGGGCGATGCCTATTCCTCCGCCTATTACAGCTATATGTGGTCGGAGGTGCTGGATTCGGATGCGTTCCAGGCCTTCGAGGAGGCCGGCGATATTTTCGATCCGGCCACGGCGAAGAAGCTGCACGACCACATCTATGCCGCGGGCGGATCGCGCGACCCGGAATCGCTCTATACGGCTTTGCGCGGCCGGCTTCCGACCGCCGATGCGCTGCTGGTGCGGCGCGGGCTCGCCGATGCTGCGTTCGGCGGCGAGGCGTAGACACCGCCCCATCCGGTCATTCCGGGGCGTCCGCCAAAAGGCGGACGAGCCTGGAATCCATCTTTCGGCTATCTCCCGATTTCGGTATTCGAGTTTCATCGCGCAATTGCGTTTATGGATTCCGCGCCCCGCGCTTCGCGCGGTCCCGGAATGACAAGGATCTGAATGAGCCTCCACACCGCCGGACATCGCCGCGGCGTCGCTGCCGCTCCGCACCGTCTGGCCGCCGAGGCCGGGCGCCAGATTCTGGCCGAAGGCGGCAATGCGCTGGAGGCGATGGTGGCGATGGCCGCCGCGATCGCGGCGGTCTATCCGCACATGAACCATGCCGGCGGCGACGCTTTCTGGCTGGTGCACGAACCCAGCGGGCGGGTGCGCGCGCTGATGGCGCCGGGACCGGCCGGCGCCAGGGCGAGCATCGCGTTCTATCGCGATCACGGCCTCGACCGGATTCCGCCGCGCGGGCCGCTGGCGGCGCTGACCGTGCCGGGCGCGGTCGGCGGCTGGGCACTCGCCCTCGAAGCGGCGCGATCGTTCGGCGGCAGGATGCCGCTCGAGCTTCTGCTCGCCCCGGCGATCAAGTCGGCGCGCGAGGGCTATACCGTCACCCGCAGCCAGCATGCGCTCACGACCGGGAAGCTCGCCGAGCTGAAGGACGTGCCCGGCTTTGCCGATGCCTTCCTGGTCGACGGCAAGCCGCCGGAAGCGGGCACGACGCTGAAGCAGGTTGCCTTCGCCGCGGCGCTCGAACATCTCGCCGGCGCGGGTCTCGCCGATTTCTACCGCGGCGACGTGGGACGCGAGATCGCCGCCGACCTCGAACGCATCGGCAGCCCGGTGACGCGCAAGGACCTGGAATCGTTCGGCGCCAATGTCGCCGAGCCGCTCTCGGTCGAGATCGCGGGCGCCACTTTGTTCAACGCCCCGCCGCCGACGCAGGGCCTGGCCTCGCTGATGATCCTCGCCTTGTATGCGCGGCTGCGGGTCGGGGAAGCCGAGAGCTTCGCCTTCGTGCACGGGCTGGTCGAATCCACCAAGCGCGCCTTCCGCGTCCGCGACCGGTTCGTGACCGACCCCAAGCATCTCACCGCGGACCTGCAGCGCTTCCTGTCTGCGGAATTCCTCGACCGGGAGGCGGCGAGGATCGATCCGGGCAGGGCGGCGCGCTGGCCGACGCAATGGGGCGAAGGCGACACCATCTGGATGGGGACGGCGGATGCCTCAGGCCTCGTCGTCT
The DNA here is from genome assembly GCA_050246095.1 of Pseudorhodoplanes sp. Lineage (GTDB taxonomy): Bacteria > Pseudomonadota > Alphaproteobacteria > Rhizobiales > Xanthobacteraceae > Pseudorhodoplanes. The sequence goes on from JBFWWQ010000023.1 coordinate 2,179, forward strand.
CCTATATCCAGTCGATCTTCTGGGAGTTCGGCTCCGGCTGCGTGCTGCCGCGCACCGGCCTGCTGATGCAGAATCGCGGCGCCAGCTTCTCGCTCGATGCGGGCGCGGCCAACCCCCTGCAACCCGGACGCCTGCCCTTCCATACGCTCAATCCGGCGCTGGCGATCCTCAAGGACGGCCGCGTCATGGCCTATGGCACGATGGGCGGCGACGGCCAGCCGCAGACGCAGGCCATGCTGTTCGCGCGCTATTGCATGTACCGGCAGGGCCTCGCGGAGGCGATCGACGCGCCGCGCTGGCTGCTCGGCAAGACCTGGGGCTCCGCGCACACCAATCTGCGGATGGAATCGCGCTTTGGCGGCAATCTGGTCGATCGGCTGCTGTCGGCGGGGCACGATATCGAGGTGCTCGGGGCGGCCTATTCCGACACGATGGGCCATGCCGGCGCGGTGGTGCGGCATGGCGACGGGATGCTGGAGGGCGCGCACGATCCGCGCGCGGATAGCGGGGCCTTCGGCGTCTAGGGCGCCACGCTTCCGCCTTACTCATGCTATGGTTTTCACGCCCGCTTCGACCTCGGACGACGCCATGATCCGCCGCCTGCTATTCATCCTTGCCGCCGCCGCGACGCTGACGCCGTGGCCGGCTTCCGCGCATCCGCATGTCTATGTGACGGTGAAGAGCGAACTGGTCTACGGGCCGGACGGCGCGGTGACCGCGGTGCGCCACGCCTGGACCTTCGACGACCTGTTCTCCACCTATGCCACGCAGGGCCTGCAGACCAAGGAGAAGGGTGTCTTCACCAAGGAGGAGCTCGCGCCGCTCGCCGAAGTGAATGTGACCACGATGAAGGAATACAATTATTTCACGCATGTGAAGGCGGACGGCAAGAAAGTCGCCTTTGCGGATGCCAAGGACTATTGGCTCGAATTCAAGGATTCGCTGCTGACCCTGTATTTCACCATCCCGCTGCAGGCGCCGTTGAAACCGAAAGCGCTTGAGCTCGAAGTCTACGATGCGGAATATTTCGTCGACCTGTCCTTCGACGAGAAGAATCCAGCAAAGCTCGCGGGTGCGCCGTCCGCGTGCAAGATGACGATGACGACGCCGCAGCAGCCCGAGCCCATGCAGAGGTTCGGACGCTCGTTCTCGCCAGCCGAGGCCAATGCCGGGATGGGCGCGCAATTCGCCTCCAAGATTTCCGTGAAATGCCAGTGACGGATTCGCGCGCGGCGTCGCGGGCGCTGGCGATCGCCGGCCTCGGCATGGTCGCGCTTGTGCTGGTGGCGCAGTTCGATGCCGCGCTGGCGCAATCCGGCCCGTTTGGCCGTCCTGCGGGCGCGCCCGCTGCGGCGCCTGACGGCCTGGTGGGATGGATCATCGCCAGGCAGGCCGAATTCTACCGCGGCCTGTCGGGCGCGCTGCGCGCGGCGAAGAACGACGGCAGCGCCATCTGGGGCCTGTTCACGCTCTCCTTCCTCTACGGGATTTTTCACGCCGCCGGCCCCGGCCACGGCAAGGCGGTGATCTCGTCCTATCTCGTCGCCAACGAGGAGACCTGGAAGCGCGGCGTGGTGCTGTCCTTCGCTTCCGCCTTCCTGCAGGCTCTGGTCGCGGTCGCGATCGTCGGCATCGCCGCCGTGCTGCTCGGGGCGACGGCGCGGACCATGAGCGAGGCGGTGCGCTGGATCGAAATCGTCAGCTACGCGCTGATCGCGCTGATCGGGCTGCGGCTGACCTATGTGAAGGGCCGCGCCTTCCTCTCGGCGCTGCGGGGCGAGGCCGATCGCGGGCATGCGCATTCTCACCATGCGCATGACCATCATCACCATCACGCCGCGCACGACCATCACCATCACGACCACGCGCATGGCGGCCACGCGCACAATCACGCCCACGACCACAACCACGCTCACGACCACAATCACGCCCACGACCACGATGCGCATTGCGGCCATTCGCACGGGCCGGAGCCGTCCGAGCTCGCCGGACCCGGCGGCTGGAAGCGCGGCCTCGCGGCCATTGTCGCGGTCGGGCTGCGGCCGTGTTCGGGGGCGATCCTGGTGCTGGTCTTTTCCTTCGCCCAGGGCCTGTTCTGGGCGGGGATCGCATCGACCTTCATCATGGGGCTCGGCACGGCCATCACGGTCGCCGCCATCGCGACGCTGGCGGTCGGCGCCAAGGCTTTCGCGGCGCGGCTGGCGGAAAGCCGCACGCAGCGGGCGGCGGTTTTCGTGCGCGGGCTGGAAGTGGCCGCCGCGATCCTGGTTTTCGCGTTCGGGATCGCGCTGCTCGCCGGCTACATGGCCAGCGAACGCATGTTCGCCTGAATTTTTCTTCGGGCGCGCCTGAAATCTAGCGGCCGAAATCTTCCGGCCGCAACTCGATCGGCTGGCCGTGCGGCGTGCGGTCGGCGGCATGGTCCCAGGCCTCGCGGTAGCGCGCGAGCGTGTCCGCCGAGGCGGCGCCCTTGCCGTTCACCATCTTCTCCAGCGTCGCCAGCCAGTGCCGGTAATAGGTGTCGCCGGTATCGGGGTCGCCCGCGGCCTGCGCCGCCTTGATCTCGACCGCCAGCGCATCCGCCCATTCCTTCCAGGTGAACAGGCCGCGCGCATGCAGCGTCAGCGCGATGGCGAAGGCATGCGCCTCCCAGGGCTCGCGGAAAACCGGACCGCGATCGTCGGCCGGGATGGACGGGATTTCAGCCTGCGCCTTGCGTGCGGCTGCGTTGTCGACCGCGCTCATGCGGGCTCCAGATAGGGCTCCCACGCATCGACTGAGACCGAGATGGTCGGGTCGGCATCGGCGCCCCACAATTCGCGCGCCTCGAAGCGCACCGTATAGAGCCATTGCGGATCCTCGCCCTTGCCGGTCGCGTGCGTGTCGGGGAAGACATGCGCGCCGTGCACGAGGTCGATGCGGCCGACATGGCCGCGCACATAGCGCGGCAGCCGCGTATGCGTTTGCGGATGGATGTTCTTCATGCGCACGCGGTCGCCGGCCGCAAACCGCGCCGCCGTCGCGGTGTCGCGCAAAGTCGGGCCGCCGCGATACAGCACGTTCGCGACATCGGTAGCGGAGAGGATGCGCGCGACCGGCTTGGCCGCGCCCTGCGCGTGGCCACCTTCGATCTCGCCGTTGGAGATGAGCCCGCGCTGCAGCATCAGCTTCTGCAGGCCCGCCATCCAGATTTCGTAATAGCTCTTGCGCAGATATTCGGCAGGCGGAAGGCTTTCGCGCGCGGAGCGCGACATGTCGAGATTCCAGCCGCCCGGCATGCCCATGGCGAGCGTCAGCGCGAAGGCGCGCTTCTCCCACGGCGCATGGAAAGCCGGCTCGTCCGGCTCCGGCACGACCGGACCGAAGCCGTGCATGCCGCCCATGTCGTGCGCGCCGTTCATTTATCGCGGCTCCTTCGCCAGCCCGGTGCCGATCATGGAATCGCGCGTGACCAGATCGGCGAGCTTCTCCTCGCTCCAGCCCTCGGTGCCCTGCGGGCGCATCGGCAGCACGAGGTAGCGGATTTCGGAGGTCGAATCCCAGACGCGGATTTCGGTATCCGCCGGCAGCGAAACGCCGAAATCGCGCAGCACGCCGCGCGGATCGGCGACCGCGCGCGAACGATACGGGGCGGACTTGTACCAGACCGGCGGCAAGCCGAGCACCGGCCACGGATAGCAGGAGCAAAGCGTGCATACGACCATGTTGTGACGCTTCGGGGTGTTCTCGACCACGACCATGTGTTCGCCCTGGCGCCCGGCATAGCCGATCGAGGCGATCGCGGCATTGGCGTCCGCCATCAGCCACTTCCTGTATTGCGGATCGGTCCAGGCCTTGGCCACCACGCGCGCGCCGTTGCGCGGGCCGACCTTCTTCTCATAGGTCTCGATCAGAAGATCGAGCGCGGCCGGATCGACATAGCCTTTCTCGGTGAGGACCGTTTCCAGCGCGCGCACGCGCAATTCGGTCTCCGAGAGTTCCGAGTGGTCGTGGTCGTGATGGTGGTGATGGTCGTGGCCCATGCGGCGAGATTAGCGCATCCGCCCTGCGATCCGGAAGTGTCGCGGCCGGGCGTCATGCGGCCGAGGCGGGACGGAAGCCCTTGCGGCCCCCGCGCCCGATGCGCTTTATGGGCGCGGGGAAACGCTCATGAAAGCCAAGGACATATTCGACCTGAGCGGCGAGGTCGCGCTGGTCACCGGTGCCTCCAGCGGGCTCGGCCGCCGCTTCGCCGCCGTGCTCGCGGCCAACGGCGCCAGGGTCGCGCTGGTGGCGCGCCGCCGCGACCGCCTCGCCGATCTGCAATCGGCGATCCAGACCGAAGGCGGCAAAGCCGCCGTCATCGAGGCCGACGTCACCGACCGCGCCGCCATGCAGCGCGCCTTCGACGAGGCCGAAAAGGCGTTCGGCACCGTCACCATCCTCGTTAACAATGCCGGCATTGCGCATGCCGACCGCGCCATCGAGATGAGCGAGGAACGCTGGCGCTCCGTGCTCGATACCAATCTCGATGCCGTCTTCTTCTGGGCGCAGGAAGCCGCCCGCCGCATGATCGCGGCGAAGAAGCAGGGGGCTATCGTCAACATCGCCTCGGTGCTCGGTTTCGGCGTCTCCAAGGGCGTGGCCGCCTATGCCGTCGCCAAGGCCGGCGTCGTGCAGCTGACCAAGGCCTTAGCGCTGGAATGGACGTTCCGCGGCGTGCGTGTGAACGCGATCGCGCCGGGCTGGTTCGTCACCGAGATCAACGCGGATTATCTGGCGAGCGACGAAGGAAAGGCCAAGCTGCGCGACATTCCCTCCGGCCGCTTCGGCCGGGACGGCGACCTCGACGGCGCGCTGCTGCTGCTTGTGTCGAAGGCGGGAAGCTACCTGTCCGGCGAGACGGTCGTGGTCGACGGCGGACAGCGCGTGGCGCTGCGCGGCTGAGTCAAGCCGCCATCCTTCGAGGCTCGCTTCGCTGGCGAGCACCTCAGGGTGACGGTGAACCATTTGAGGACGTTCATGGACTTCACGATCTCCCCCGAACTCGACGATCTGCGCCAGCGCACGCGCGCCTTCATCGACGAGCACGTGATCCCGCTCGAAAGCGATACGGCGAATTACGACGCCTACGAGAACATCAGGCTCGATCTGCTCGAAACCGTGCGCGCGAAGGCCAAGCAGGCCGGGCTCTGGGCCCCGCAATCGCCGAAGGAATTCGGCGGCATGGGGCTGCCGGTCATGGCCTGGGCGGTGATGTACGAGGAGGCCAACCGCTCGATCTTCGGGCCGAATGCGCTGAACTGCCAGGCGCCCGACGACGGCAACATGAACGTGCTCGCGAAGGTCGGCACGCCCGCGCAGAAGGAAAAATGGCTGCGGCCGATCGTCGAGGGCAGGGTGCGCTCGTCCTTCGCCATGACCGAGCCGCATCCCGGCGGCGGCTCCGATCCTTCCATGATCCGCACGCGCGCCGAGAAGAAGAACGGCAAATGGGTCGTCACCGGGCGCAAATGGTTCATCTCGGGCGCGGCGGAAGCGTCGCATTTCATCCTGGTTGCGCGCACGTCGGACGACCCGCGGCGCGGCCTCACCGCATTCCTGTTCCACAAGGACCAGCCCGGCTGGACGCTGGTGCGCCGGATCGGCAATCTCGGTCCCGAGGAGCATGGCGGCACCTGCGAACTCACCTTCCAGGGCCTCGAGGTTGCCGACGAGGACGTGCTGATGGGGGTGGGCGACGGCCTGAAGATGACGCAGGTGCGGCTCGGCCCGGCGCGGCTGACGCATTGCATGCGCTGGCTCGGGCTCGCCAAGCGCAGCATGGAGATCGCACAGGCCTATGTGCAGGACCGCGAGGGCTTCGGCATCAAGCTCGCCGACCGCGAAAGCGTGCAGATCAGGCTCGGCGAGGTGGCGCACCAGATCCAGATCGGGCGCCTGCTGACCATGCATGCGGCCTGGAAGCTCGACCAGGGCGACCGCGCGCGCAAGGAAGTGTCGATGGCGAAGATCCACGTCGCCGACACCCTGCACCTCGCCGCCGATGTCGCGATCCAGCTCAACGGCGCCCGCGGCTATTCCAAGGACACCGTGCTGCAGTGGATCTACCGTTGGGCGCGCGCCGCGAAAATCGTCGACGGCGCTTCGGAAGTGCACAAAATGGTGCTCGCCCGCTTCATGCGCGCGGAGGGTTCCGACTTCTGGCGCTGGGGCCTGTAGCCTCTGCGCACCTACGAGATGCGCCGATCAGCGCGCCTGATTGCTGGCATTCCGAAAGATCATTTCTGGCCCGGCGCCAGGGGCCATAGAAGGGGCGCATGACTGCCGGGACAATGACCGAGGCCGGGATCGCCCACGATTCCGCCTATTCGTGGCTGCGTCTGTCGATCGCGGTGCTGATCAGCACGATCGGCAGCGTCGGCATGTGGTCGGTCGTGGTGGCGCTGCCCGCGGTGCAAACCGAATTCGCGGTCTCGCGCGCCGACGCTTCGCTGCCTTTCACCATGACCATGTTCGGCTTCGCCTTCGGCAATGTGGCGCTGGGCCGGCTGTCGGACCGTTTCGGGATTGTGGCGCCGGTGGTGCTGGGCGCGCTGTCCCTGTGCGCGGGCTATGTGATCGCGGGCAACGCGCCGGGCCTGTGGGTCTTTGCCGGCGCGCATCTCCTGATCGGGCTCGGCGCCTCCGCCTCGTTCGGGCCGATGATGGCGGACATCTCGCACTGGTTCCTGCGCCGGCGCGGTATCGCGGTCGCGATCGCCGCCGCCGGCAATTATCTCGCCGGCGCGATCTGGCCGCCGATCGTGCAGTATTCGATCAGCGATTTCGGCTGGCGCATGACCCATGTGTGGGTCGGCCTGTTCTGCGCCGTCACCATGACTCCGCTGGCCTTCGCGCTGCTGCGGCGTCCCAAGGTGCACGAGACGCCGCCGCTGGTCGTGGCGCGCGGCACGCAGAGTGCGCTCGGTCTGTCGCCCGGCGCGCTGCAGACGATCCTGTGCATTGCCGGCATCGCCTGCTGCGTCGCCATGTCGATGCCGCAGGTGCATCTCGTCGCCTATTGCGCCGATCTCGGCTACGGCCCCGCGCGCGGGGCGGAGATGCTCTCGCTGATGCTCGCTTTCGGCATCGTCAGCCGGATCGCCTCGGGTTTCCTTGCCGACCGCATCGGCGGCCTCGCCACCCTGCTGATCGGCTCGCTCGCCCAGGGCACCGCGCTCAGCCTCTACCTCTTCTTCGAGAGCCTGCCTTCGCTCTACGTGATTTCGGCGCTGTTCGGGCTGTTCCAGGGCGGGATCGTGCCGAGCTACGCCATCATCGTGCGCGAATATTTCTCGCCCAAGGAGGCGGGAACCCGGGTCGGCATCGTCATCATGATGACGGTGTTCGGGATGGCCTTCGGCGGCTGGGTCACCGGCTGGATTTTCGACGTGACCGGGTCGTATCACATCGCCTTCGTGCACGGCGTCGCATGGAATGTGCTGAATGCGGGTATTGCGCTGTGGCTCTTGATGCGTTCGCGCGCGCGCGGGCCGCGACTGGCGCCCGCATAAATATTGTTGCGATGCGCCAAATTTCGCCTGCCGGGGCGCCCGGCGCAATTTCCCGCCCGGAAGACAGGCAAGAACGAAATTGACCGTCTCCGGGATTAATGTCAGCATTGCTGACCTATCTTGCCGGGCCAGCATTCTGCGCGAACTTGTCCCGCCCTCTGGCGATCAACGCCGGCGCAGCGCACATTAGGCCGAGGAGGAACGTCCGATGACCCTGCGGCCGGTCTCGCTCGACGACAAATACGATCTCTCGCAGTCCCGGCTCTTCGTCACGGGCTACCAGGCCATCATCCGGATGTGCCTGATGCAGAAGGCGCGCGACCGCGCGGCGGGTCTCAATACGGCGGGCTTCGTGACCGGCTATCGCGGCTCGCCGCTCGGCGGGCTCGACCAGCAATTCATGCGCGCCGCGCGCTTCCTCGAAGCCTCCGACATTCGCTTCCAGCCCGGCCTGAACGAGGACCTTGCGGCGACCGCCTTGTGGGGCTCGCAGCAGGCCGAATTGCGCGGCGAGGGCCGGTTCGATGGCGTGTTCGGCATCTGGTACGGCAAGGGTCCCGGCGTCGACCGCACCGGCGACGTCTTCCGCCACGCCAATTTCGCCGGAACGTCGAAGCATGGCGGCGTGCTCGCGCTCATGGGCGACGACCACACCGCGGAATCCTCCACCACCGCGCACCAGTCGGAATTCCACTTCCTCGACGTGATGATCCCGATCCTGAATCCGGCCGGCGTCCAGGAGATCGTCGATTACGGCCTCTATGGCTGGGCGATGTCGCGCTATTGCGGAACCTGGGCGGCGCTCAAATGCATGCACGAGACGGTGGAATCCACCGCCGTGATCGACGGCAGCCTCGACCGCGTGAAGATCGTCATTCCCGACGACTATGCAATGCCCGAGGGCGGGCTGAACATCCGCCTGCACGACACCATCCTCGGCCAGGAAGCGCGCCTGCACGACTACAAGCGCGACGCGATGCTGGCCTTCATCCGCGCCAACAAACTCAACCACCTCATCACCTCCGGCGGACCGGACGCGAAAATCGGCATCATCACCACCGGCAAGTCGTATCTCGACGTGCGGCAGGCGCTCGACGAACTCGGCATCGACGAAGTCAAATGCAACGATTTCGGCATCCGCATCTACAAGGTCGGGTGTCCGTGGCCGCTCAGCCGGCGCGAGTTGCAGGAATTCGCGCAAGGGCTCGATCTCATCATCGTGGTCGAGGAGAAGCGCTCGCTGATCGAAGTGCAGGTGCGCGAGGAATTGTACGGCAGCGCCAACCAGCCGGTCTGCATCGGCAAGCGCGACGAGCGGGGCGAGTGGCTGTTCCCGGTCAAGGGCGCGCTCGATCCGAACGAGGTCGCCATCACCATCGGGGAGCGGGTGCTTGCGCGCCGCCACCATGACGATCTGGCGACCCGCATCTCGCGCCTGAAACAGGCGCAGCACGCCTTGCGCGAAATCCAGGATGTCGCGCAACGCACCCCGTATTTCTGCTCGGGATGCCCGCACAATTCCTCGACCGTCGTGCCCGAAGGCATGCGCGCCTATGCCGGCATCGGCTGCCACTACATGGCGCAGTGGATGGACCGCTCCACCCTCGGCTACACGCATATGGGCGGCGAGGGCGCCAACTGGATCGGCGAGGCGCCGTTCTCGCAGCGCGGGCATGTCTTCCAGAATCTTGGCGACGGCACCTACAACCATTCCGGCTATCTGGCGATCCGCGCCGCGATCGCCTCGGGCGTCAACATCACCTACAAAATCCTGTTCAACGACGCGGTCGCCATGACCGGCGGCCAGCGCAACGAGGGCGGCCTCACCGTGCCGCAGATCGCTCGCCAGGTCGCGGCCGAAGGCGTCAACCGGGTCGCGGTCGTCACCGACGAGCCCGACAAATACCCCGCCGGCACCGACTGGCCGAAGGGCATCACGATCCATCACCGCGACGAGCTGATCACCGTCCAGAAGACGCTCGCCGAAATTCCCGGCACCACGGTCCTGATCTACGACCAGACCTGCGCCGCCGAGAAGCGCCGCCGGCGCAAGCGCGGGCAATTCCCCGATCCCGACAAGCGCGTTCTGATCAACGAATTGGTCTGCGAAGGCTGCGGCGATTGCGGCGTGAAGTCGAATTGCGTGTCGGTGCAGCCCTTGGAAACCGAATGGGGCCGCAAGCGCACCATCGACCAGTCGAGCTGCAACAAGGACTATTCCTGCGTGAAGGGCTTCTGCCCGTCCTTCGTGACGGTGCATGGCGCCAAGCCGAAAAAGGGCCAGGCGATCGCGCTTTCTGCTTTCCCTCCCCTGAAAGAGGAGGGTCGGATCGTCGGAGACGATCCGGGGAGGGGTCCTGCAAGCGACCCCCACCCGACGGTTTCGCCGTCGACCTCCCCCTTGCAGGGGGAGGTGAAGGATGGAATTCCGGACCCGGATTTGCCGGCGATCGGGCGGCCCTACGGCATCATCGTCACCGGCGTCGGCGGCACCGGCATCGTCACCATCGGCGGCGTGCTCGGCATGGCCGCACATCTGGAGGGCAAGGGCGTCGGCATCATCGACATGGCCGGCCTCGCGCAGAAGGGCGGGGCGGTCTACAGCCACATCCGCATCGCCAACAGGCCGCAAGACATCCACGCCATCCGCATGGCGGCGGGCGGCTGCGACCTCGTTCTCGGCGGCGACATCGTGGTGGCCGGCAACCGCAAGGTGCTGGCCGCGGTGAAGCACGGTTCGACCCGGATCGTCGCCAACCTGACCGAAACCCTGCCCGGCGATTTCACCCGCAACGCGGACTTCTCGCTGCCGACGGAACGGCTGAAGCGTGCGCTGGTCGCCGCCGCCGGTCGCGAGAACGTCTCGTTCGTCGAGGCGACGCGACTGGCCACCGCCTTGCTCGGCAATTCCATCGCCACCAACATTTTCCTGGTCGGCTATGCCTATCAGAAGGGGTGGCTGCCGCTTTCGGCGGCCGCGATCGAGCGCGCGATCGAATTGAACGGCGAGGCGGTGCCGATGAACCAGAGCGCGTTCCGCTGGGGCCGCCGCGTGGCCGTGGACGAGGCCGCCGTCGGTGCGCTGGTCCCCGCGCCCGCGGCGCAGGACGAGAACCGCCGCCTGTCGCAGACGCTCGACGAGATGATCGACCGGCGCGCCAAATTCCTGCAGGCGTATCAGAGCGAGCGTTACGCGCAGCGCTATCGCCGGCAGGTGGCGCGCATCCGCAATATCGAGGTTGCCAAGGCGCCCGGCCAGACGGCCCTGTCGGAAGCGGTCGCGCGCTATCTGTTCAAGCTGATGGCCTACAAGGACGAGTACGAGGTGGCGCGGCTCTATACCGACGGCACCTTTCTGAAGCAGGTGGCGGATTCGTTCGAGGGCGAGAATCTGCGCTTCGAGTTCCACCTGGCGCCGCCGCTGCTGGCGAGAACCGACAAGGAAACCGGCCATCCGAAGAAGATGAGCTTCGGCCCCTACATGCTGAAGGCGTTCGCGCTGCTCAAGCATCTCAAGTTCCTGCGCGGCACGCCTTTCGATCCCTTCGGCCATACGCGCGAGCGGCGCACCGAGCGGCGGCTGATCGCCGATTACGAGGCGCTGCTGTCGGAGATCGGCGACAGGCTGACACCGGACAATCTGCCGCTGGCGGTCGGGCTCGCCGCCATTCCCGAAAAGATTCGTGGTTTCGGCCATGTGAAGGCCCGCCACCTCACCGCGGCCAAGGCGGATGAGGCGGCGCTGCTGGAGCAATTCCGTGCCGCCGCCGCCCCGGCGCTGAAGGCGGCGGAATAGGTTCGGGCCGCTCGTGGCTTGAGGTCGCGGGCCCGGCGCGGCCATAATCGGGGTATCGCGGCGCGGAAAACGGACGGATCGTGATCTCGGCAGAACGCTTGCGCAGCATCGCCTTCTGGTCGCACGATCTGGACGCGCGCGAGATCGAACAGGCGCGCCGCGGCGTCGTCGAAAAGGCCTATGCCAAGGGCGCCTTCATCTGCCATCGCGGGGATTCGTTCGAGGCCTGGACCGGCATTGTCTCCGGCCTGGTGCGCTTCTGCATGACCTCGGCGTCGGGCAAGACCGCGACTCTCGCCGGCCTGCGCACCGGCTCGTGGTTCGGCGAGGGGACGGTGCTGAAGAACGAGCCGCGGCAATATGATCTTGTTGCAGTGCGGGAAACGCAGCTCGCGCTGATGAACCGCGCCACCTTCATGTGGTTGTTCGAGAACAGCGTGGGCTTCAACCGCTATCTGGTGCGGCAGCTCAACGAGCGGCTGGGTCAATTCATCGCGCTTTTGGAATACGACCGCACCCTCGACGCCACCACCCGCGTCGCCCGCAGCATTGCCTGGCTGTTCAACCCGGTGCTCTATCCGGTCCCCGAGACCGAGATCGAGATCAGCCAGGAGGAGATCGGCCTGCTGTCGGGGGTTTCCCGGCAGGTGACCAACAGCAGCCTGAAGGCGCTGGAGGGCAAGGGCCTGGTGCGGGTCGAGCACAACGCGCTGACCGTACTCGACCTGCCAAGGCTGCGCGATTTCGGGGAATGAGGCCGGGCGCACGCCACGGCTAACCTTACCGAACAGGGTGCCCCCGTGTCTGTCAAGTCAGCCCTTGTGGGGAGCCGCAAAGCCCTGCAAAGGGTGCTATAAGGACAGAGGGCGAGCGGACCGGAAATCCGGCCGCCGACAACAACGCGCGCAAAAGCGCGGTTCACAGAGGGAGATACGCGCCGTGGGAGCGAAGGCCCCCGCTGAAGCGGACACATTTCCGAAGCTGTTGCTCGAGAACGCGCGCATTCGCGGCGCGCGTCCGGCCATCCGCCACAAGGATCTCGGCATCTGGCAGACCTGGACCTGGGCGCAGGTGCTGGAAGAGGTGCGGGCCTTTTCCGCCGGCCTCGCGGCCCTCGGGGTCACGCGCGGCGACACCATCGCGATCGTCGGCGCGAACAAGCCGCGTCTGTACTGGGCGATGTGCGCGGCGCAGGCGCTGGGCGCCGTCCCGGTGCCGATCTACGCCGATTCCGTCGCCGAAGAGATGGCCTATGTGCTCGACCATGCCGAAGTGAAGCTCGCGATTGCCGAGAACCAGGAGCAGGTCGACAAGCTGATCTCGGTTTCCGACAAGCTGCCGAAGCTCGCGCATATCGTCTACGACGAGCCGCGCGGGCTGCGCGACTACGACCATGCGCGCCTGACCTGGATCGACGAGGTGCAGAAGCGCGGGCGCGAGGCGCTCAAGGACCCCGCGGCGCTCAAGCGCTGGGAACAGTCGGTCGCCGAGACCAAGGGCGGCGATCTCGCCATCATTCTGTACACGTCCGGGACCACCGGGCGGCCGAAGGGCGTGATGCTGACCTACGACAACGTGCTGATCTCCGCGCGCAACGGCAACCTGTTCGACGATCTCAAGGAAGACGAGGAGGTCATCGCCTATCTGCCCATCGCCTGGGTCGGCGACCACATCTTCTCCTATGCGCAGTCCTATGTCGCGGGCTTCTGCGTCAATTGTCCGGAAGCCGGCGAGACCGTGGTGGAGGACCGCCGCGAGATCGGCACCACCTACGCCTTCGCGCCGCCGCGCATCTACGAGAACCTGCTGACGCTGACCATGGTGCGCATGGAGGATGCGGGCAAGCTGAAGCGCCGCATGTTCAGCTTCTTCATCGATTTCGCGCGCAAATGGGGTGAGAAAATCCTCAACAAGGAAAAGGTGCCGCTGTGGGTGCGGCTCGTCTACGGCGTCGGCGAAGTCCTGGTTTACGGCCCGCTCAAGAACCGCTTCGGGCTGTCGAACATCCGCGTCGGCTATACCGCGGGCGAGGCGATCGGTCCGGAGATTTTCCGCTTCTACCGCGCGCTCGGCATCAATTTGAAGCAGCTCTACGGCCAGACCGAGGCCTCCGTCTACATCACCGCGCAGCCGGACGGCGAAATCTATGCCGACACCGTGGGCAAGCCGAACATCGACGTCGACGTGAAGATCGACGACAAGGGCGAGGTGCTGTTCAAGTCGCCGGGCGTGTTCCAGGGCTATTACAAGGACCCGGAGAAGACGGCCGAAACCAAGACGCCGGACGGCTGGGTGCGCACCGGCGATGCCGGCTTCTTCGACCAGAAGACCGGGCACCTGAAAATCATCGACCGCGCCAAGGATGTCGGCCGGCTCAAGGACGGCACGCTGTTCGCGCCGAAATACATCGAGAACAAGCTCAAATTCTATCCCAACATCAAGGAAGCGGTCGCCTATGGCGACCAGCGCGACTTCGTCACGGTGATGCTGAATATCGACCTCGTGGCGGTGGGAAGCTGGGCCGAGCGCAACAACGTGATCTACGGCTCCTATCAGGAGCTTGCCGGCCATCCGCGCGTCTACGAGATGATCGAAAAGCACGTCGAGGAGGTGAACCGCTCCCTCGTCGAGGAAGGCCCGATGGCGGGCGCGCAGGTCCGCCGCTTCCTGATCCTGCACAAGGAGCTGGATGCCGACGACGGCGAACTGACGCGCACGCAGAAGGTGCGCCGCGGATTCATCGCCGACCGCTACCAGCCGCTGGTCACCGCGCTCTATGACGGCTCGAAAGCGGCCGATATCTCCACCGAGGTCACCTTCGAGGACGGCCGCAAGGGCAACATTTCCGCCCGCGTCGCCATCCGCGACATGACGCCCATTCCGGTGCGCAGGCCCGCGATGGAGAAGGCGGCATGAGGGCGCCGAGCGCGACCGACATCGCCGCAGGCGAAATCCTGCTCGCGGTCGAGGACGTCTCGCTGTCCTTCGGCGGCGTGAAGGCGATCCGCGGCGTCTCCTTCGACATCCGCAAGGGCGAAATCCGCGCCATTATCGGCCCCAACGGCGCCGGCAAGACCTCGATGCTGAACGTGATCAACGGCTTCTACACGCCGCAGCAGGGCCGCATCATGTTCAAGGGCAGGACGCGCGCGAAAATGCGTCCGCACGAGGCGGCGGCCGGCGGCATCGCGCGCACCTTCCAGAACGTGGCGCTGTTCCGCGGCATGACCGCGCTCGACAACATCATGGCCGGGCGCACGCTGCGCATGCATCGCGGCCTGTTCTGGCAGATGCTGCGCTTCGGCCCCGCGCTCGCGGAGGAAGTCGAGCACCGCCAGCGCGTCGAGGAGATCATCGACTTCCTGCATATCCAGCATATCCGCAAGACACCGGTCGGACGCCTGCCCTACGGCCTGCAGAAGCGCGTCGAACTCGGCCGCGCGCTGGCGATGGAGCCCGATCTGCTGCTGCTGGACGAACCGATGGCCGGCATGAACCTGGAAGAGAAGGAAGACATGTCGCGCTTCGTTCTCGACGTGAACCAGCATTACGGCACGACCATCGCGCTGATCGAGCACGACATGGGCGTGGTGATGGACCTGTCCGACCGCGTGGTCGTGCTCGATTACGGCCAGAAGATCGCCGACGGCACCCCCGACGAGGTGAAGAAGAACCAGGCCGTGATCGATGCCTATCTCGGCGTGGCGCATTGAGGCGATGATGGGACCGCGCGACCGCGACGTTTGCTCCGTCTTCACCTCTCCCCGCTTGCGGGGAGAGGTCGCCCGCCCAACGGGTCGGCGCGAAGCGCCGCCCGATGACAGGCTCCGGCGGGCGGGTGAGGGGGGCTTGCCGCAATTCTCGCTCTTTCAAAAGCCCCTCACCCCGACCCTCTCCCCGCAGGCGGGGAGAGGGAGCACAGCGAGCGCGGGGAGCGGCCGATAATGGACATCCTCTACAAAATCTTCGTCGATCCCTTCGTGCAGATGGGCGGCGCGCCCGATCTCTTGATCCAGACCCTGTGGGAAGGGCTGGTGTCGGGCGTGCTCTATTCGCTGATCGCGCTCGGCTTCGTGCTGATCTTCAAGGCTTCCGGCGTGTTCAACTTCGCGCAGGGCATCATGGTGGTGTTCGCGGCGCTGACGCTGGTCGGCCTGCATGCCAAGGGCGTGCCCGCTTTCGTCGCGCTCGGGCTGACCATCCTGGTGATGCTGCTGCTCGCCTTCGGCGTCGAGCGCCTGGTGCTGCGCCCGCTGGTCAACCAGCCCGACATCATCCTGTTCATGGCGACCTTCGGACTGACCTATTTCCTGATCGGTCTCGGCGAACTGATTTTCGGCGGTGAGCCGAAAATCATGATCGCCAACGAGCTGTTTCTCCCGAAGGGCGCCATCGACTGGAAGGTGTTCGGCGGCTTCGTGTCGTTCCAGAAGATCGACATCGCGGCCGCGGTGATCGCCTCGGTCATGGTGGCGACGCTCGCCGTGTTCTTCCAGAAGACGCGCATCGGGCGCGCGCTGCGCGCGGTCGCCGACAGCCACAAGGCGGCGCTTTCGGTCGGCATCTCGCTGGAGCAGATCTGGGTGATTGTCTGGTTCACCGCCGGCATCGTCGCGCTCGCCACCGGCATCATGTGGGGCGCGCGTTCGGACGTGTCGTTCGCGCTGCAGATTCTTGCGCTGAAGGCGCTGCCGGTACTGATCCTGGGCGGCTTCACCTCGATCCCGGGCGCGATCGTCGGCGGGATCATCATCGGGGTCGGCGAGAAGCTCGGCGAATTCTACTGGGGCCCGCTGCTCGGCTCCGGCATCGAAAGCTGGCTCGCCTACATGATCGCGCTGGTGTTCCTGCTGTTCCGGCCGCAGGGCCTGTTCGGCGAGCGCATCATCGAGCGGATATGAGCGTGGGAATTCCGGCTGGGCGCGAACCTGTGACGATGTGGTGAGACCATGTTCTACCGTGAATCCGGCCAGTACAAGACGAGCTACGCCGCCGACCAGGCGACCTTCCCGATCCTGCAGGACCGGATCGGGATTGCCATCATCCTCGCGCTCGCGTTCCTGGTGGTGCCGAACACGATGTCGAGCTTCACGCTCTCCTCGGTGATGATTCCGGTGCTGATTTTCTCGCTGGCGGCGATCGGGCTGAACCTGCTCACCGGCTATACCGGGCTGATCTCGCTCGGCACCGGCGGCTTCATGGGGGTGGGCGCCTATGCCTGCTACAAGCTCACGACCTGGTTTCCCGGGGTCAATATTATTTTTCTGATCCTGTGTTCCGGCTTCGTCGCCGCCGCCGTCGGCGCGATTTTCGGCCTGCCGTCGCTGCGCATCAAGGGCTTCTATCTGGCGGTCGCCACGCTCGCCGCGCAGTTCTTCCTGTCCTGGTGCTTCGTGCGCATTCCCTGGCTGGTGAACTACAACGTCTCCAACGCCATCGAGGTGCCGACGCGCACGGTGTTCGGCATCCCGGTGACCGGACCGACCGCGACGCCGGAGACGCGCTATATCGTGGCGCTCTCGATCGTCGTGGCGATGACCTGGATCGCCTCCAATCTGGTGCGCGGGCGCATCGGGCGCATGTGGATGGCGGTGCGCGACATGGACATCGCCGCGGAGCTGATCGGCATCCGCCTGTACCGGACCAAGCTGCTCGCTTTCGCGATCTCCTCGTTCTATTGCGGCGTGGCCGGCGCGATGATGGTGTTCCTGTGGCTCGGCGCGGCGGAAGCCGACTCATTCAACATCAACGAGTCGTTCATCATCCTGTTCATGGTGATCATCGGCGGGCTGGGCAGCCTGATGGGCTCGTTCTTCGGCGCCGCGCTGATCTGGGGCCTGCCGATCTTCATCCGCTCGGCGCCGGAGACGTTCGGCCTGCCGATCCGCGCGGCGACGGCCGAGCATCTGCAATTCATGATCGTCGGTGCACTGATCATCTTCTTCCTGATCGTGGAGCCGCACGGTCTTGCCAGGCTGTGGCAAATCGCCAAGCAGAAACTGAGGGTGAGGCCTTTCCCCTATTGAGAGGGCACACTGAACGCAATTCCGCCTCCGGAACGGTTTCCGGCAGCGGACGCCCCCGGCGGGGGCATCGATGGAAGGCCGGCTCCGGTTCGGGGCCGGCGACAAACAAAAAGGGAGAAACGCAATGCGCCTTAAACATCTGGTCCTCGGCGCGACCTTCGCGAGCATGGTGGGCGCGCCCGCTTTCGTCGCGACGGCGCAGGCTCAGGACAGCATTTTCGTGCCGCTGCTGACCTACCGCACCGGACCCTTTGCGGGCTCCGGGATACCGATCGCCAACGGCATGAACGACTACCTGCAGATGCTGAACGAGCGCGACGGCGGCATCGGCGGCGTCAAGATCGCCGTCGAGGAATGCGAGACCGGCTACGACACCAAGAAAGGCGTCGAATGCTACGAGCAGGTCAAGGCGAAGAAGCCGGTCGTCGTCAACCCCTACTCCACCGGCATCACGCTGCAGCTGATCCCGAAGGCCGCGGTCGACAAGATTCCGATTCTGTCGATGGCCTACGGCCTGTCGGCATCGGCGGTCGGCGACGAGTTCCCGTGGATCTTCAATCCGCCGGCGACCTACTGGGACGGCCTGTCGATGATCTTCCGTTATATCGGCGGCAAGGAAGGCGGGCTTGACAAGCTCAAGGGCAAGACCATCGGTTACATCTTCTTCGACGGCGGCTATGGCCGCGAGCCGATCCCGCTGCTCGAGCAGTTCGCCAAGGATTACGGCTTCAACGTGAAGCTCTATCCGGTGCCGGCTGCGGAAATGCAGAACCAGTCCGCGCAGTGGCTCAACGTGCGCCGCGATCGTCCCGAATGGATGATCATGTGGGGCTGGGGCGCCATGAACCCGACCGCGGTCAAGGAAGCCGCCAAGGTCAACTTCCCGATGGACAAGTTCGTCGGCGTGTGGTGGTCGGGCGGCGAGGACGACGCGCGCGGCGGCGGCGCCGACGCGAAAGGCTATCTGACGCTCAACTTCAACGGCGTCGGCACCAACTATCCCGCGCTTCAGGACATCAAGAAGCACGTCGTCGATAAGGGCAAGAGCCAGGTTGCCGCCGACAAATTCGGCGAGAACCTCTACAACCGCGGCGTCTACAATTCGGTCCTGATGGCGGAAGCGATCCGCAACGCGCAGAAGATCACCGGCAAGAAGGTCGTGACGGGCGAGGATGTCCGCCGCGGCTTCGAGACGCTGAAAATCTCCGCGGCGCGCTGGAAGGAACTCGGTCTGCCGGAATTCGGCGCTCCGATCGAGGCGGTGT